>NZ_CP101823.1:3100603-3450905 GCF_024498175.1 Haloplanus salinarum
CAGGCATCAACTGGGAAGACTAAACACTCCTCGAGACCGATAGCGAACAAGTAGCGTGAGCGAACGCTGAAAAGTATCCCGAGAAGGGAACTGAAATAGAGCCTGAACTCAGCTGGCGATCGAGCGACGGGGCATACAAGGTCCTTCGACAAACGAACACGGGGCGACCCGTTAGTAGGACTCGAAGGAAGCCGATGTTCCGTCGTGCGTTTTGAAAAACGAACCAGGGAGTGCATTTGCTTGGCGAGCCTAACTCGACCATCGAGGAAGGCACAGGGAAACCGATACGGCCGCAGTCTTACGACCAGGGCCACCGTGTTCAAGCGCGGGGAGTCAAGCGGATGCGACCCGAAACCGGGTGATCTACGCGTGGGCAGGGTGAAGCGTACCGAAAGGCACGTGGAGGCCCGTTAGGGGTGGTGTCCTACAATACCCTCCCGTGACCTATGCGTAGGGGTGAAAGGCCCATCGAACCCGGCAACAGCTGGTTCCAGCCGAAACATGTCGAAGCATGACCTCACCTGAGGTAGTCCGCGAGGTAGAGCGACCGATTGGATGACCCGCCTCCGAGAGGAGTCGGCCATCCTGTCGAACTCCGAACTTGCGGACGCCACAGACGGTGGGAGTCCGGTGTGCGGGGTAAGCCTGTGCACCGTAAGGGAGACAACCCAGCGGTAGGTTAAGGTCCCCAAGTGTGGATTAAGTGCGATCGAAGGTGGTCCCGAGCCCTAGACAGCCGGGAGGTGAGCTTAGAAGCAGCTACCCTCTAAGAAAAGCGTAACAGCTTACCGGCCGAGGTTCGGGGCGCCCAAAATGATCGGGGCTCAAATCCACCACCGAGACCTACCCGTGTCCGTCACAGGACAATCGCGTAGGCTGGCACTCCGCTCGGGCGGAAGCACGGGAGAGATTTCGTGTGGACCGAGTGGTGACGATAATCCTGGTCACAGTAGCAGCGATAGTCGGGTGTGACACCCGACGGCCTTACGAGCAAGGGTTCCTCGGCACTGCTAATCAGCCGAGGGTTAGTCGATCCTAAGTCTCGCCGTAACTCGACCGAGACAACAGGGAAGCTGGTTAATATTCCAGCACCGCCACACATTGAAAGTCGACGCTTTGGGGACAACCGAGCCGGGCTTTCGCCCGGTCGAATCGAGTACATCCGTGGAAGCCGTAATGGCAGGAAGCGGACGACCCTCGAGACAGCGCAAGTCGGTCGTACCTAGAGCCCGTGAAAAGACGAGTGTGGTGATCGTACCGAGATCCGACACAGGTGCTCTGCCGGCAAAAGGCAAGGCCCGTCGGGAGCAACCGGCGTTAGGGAATTCGGCAAGTTAGTCCCGTACGTTCGCAATAAGGGATGCCTGCTCTGGAGAAGAGCAGGTCGCAGTGACTCGGGCGCTCCGACTGTCTAGTAACAACATAGGTGACCGCAAATCCGCAAGGACTCGTACGGTCACTGAATCCTGCCCAGTGCGGGTATCTGAACACCGAGTACAATCGGACGAAGGACCCGTCAACGGCGGGGGTAACTATGACCCTCTTAAGGTAGCGTAGTACCTTGCCGCTTCAGTAGCGGCTTGCATGAATGGATCAACGAGAGCGCCACTGTCCCAACGCTGGGCCCGGTGAACTGTACGTTCCAGTGCGGAGTCTGGAGACCCCCAAGGGGAAGCGAAGACCCTATAGAGCTTTACTGCAGGCTGTCGCTGAGACGTGGTCGCTACTGTGCAGCATAGGTAGGAGGCATTACACAGGTACCCGCGCTAGCGGGCCACCGAGCCAGCATTGAAATACTACCCGGTAGTGACTGCGACTCTCACTCCTGGCGGAGGACACCGGTAGCCGGGCAGTTTGACTGGGGCGGTACGCGCTCGAAAAGATATCGAGCGCGCCCGATGGTCTCCTCATCCGGGTCGGAAACCCGGAAGAGAGCGCAAGAGCACAAGGAGGCCTGACAGTGATCTTCCCAACGAGGATCGCTGACGCGAAAGCGTGGTCTAGCGAACCCACGAGGTTCATTTATGGGACCCGTGGATGACAGAAAAGCTACCTTAGGGATAACAGAGTCGTCACTCGCAAGAGCACATATCGACCGAGTGGCTTGCTACCTCGATGTCGGTTCCCTCCATCCTGCCCGTGCAGAAGCGGGCAAGGGTGAGGTTGTTCGCCTATTAAAGGAGGTCGTGAGCTGGGTTTAGACCGTCGTGAGACAGGTCGGCTGCTATCTATTGGGGGTGTTGAAGGTACCTGACGGGAACAGGCGTATAGTACGAGAGGAACTCCGCCTGGGTGCCACTGGTGTACCGGTTGTCTGAAAAGGCAGTTGCCGGGCAGCCACGCACCACGGGGTAAGAGCTGAACGCATCTAAGCTCGAAACCCACCTGGAAAAGAGGTACCACCGAGGACACTCGTAGAAGACGAGTTAGATAGACTCGGGGTGTACGCGTCAAGGCAACGAGACGTTCAGCCCGCGAGCACTAACAGTCCGAGCCACATTCATTGGATTTCGCACTGTGACCCGATTCGATTTGACTGTCGGGTCCAGGCGCTAACTGGATCGCACGTACGTACGGTTGGACCCTACCGGCATTGGCATCGCGACGGTTCGATTCCGTCGGTCGGCATGAAGGCGGCCAGAGCGGCGGGGAAACACCCGTACCCATCCCGAACACGGACGTTAAGCCCGCCTGCGTATCGGGCAGTACTGGAGTGGGCGACCCTCTGGGAGTGCCGATTCGCCGCCTCACCACTCATACTCACGTTGGCGAGCGACGGCACTGTCGCTCGCCGTCTTTCATACGTCGACCAGCGACCGCCACGCACGGCCGGTCGCTCCGTTCCGGACACATCACGCGACCGGCGACCGCTAGGCTTAAGCGCCGGACACCGATACTACCGACTGCGCCAAGGTGGCAGAGTCCGGCCTAACGCAGCGGCCTGCAGAGCCGCCCATCGCCGGTTCAAATCCGGCCCTTGGCTCTCACACGATCCCCTAAAGCCCAAGACGACTACGTCTTGGCGACTCCTCTTATTCCGAGGCGTTATGTACGATTATCGAGAGGAGTTTTCCAGGACGGGATCGACTACTCCGAATCGTCGTCGGACTCGTCGCTCGCTTCGAGGATCTCCGCCGCTACATCCGTTACGTGCTGCTGGTGGGCAACCGACGTCTGGACGCTTTGGGCTGCATCGAGCTGGTCGTTGACGACTGCGTTCTGCTGTGGTCCCCACGTCTCAGGGGGGTTCGGACTCGATGTATTCGGCTCAGCGCTTGACACCTTCGATGCGCTGCTCACGGTTGCGTTCGTGCTTCGCATCGAGGCGCTCATGCGCGTTTGAGTCCGATACCCCGGATTCGATGCCTACGAGGGGATAACGCGATGGCTACCAGCCCGACGCAGCCGAACAAAAACTGTTAACCATCCGATTGACTATCTTGGACCGATGCAGACGGAATCCGACCTCGTCGCTGCGGTCAGAGCCGATTTCTTCCGGCTGCTAACTGCTTGGCGTGAGCTTCTGTTCTCGATGCACTCGGCCAACCACCCGGTTCGAAATCAGTGGCGGCCCCGCACGACACAGGGTCGCCTCGCGTTCTGGATCTGGAGTGTACTGGGATCCGTGCTGATCGTCGGCGTGTATCCCTTCGCAGTCGTTGGGTTTTGGATTCGATACGTGACTCGACGGCTCAATCGCGTCGCGACAGGGCTGGGATTGCTCGCTATCGTCGCTGTCGCGGCCGTCGCCTGGAGTGCGCTGACGGCGCTGGCGTGGGGGAGTTTTCCGGCCGCCGGATTCAAGGCTGTGCTCACGGCAAGCGCGGTCGCAACGGTCTCGGCCGGGCTCGCGTGGGGAACCGCCCGCGCCGGTAGTCGGCGGGTGACGCTTCTCGCGGCGTATCCGTTCGCCGTCGCAGCGATCTTTCTCCCGCCCGTGACGGCTGCACTCTTTTCGCCCACGCTGGGTGCGATCATCTTGCCGAGCAGTACGTCGTTGGCCGAGTGGATCCTCGACAATATCCTAGTGGTCGGTGATCTCAGTGCCGTCATTCGACAGCAGTTCGACTTATCGGGCATCGCGTTCGTGGGGATGTGGTCCGGGCTTGCCGTCCCGATCGGGTGGGGACTGGGCCTTCTCGTCACGTTCGCGAACGCAGTCCGACCCCGCGACGATGGGGGGTGACGGTGGTCGGCCGTCGACGGGCCGGGCGATCAGGTCGACTCTTCGGGTGCCCGAAGTTCGTCAGTATCGCGGTCGTATTCGACCGCCTGTTGCTGTATCGCGTCGATCCTGGGCACCTCGGTGACGTTTGCGAGTAACACGACGGCCGCGACGGTCGACGAGTCGGGTCGTGGGTCGTCGCCGGCGAGTACCTCGACCGTGTCCGTCTCCTCCTCGAGCCACTGGCGGGCGCTTTCGAAGCCTCGTCGGGAGAGTTCGTCCGGGGGACCGGACAGCACGACGAGCACCCGCTCGGCGCTCGACACCTCACACGGCAGCGTCAGCTGTGAGTTGAGCGATTGCCGGACGAGGCTCTGGGTCTTTCCCGCGTCGGTCCGCTCGTCCGTCGTCTCGTTCTCTCGGCTCCCGACGAGGATCGACCGGAGCCACGACAGAAACCCGCCGCCGTCCTCGAGTTCGGTTGCGGCATAGCCGATCGATGCGACTCCCCCCGGCGAGAGCGTACGGATGATGTCGCTGGAGTCCAAGGTGTTCGCCCCGATCGACGAGGGATCGGCGTCGTCCCTGGCGAACAGCTTCAGGACTCGGGACGCCAGTTCGCGGTTCGCAGGCTCGTACGGATCTTCGGCGGCCTCGGCCTCGGTGCCGACCCATCGGTCGTTGTCGAATAGGAGGGTGCTGTCGGCCGCCGGTACGATCGACCGGAGCGAGCGAGCGGCGTTCAACGCCGCCTCGCCGCCGTCGTTCGCCCCCGGCAGGACGCCGAGGACGTACACCGGTTTGTCGTACATCTCCTGTAGCCGCTCGACGAGTACGGCGCCGGCGCCGCTTCCGGTGCCCCCGCCGAGGCTCGTCACGACCAGCATCCCGTCCAGTTTGCGCATGGTGATCGAGTCGAGGGCACGGTGTATCTCGGGAAAGTCGGTACGGGCAATCTCGACTGCCAGGTCCTGGTCGCCGTCGACGCCGTCCTCGACCTCGCGGTGTGTGTCGCCGATCGTCACGTGTTGTTCCTGCGGGATGTGATCGAACTCGTCGCCGACCGTTCGCGAGATATCGACGGTCATCAGGTTCCCGTAACACAGTTGTCGGTCGCCCTCGGCCTCGATACTGCGGATGGTATCGACGAGACGGCTCCCGGTACCGCCGATGCCGACCAGCGCGAGTTTCATCGCTGCCCTCGTTGCGGGGCCGGAGCGGGTGCGGTTCGAGACACGGTTCAGACGACGGGGTCGAGGTCGTCGTTCTCGTCGGTGATCAGGTCGTTGATCTTTTCCTCGCGGGCCGCCTGCTGTTCGGCGATCTGTTCCTGCGCGTCGACGGCCTGGTTCTGAAGCGTCTCGATCCGGGAGGCACCCGAGACGTTCGAGAGGAGTACGGCTGCCGCGAGCTGTGATGACTTCTCCCGTGGATCGTCGCCGACGAGTACTTCGACCGTTTCGGCTTCCTGTTCGAGCCACTGGCGGGCACTCTCGATCCCCTTTCGGGAGAATTCCTCTGGCGGTCCGGAAAGGACGACGAGCACCCGCTCGGCGCTCGACACCTCACACGGTAGCGTCAGCCGCGAGTTGGTCGCCCGGCGGACGAGGGACTTGATCTTCGTCGCCTGGCTGGCGTCGTCGAGGGGGTCGTCGTCGGCACCGCCGCCGCCCCACCTGTCGAGCAGGCCTTCGGGCTGTGCGTCGACCGCCGTGGCGGCGTAGCCGATCGAGGACACCCCGTCGGTGGCGAGCGTTCGGATGATGTCACTCGAGTCCATCGCGTTCTCCGCGACGTCCGTGTCGTCGGTCTCACCGGCTGCCAGCAGCGTCACGATCCGGGCTGCCAGCTCGCGGTTCATCTCCTCGTATCCCTCTTCGATCGTCTGGTCGCGGGCGCGCCAGGCGTCGTTGTCGAAGCCGATGAAGTTGTCCACCTTGTTGACGAACGACTGGAGGGAGCGGGCGGCGTTCAGCGCCGGGCGTCCACCCTCGTACTCGCCGGGGAGGATACCGAGGGCGTACACCGGTTCGTCGTACATATCTTGGAGGGCGTCGATGACGACCGGACCGCCGCCGCTCCCCGTACCACCACCGAGGCCTGCGGCGACGAGGATCGCATCGACGTTGTGGATCTCGATGTCGTCGAAGGCACGACGTATCTCGTCGATATCCGCCGACATGACTTCGGCACCGATCTCCACGTCTCCACCTACTCCGTGGCCCTTCGATTTCTGGTTCGTATCGCCGACCAGGACGCGCTGCTCTTCGGGGATGTATTCGGGCTTCGCGAGGTCCGTTCGGGCGGTGTTGATGGCATGGACGTGGCGACAGAGGTTCCGGTTGGTCTCGGATTCGAACTCGACCATCCGATCCACGACCTTGCTTCCGGCGTTGCCGACACCGATTGTAGCGAGTTTCATAACCGTCGGTCGTGTTGACTGTACGGAGGGGTATAGTTAATTTGGTTCGACAGCCGCTGCGCTCGGCGTTTCCGTTCGATCCACCGCACCGTCCGTGGGGAGACGGCTCCGGACGCGGTACGGACTCCGGTTTCAGGCCCGGTTCTCGGTGAGGGCGCGTTCGATACCCCGTTCGATCGCTGCGTCCTCGTCGGTACCGTCCTCGACGGCGGCCTCGTAGCCCGCGGTGAAGGAGTCCATCACGTCTTTCGCCAGTTCGCGGACGTCGGTTTCGGAGGGCTGGACGTTGTCGACGGCGGTCGAGTCGTCCCGTTCCTCGTCGACGATCCACACCTCGAAGGTGCCGTTCCGGTCCGGCGTGGGCTGGAACTTTACCTCGACTTCGACGGTCCGGTTCTCGTACTCCCGTCGGCCGGTCTTCAGCCAGCCTTCGGGTACTGCTCGGCTCATGGTCGCTACTGGGACCGTAACCGGGATAAGCGTATCCGTGCCACAGGGATCGATCGTCTCGATCTACCGGTGGCCGTAGGCGACCGACGACGTCAGTCGTCGGCGGGTGTCCGGGCGTCGGCCTGTGCGTGCCAGAGGGCGGCGTAGTCCCCCTCGTCCGCCAGGAGGTCCGCGTGGCTCCCCGACTCGACGATCTCGCCGTCCTCGAGGACGACGATCCGATCGGCGTCGCGGATCGTCGAGAGGCGGTGGGCGATGACGAAGGCGGTGCGGTCCTCGACGAGGCGGTCGAGGCTCTCCTGGATGCGCTCCTCGGTTTCGGTGTCGACGTCGCTGGTCGCCTCGTCGAAGACGATGATGGCGGGGTCGTTGACCAGGGCCCGCGCGATGGCGAGGCGCTGGCGCTGCCCGCCGGAGAGTTTGACGCCGCGTTCCCCGACGAGCGTGTCGTAGCCCGCGGGGAGGTCGGTGACGAAGTCGTGGGCTTCGGCGGCTTTCGCGGCCTCGATCACCCGATCCCGGGCGGCGTCGTCGGCGTCCCGTTCGGCGGCCAGCGCCGCACGGTCCCCGTAGGCGATGTTCTCGGCGACGGTGCCCGAGAAGAGGTAGGGGTTCTGTTCGACGAGCGCGATCTCGTCCCGCAGGGCGTCGAGGTCGTACTCGCGGACGTCGACGCCGTCGATCCGGACGGCACCCGAGTCGACGTCGTGGAACCGCGGCAGGAGCTTCACCAGCGTCGACTTGCCCGCGCCGGTGGTGCCCGCCAGCCCGACGGTCGCGCCCGCGGGGACGGAAAGCGAGACGTCCCGGAGCACCGGCGCCCGGTCGCCGTAGCCGAAGGTCACGTCCTCGAAGGTCACGTCGCCGTCCACGTCGTCGGGGCGGTACGGATCGGGGGGCGAGGTGACCGTCGGCTCCCGCCCGAGGAGGCCGAACACCCGTTCGGCGCTCGATTTCGCGAGCTGGTACTTGTTCGCGGACTTCCCGACGCGACGCATCGGCGAGTAGAGCCGCCGGAGGTAGAGAAAGAAGAGGGCGAAGCTCCCGGCGGTGAGCGCCCCCTCGGCCCCGTTGATGTTGTCGAGGCCGCCGACGTAGAGCACGAGGACGAACACGACGCCGGTGAGCAGGCGGAGGCCGGCGAAGAAGGCCCGCCTGATCCGCAGGGCGCCGACCTTCTCGTCGTGGTAGTCCTGGCTCCGCTCGGCGACCCGGTCGCGCTCGAACCCGTAGCGGTTGAAGCTCTTGATCACCGCGGCGCCGCCGAGGTTGTTCTCCAGGCGGGTGTTGAGGCGGGCGACCGACTCCCGGATGGACTTGTAGCGTGGCTCGATCCAGGTGAGGAAGCGACCGCTCGCGAGGCCGATGATGGGGACGGGCGCGAGCGCGATGGCGGCGAGTTTCGGCGAGTAGTGCCAGAGGACGACCGCGATGCCGCCGACGGTGGCCACGACGCGGATCACCTGCCGGAACTCGGTGTTGAGGAACTTCTCCAGTCGGTTGACGTCGCTGTTGAGCACCGACATCATCGCGCCGGTCTGGTGGTCGACGAAGAAGTCCATCGAGAGGCGCTGGAGGTGGTCGTAGGTGTCGTTGCGGAGGTCGCGTTGGATCTTCTGGGCCGAGGACTGGAGGAGGTACCGGGAGGCAAAGCGGGTGACCGACCGGAGAAGGTAGGCGAGCGCCGCGATGAGCACCAGCCGTTCGAGGAGCGCGACCCGGGCCGCACGCCCCACGATGGGCTCGGCCGGAAGCAGGCCGACCGTGGCCAGCAGCCCGGGGTCCGCAGGGCCGTTGATGACCCGATCGATGGCGGTGGCGACGAGGATCGGCGGGACCAGACGGGCGAAACGGGTACAGAAGGCGGCGAGGACGCCGAGGGTCAGACGCGGCCAGTAGGCTCGGGCGTAGGCCAGCAGGTTCACCATCGGGTGTCCGTCGAGCGTCTCGCTGACGTCCTCGAACCCCCCGTGTTCGTCGGCCATCGACGCGCGATACTCGACGGACGGTCAAGTACTGTGGGATTCCGGGTCGGCTCGCCGCAGTTCGACACGGAAGACGGCCCCCTCGGGGTCGTTGTCCTCGATCCGGACCGACCCGCCGTACGTGTCGACGAGGTTGTCGACGAGATAGAGGCCGAGGCCGCTTCCCGGGCTCTCCAGTCCCTTCTCGCCGCGGCCGAAGACCTCCCGCTTGCGCTCGTCGGGCACCCCGGGGCCGTTGTCGGCGATGCGGACGACGGCCGTCTCCGCGGTCACCTCGGCGCCGACCTCGATCTCGATCGTCGCCTTGTCGTTGTGGAAGACGGCGTTGTCGAGGAGGTTGCCGAAGACCGACGCGAGGATCGGGGTGGCCCACACGTCCACCGTGGGCAGGTCGTCGTCGCCGCGGATCGTGACCGACTGCGACCGGTAGTCGAAGTTCGAGCGCACGCGGTCGACCTCCGTCCGGAGCACCGGCGCCAGGGGGATGGCTTCGAGCTCCGGGTCGGCCGTCCCCAGGATGTCGACGAGGTCCCCCACTGCCTCGGTGAGTTCCTTGGTGTGGGTGGCGGCGGTCATGATCCGCTCGAAGGCGTCCTCGTCCGCCGGGTCGATCCGCTTGGCGAGTTCACCGCCCCACCCCAGCGCGACCGACATGTCGTTTCGGATGTCGTGGCGGACGATCTGGTTGAGGAGCGCGAGTCGGTCGCGCTCGGTTTCGAGGTCCCGCTCGGCCCGCTTGCGGTCGGTCACGTCCTGCTGGAAGCCGACGTAGTGTGCGAGTTCGCCCGCGTGGTCGTACAGGGGTGCGATGGTGACCTGGTTCCAGAACTCCTCGTCGTTCCGACGGTAGTTGCGCACTTCGACGGTGACGGGGTCCTGGTCCTCGACCGCCTGTCGCATCCGTGCGACCGTCTCCGGATCGGTGTCTGGGCCCTGGAGGAACCGACAGTTTCGCCCGAGGACCTCCTCGACGGGGTAGCCCGTGATCCGTTCGAAGGCGGCGTTGGCGTAGATGACCGGGTTGTCGGGGTCTTCGGGATCGGAGATGGTGATGCCGACGGGGGCCTCGTCCATCGCCCGCTCCTTGAGCTGGGAACTGATCCGCTCGCCCGTTCCCCCCTCCGTCCCCTCCCGTTCCCGGTCCGCGTGGTGCAGGACGACGAACCGGTCGCCGTCGTGAGTCACCGGCGCGAGGGTGATCCGGAGCGCGTCGCCGTCGGCGTCCGCCCGGTACGCGAGTTCGGTCCCGGCGTGGTCGTCGTCGTCGAGGAGCGACCGGACCCGCGTCGCGACCGTCGAGGCCTGATCGTTCCCCGAACGGGCGAGCGTTTCGAGGTACGTCCGTCCCTCGTCCCCGTCGCGGGGGACCAGCGGGTGGTCGCGCTCCGCGGCGAACGCGCGCCACGCGGCGTTGGTCTCGACGATCCGTCCCGTCCCGTCCAGCACCGCGATCCGAGCGGGGAGCGCGTCGAGCACCTCGCGGGTCAATCCCGAATCCATGCTATCGACGTCACGTTCCCCCCCTCTGAGGCCACCGTATTAGAACTGTTCGCTCCGACCGCCGGTTGCGGGCCGCCTTGCCCCGAACGTGCGGGTTTTCCCGCGCCGTCCCGTCCTGACGGACATGACAGAGACGATGCGAGCGGCCGTCGTCCCCGAGGCCGGTGCCGACTTCGAAGTGGTCGACCGAGCGGTGCCGGAACCGGCGCCGACGGAGGTCCGTATCGCCGTCGACGCCTGTGGGATCTGCCACAGCGACGCCTTCGTCGTCGAGGGGACGTTCCCCGGCGTGAGCTACCCGCGGGTCCCGGGCCACGAGGTGGTCGGCCACGTCGACGCCGTCGGCGAGGAGGTTACCGCCTGGAGCGAGGGCGACCGCGTCGGCGCCGGGTGGCACGGCGGCCACTGTTTCACCTGCGATCCCTGCCGTCGCGGCGACTTCCTCCAGTGTGAGAACGCCGAGATCACGGGTCTGACCTTCGACGGCGGCTACGCGGAGTACGCGACCGTCCCGGGGGAGGCGCTGGCGGCCGTCCCCGAGGACCTGTCGGCCGTCGACGCCGCGCCGCTCCTGTGTGCGGGCGTCACCACGTACAACGCGCTCCGGAACAGCGACGCCCGCCCCGGCGACGTCGTCGCCGTCGTCGGCGTCGGCGGCCTCGGTCACCTCGGCGTCCAGTACGCCCACGCCGCCGGCTTCGAGACGGTCGCGATCTCCCGTAGTCCCGAGAAACGCGACCTGGCGCTCGACCTCGGCGCGGACCACTTCGTGAACGCGGCCGACCGCGACCCCGCCGAGGCGCTCCAGGAACTCGGCGGCGCCCGGGTCGTCCTCTCGACGGCCCCCTCCGCGGACGCCATCGAGTCGGTGCTCGGCGGCATCGGCACCGACGGCGAGGTCGTGGTCGTCGGCATCCCCGGCGAACCCGTCCCGACCGACGTCCAGCATCTGGTCGCGACCCGCGGTGCCGTCTCCGGGTGGGGCTCCGGACACGCCCGCGACTCCCAGGACACCCTCGAGTTCAGTTCCCTCCGGGAGATCACGCCCGTCGTCGAGACGTTCGCCCTCGAGGACGTGACCGACGCCTACGACCGGATGATGGAGAACGACGCCCGGTTCCGCGCGGTGCTCGACCTCTAACCGGCGCCGGCCGGGGGCACGCCAGTATCATTCTGGATAATCGATCCCCCAATTATATGCGACCGAACGTCCCTCTGGACGCTAGCGACGGCGAGACCCATGAGCACACCCAAACAATCGGAGCGACACGTGGCTGAGTTCCCCCTGTCGTTCGACGCGATAATCGGCCGGATCGGCGCACCTATCTTCATTCTCGACGCCGATCACGAGGTCGTTCTCTGGAATCGGGGGATGGTGGAGTTGACGGGGAGTACCGAGGCCGACGCGCGGGCGGCGGACTCGGTCGGCGAGGCGTGGTACCAGGACGGCCGTCGGGCCAAGACCCTCGCGGACAAGGTACTGGATGCCCCCCGCGACGCCCACCGGGAGTTCGACGTCGAGCGGATCGACGACGGCGACCACCCCGAATATCAGGACCGGAGCACGTTCACCGACACGCGCGGCGACACCCGACACATCACGTTCAGCGCGTCGCCGCTGTACGACGATGGCGAACTCGTGGGCGTGGTCGAACTCGTCAAGGACCGCACCGAGGAGGTACGCCGCCGGCAGCGAATCGAGGACCTCGTCGAAGAGGTCACCTCGGCCATGCACGCGATCCAGGACGGCGACCTGAGCGCCCGCGCCGAGTTCACCGCCGACGAGTACATCGACGAGGAACTGTTGACGGTCGTCGACTCGCTGAACGAGATGGGTGCGACCCTCGACGGCCTCGTGGCGGACGTGGACGACCAGACGCGGGAACTGCGGGAGATCACCCAGGAGGTCGCCGACAGCGCCACCCGGATGGAAGGGATCGCCGAGGAACAGGCCGACCGCACCGAGGAGGTCGCCGACGAGGTGTCGAACCTCAGCGCCACCGTCGAGGAGGTGGCCTCGACGGCCGACTCCGTCGCCGACACCAGTCGACAGGCCCGGGACCACGCCGAGTCGGGCCGGGAAGTCAGCCGGGAGGTCCGCGACGTGATGTCGTCGGTCCGGTCGTCGAGTCGGGAGGTTCGCACCGACGTCGACGAACTCAGCGGCACCGTCGACGAGATCGACGAGGTGATCGAAGTGATCAACGACATCGCGGATCAGACGAACCTGTTGGCACTCAACGCCAACATCGAGGCGGCCCGCGCCGACCACGACAGCGACGGGTTCGCGGTCGTCGCCAACGAGATCAAGTCGCTCGCCCAGGAGGCCCAGGACCAGGCGGGGGAGATCGAGTCGATGATCGTCGAGGTCCAGCGACGGACCGAGGGGACCGTCGACAGCCTCGAAGCGACCGAGTCGGAGATCGACGACGGGGTCGCGGAGGTCGAGTCGAGCATGGCGAAACTCGACGAGATCGTCGAGGCGGTCGGCGAGGCCGTCGCCGGTATCCAGGAGGTGTCGACGGCAACGGACGAGCAGGCCGCCAGCGCCGAGGAGATCGCCGCCATGGTGGACGAGGCCCGCGACCGCGCCGATCAGGTCGCCGAGGAGGTCGCCGAGGTGGCTCGCGCCGCCGAGCGCCAGACCGAGAAGGTCGCCGAAATCGAACGCAGCGTCGGCCAGTTGCGCGGCGACGACCACTAGCCTGCGGCCGATCTCCGACAAAATCCGCCGTCACCGAAACGCCGTAGTGACCACCGTTCCTACCGGCGCGGCGACTATGGACCGACGTGCAACACTCGGTATGTCGTTCGCCGAACTGGTCATGGCACGGGTCGGGCAGGGAGTCGGCGCGCTGTGTTTCCTCTTTCTCCTGCCGATCCTACCGTTCCTCGCCGTCGCGGCTCTCGCCTCGTCGCTGGTCCGGTCCGACCCCGACCACCCCGAGCCCTCCTACCGCCCCGACTGGGCGGAGTGAGGCCGGAGCGTCGACACCCGCGCGTTCTCCTTCAGGTAGAGGCCGCCGTCGCTCACCGAGAGCGGCATCCGCGGGAGCGACGTGACGACCCGCGTCGGGTGGGAAGCGCCGCGTTCGAGCACCGCCTCGCGGGTCTGGAGTAGTGCGGGACCCGCCGTCAGGGACTCGTTGTATTCGATCAGGTACTGGCCGCCGTCGAGGTGCCACCAGCCGTAGTCGTCGTCCGGGCGACGCGTGCGGGTCTCGTGGGGGCGGGTTCGCGCCGGTTCGAGTTCGCCGCCGCCGAAGTCGATCCGGCCCGCGTCGTCGACCACGTACACCGCGCCGGCGGTGAGGTCGATACCGTCCTCGTGGATCTGCGTCTCCTCGTGGAGGAGGCCGTCGACGGCCGTTCGGAGGTCGGGCGCCGTCATGTCCGAGTCGTGGGCCGCGGTCGACAAAAGTTCCGGGCCGGGTCGTCAGTGGTCGTGGTCCGCGTGGCCGCCGTCGCCGGCGACGAGCGTGTCGGCGTCCCCGTCGATCATGTCCATGTTCTTGAGGTTGTCCCGCTCCTCGAAGTCCTCGACCGCGTCGAGGATGTCCTCCTGGGTGAGGGTCGTGCGCTCCTCGGTGAGCGCCTCCAGCACCGCCTCCCGGAGGACCATCCGGAGGTCGCTCCCGGTGAGTCCCTCGGTGCGCTCGGCGACCGAGTCCGGGTCGAACTCGGCGATGTCCATCCGTCGTGTGATCACGTCGAGGATGTCGGCCCGCATCCCGCGGTCGGGCTTGGGGAAGTTGACGATCTCGTCGAACCGGCGCCAGGCCGCGGCGTCGAGCTGATCCGGGTGGTTGGTCGCGCCGATCAGGAGCACCTCGTCGCGGATGAGGCTGATGTCGTCGATGCTCTTGAGCAGGGTGTTGACGGCTCGCTTGAGCGCGGCGTGTTCGTCCGAGCGTCGGGTCTTGGCGACCGAGTCGAACTCGTCGATGAAGAGGATACACGGCGAGAGCCGCTTGGCGACCTCGAAGGTCTTCTCGACGTTCTTGGCCGTCTCGCCGAGGTACTGGCTGGTGATCATCGACAGCTTCACCTCGACGAAGGGCAGGCCGAGTTCGTGTGCGAGCGCCCGCGAGGCGGTCGTCTTCCCCGTCCCCGGCGGGCCGACGAAGAGGAGCTTGCCGATCTCGCGGAGGCCGATCTCGGCCAGGTACTCCCGGTGTTCGATCGCCTTGACGAGCTTCTGGATCTCGCCTTCCTGATCCTCCGTGAGCACGAGGTCGTCGAGGGTCATCTCGATCTCCTCGGGGGCGCGGACCTGCACGAGATCCAGCATCTCGCCGTCCTCGTCCTCGTCGAAGTAGGCCTCGAGCAGGCTGTCGATCCACACCCGGTCGGCGTGGATCGGCCGGGTCTGCTCGCGCGCCTCGGCGAGTGTCACGTCGACGTCGTCGCGGTCGGCGACCACCGACGCGAGCGTCGGGTTGGTCGCGACGCGCTCGCGGTCGGCGCGTTCGACAAGCCAGTCGATCGCCATGTCCTCCTGGGTGAGCGAGATGCGCCCCGAGAAGTTCTCCTGCTCGGTGAACAGGAGGTCCGAGACGGCGTCCCAGGGGTGTTCGACCCCCGTCGCCTGTCGCGCGGTCGTCTCGGTGACGACCAGCGGCCGCTCGATCCCGCCGTTCGGCGTCGGGTCGTCGTCGTCCGCGTCGTCCTCGGCGTCCTCGTCCGCCCAGAACACGCGTCGGTACCGCGGCGGCAGGTCGTTCTCGTCCAGGCTCCGGTCGTTGGTGTAGACGTGGGCCGTCAGGAGAAACTCTACGACTTCGAGAGCCGGGTCGGTCATCCCTATCCTGTTCTCGTGGGAGCCGTTTAAGGCCGTCGGATCGGGCGACGGCAGTACTACGGCGTGTGAGGCGCTCCCGTGGGCTTACTGCCCGTCGGGGTGGACGACGGAGAGCGCCTCGGAGACGGCGTCGTCGTCGCCGATCAGGGTGATCTGGTCGCCGTGTTCGAGCCGACAGTCGCCGTCGGGGACGATGCTCTTCCCGTCGCGGGTGATCAGCGCGATCAGACACCGGGCGGGGAGCTTCGGTCCGATCTCCGAGATGGTCTTGCCGACGATGTCCTCGGAGGTGACGTCGATCTCCTGGACTTCGCCCTCGTGACCGATCTCGCTCGTCCAGTTGACGAGCGACGGGCGCTCGATGTAGTCGTCGAAGGCCATCGCCGTCGCGTCGACGGAGGAGATGGCCCGCACCCCCAGATCCTCGAACGCGTCGACGTTGTCGGGGTTGTTCACGCGCGCCAGGATGGTGCCGGGCGAGAACTTCGAGTCGGCCAACTGGGCGACCAGCAGGTTCACGTCGTCGTCGCCGGTGGTCGTGGCGACGATCTTGGCGTTCTCGGCGCCGGCCGACCGCAACACCTCGGTGTCGGTGCCGTCGCCGTGGTGAACGGTCAGCCCCTCGTTGCGCGCCCGTTCGACGCTGTTCACGTCCTGGTCGACCAGGACGACGTTCTCTCCGCGGTCTTCGAGGCGCAGGGCGAGGGTTCGACCCACGCTCCCGGCGCCGATGATGATCACACGCATTGGTATCACGTCGAGGAATTCGGCGATCTGTCTGGCGAGTCCGGCCTCCAGTGCGACCGTGAGGAAGATGACGAGAAAGACGGTGCCGACGAGGACGTTCGCTTCGGCCCCCATCCCTTCGGCGCGGAACTCGACGGCAAAGAGCGTCGCGACCGACGCGGGGATGATCCCGCGGGGGCCGACGAAGCTCATGAAGAGGCGCTCCCCGCGGGTGAAGCGGTCGCCGGCGGTGCTGATGAACACCAGCAACGGCCGAACCACGACCGCGACGACAGCGGCGACGAGCAGGCCACCCACCCCCAGCGCGAGCAGATACTCGAACCGAAGCAACGCCGCGAGCGTGATGAAGACGAAAGAGAGCACGATCAGCGTCACGTCGCCTTTGAACGCCGTGATCTCCTTCTCGTAGGGAACGTCCGCGTTCCCGAGAACGATGCCCGCGGTGGCGACGGCGGCGATGCCGGCTTCGGTGGCCACCGCTTCCGCGGCCCCGTACGCGACCAGTGCCCCACCGAGTACCAGGAGCCGGGCGTTCTGTGGCGCGTTCCCGGGCGAGAGGTCGATATATCGGAGCGCGTAGAAGACGACGGCCGCGACGGTGAGGCCGACGACGATACCGCTCCCGAGTCGCTGCGTGAACAGTACGAACAGTTCGCTCGGTGCCCGGACGTCCTGGATGATCGCCTCGAAGATGACGACCGCCAGGATCGCCGCCGTCACGTCGTTCACGATCCCCTCGGTCTCGAGGGCGGTCCCGACTCGGTTCCGCACCGGCACCACCTCCAAGATGGGAGCGATGACGGTCGGCCCGGTGGCGACGAGCAACGCGCCGATCAGCGCGGCGACCATCCAGCTCGTCCCGAGGGCGTAGTGGACGACGACGGTGGTCCCGACGAGCGCGATGGCCGCCCCGAGGGTCACCAGTTTGAACGCCGCGGCCGGGGCCTCGCGCAGGCGGCCGACCCGCAGGTGGAAGGCCCCCTCGAAGACGATGATCGCCACCGAGAGGCCGACGATGGCCGAGAGCGCGTTGCCGAAGGATTCGGGCCCGACGACGCCGAGCACTTCGGGGCCGAGGATGACGCCCGACGCCAGCAGGAAGACGACGCTCGGGATGCGGAAGCGATCCGAGAGGATCTGTGCGACGACCCCGACCCCGATCAGCGCCGCGACCAGCGTGATGAGGTTCCCCCCGCCGGCCATTCAGTACACCTCCATGTGTCCCTCCGGTGGGGGGGCGACACCGATAAAACCCGCCGTTTCCCCCGGACGAACCGGCAAAAACCGGGGCGATCCGGCCCCGCGACGCGCGCCGAACGGTCAGTCCCCGTCGGCGTCGAGGTAGCCGAGGGCACCGCGCGCGTTGAGCCGGTATTCGGCCCGCGTCTTGCGTGCCCCCCACGGCTCCACCGGGGTGGCCGTCTCGGCGAAGTGCTCGATCACGGCCTCGTCCGTATCGAGGTCGGCCCGCACCTCGCGCACCCGATCGATCCACGCCGAGAGGATCTCGGCGTACTCGTCCATCAGGTCCGGGGTGAAGGCGGCGTCGCCGAAGTGGCCGAAACAGATCCGCTCGGGGTTCCGTTCGGCGATGGTCGCCGCGTCGTCGAGGCAGGTCTCCAGGTCGAAGTTGACGGGTGGCGAGGTGGGGAAGAGTTCGTCGGCGCCGGGCGGGCGGATCCCGCCCGCGTCGCCGGAGAAGAGGACGTCGTCGCCCCGGTCGTGGAAGACGACCTGGTGGGGGGCGTGGCCGGGGGCGTGGACCACGTCGAGGACCCGGTCGCCCAGGTCGACCGTGTCGCCGTCAGCGAGCGACTCGATGCGGTCCTCGGGCACCGGTTTCGGGTCGACGTAATACTGCCACTGGTCGCCCACGGCGGCTTTCGTCCCCGCGACCAGCCGCGAGGGGTCCATCAGGTGTGGCACGCCGATCTCGTGGGTCAACACGGTCGCTTCGGGGTGGGCGTCGAGCAGGTGCCCGGCCCCGCCCGCGTGATCCAGGTGGACGTGTGTCGTCAGCACGTATTCGAGGTCGTCGATCCCGCGGTCGTCGAGGGCGTCGATCACCAGGTCGACGTTCGTCCCGAGTCCGGGGTCGACGACCGCCGGGTGCTCGGCGTCGACGAGGTAGACGGAGCCGTAGCCGGGGACGTCGAAGGCGCCGACGTCGACGTAGTGGATGTCGGTACCGGGAACGGACGCGAGATCGCCGATGGCCATGGACGAACCCCGGCGGCGGCGGTGAAAAGCGTTCTGTCGCCCGTCACGTCCCGACACGGTTTTGTCTCGGCCCCGAGAAGTGCGCCCAAATGCTCAGCAGGCAGTATCTCCGGGAGAACCCGGACGTGGTGCGTCGAACCCTCGAGGACCGAGGGATGGCCGACGACGTGGACCTCGATCGGCTCCTGGAGATCGACGAGGAGTGGCGGTCGCTCAAAAGCGAGGGCGACGACCTGCGACACGAGCGCAACGAGGTCAGCGACCGGATCGGTCGGCTGAAAGCCGAGGGGAAAGAGGAGGAAGCCCAGGCGGCCATCGAGCGCTCCCAGGAACTCAAGGATCGGCTGGAGGAGGTCGAGTCCCGCGCCGACGAGCTCGAAGCCGACCTGGAGGCGGGACTGATGGAGCTCCCGAACGTCCCCCACGAGGACGTGCCCGTCGGCGAGGACGAGAGCGACAACGTCGAGGAGCGTCGCCACGGCTTCGACGACCTGCGGGACCTGCCCGAGACGGTCACCCCCCACTACGACCTGGGTGAGGACCTCGACGTCATCGACGAGGCCCGCGGGGCCAAGACCACCGGCGCCGGCTTCTACTTCCTGAAGGGCGACGGCGCCCGCCTCGAACACGCCCTGATCCAGTTCATGCTCGACGTCCACCGCGAGCAGGGGTACGTCGACCTGTTCCCGCCCGTCCCCGTCAAATCGACGTCGATGGAGGGGACCGGCCAGCTGCCGAAGTTCGCGGAGGACGCCTACCGCGTCGGCGGTGCCGAGACCGACGACTACGACGACGACGACCTCTGGCTCTGCCCCACCGCGGAGGTTCCCGTCACCAACATGTACGCCGACGACATCCTCCTCAGCGACGACCTCCCGCTGAAACACCAGGCGTACACGCCAAACTTCCGGCGCGAGGCGGGCGAACACGGCACCGAGACCCGTGGCATCGTCCGCGTCCACCAGTTCAACAAGGTGGAACTGGTCAACTTCGTCGACCCCGCCGAGAGCTACGACCGGCTGGAGGGACTCGTCGACGAGGCCGAGGAAGTCCTCCGGCGCCTCGGCCTCCCCTACCGGATCCTCACGCTCTGTACCGGCGACCTGACCTTCGCCTCGGCGAAGACCTACGACATCGAGGTGTGGGCGCCCGGCACCGACGCCGACGACGGCCCGGACCGCGGCGGCCGCTGGCTCGAAGTCTCCAGCGCCTCGAACTTCGAGGACTTCCAGGCTCGCCGGGCCGGTCTGCGCTACCGGCCGGAGCGCCACGAGTCGGCGGAGTACCTCCACACGCTCAACGCCTCGGGAACGGCCGTGGGCCGCGTGATGGTCGCCATCCTCGAGTACTACCAGAACGACGACGGCACGGTCACCGTCCCCGAGGCGCTCCGCCCCTACATGGGCGGCCAGGAGATGATCGAGGGGCACGAGAAGGTCGGCGAGAGCGCCGTCGGCGCGGGCGAGCGGGAGTGAGGCGCGGGCGAGCGGGAGTGAAGCGCGCCGGGCGCGAATTTAAATCCTCTCCCGACGTATGTCAACCATGGCGAACGTTCCCGACGACGACGCGACCGGCAGCACCGAACTCGGCGACTACTTCGAGGAGGAGTACGACGTGACCGCGGCCGTGGCCGGCGAGTTCCTCGTCGACCTGGGCGAACAGCTTCAGTCGGGCGAGGGTGGCGTGACACTCTCCGGTGGCGATTGGGAACTCGACTTCGCGTACAGCGACGCCGTCGAACTCGAAGTCGAGTACGTCGACGGTCCCGACGGCGAACTGGAGATCGAGGTCGAGCTGTCGCCCGCGGGCGACGACGAGTCGCCCCCATCGCTCGGCTAGTCGGTGTACGTCGACAGCGACGCGATCCGGTCGCCGTCGATCCGGTGGACGTCGACGAACCCGAACAGGTCGCCGTCGCCCTCGGCCCGCAGGCGGCCACGGGCGAACGTCTCCCCGTGCCCGACACACACCGAGTCGAGGACGTGTTCGGTGTCGGTTCGTGGCCGTTCCTCCCGCATGAACCGGACGAACCGCTCCCGTCCGTCGAGGGTCCGGTCCGGGCGGTGGTGGACGAACTCGGGGGCGAGCAACCCCCGGAGGCGGTCGTACTCGCCGGCGTCGATGGCGGCGTAGAACGCCCGAACCGTCGCCTCGGCCCCACCGCCGTCGCTCCCGTCCATACCGTCCGGTGCACCGCGACGGGCAAAACCGTTGTCGTCGCCCCCGCCCGAGCCGTTTTTGTCCGTCGGCCGTCTGCGTCCGCCGTGGACCTGCACGTCCGCTACGAGGGCGACGACGACCCCGAGAAGTGTACGGCCCGGAAACTCGCGCGGTTCGACCTGGTCGACCTGCACCGCTCGGACCGGGCGACGCCGTACGGCGTGGTGCTCAACCCCCACGCCGAGCGGGCGCTCTCGCCCGCCGACGCGACGGGGACGCTGGTCGCCCTCGACTGTTCGTGGGAGTCGGCCGGGCAGGCGCGCTTCTCGATTCCGGGCGAGCACCGCGCGCTCCCCTACCTCGTCGCCGCCAACCCCGTCAACTTCGGCAAGCCGTTCCGGCTGACCACGGTCGAGGCCCTCGCCGCGGGGCTGGTCATCCTCGGCGACCGACCCCACGCCGAGCGACTCCTGGCGAAGTTCACGTGGGGCGAGACGTTCCTCGAACTCAACGACGAACCCCTGCGGCGGTACGCCGACTGCGCGGACTCGGCCGAGGTGGTGGCCGTCCAGGGGGAGTATCTGGACCGACAAGCTTGATGTCCGTTCGCCCCCGAGTCGACGGTATGCGGTCACGACGACTGGTCCCCGTCGCCGTCGCGGCCGCCGGCTTCGCGGCGGTCGTGATCGGCATCCACCAGGGGCTCGTTCACGTCGCACCGGGCTACGAAGGCACAGTCACGACCGGCTGGGACGGCGGCCTCAACCACGAGGAGCGGCTGCTCGCTCGGCTCGCCCTCATCGGTGTCGTCGGGGCGGCCGCCGCCCACCGGTGGCGACGCCTCGCCGTCGTCCCCGTCGCGGCGGGCGGCGTCGTCCTGTTCTACGCCGCCCGGGCCGTCCTGCACTACGCCCTCGATCCCGGTCTCTACGTGACGGTGTCGACGTACGGCGGGGGGTCGACCCGGTTCGTCCTCGGCGCCGAGCCGTTCCTGCTCGCGGCGGGCGGACTGCTCCTCGTCGCCGCCGGCGTCGAGGGCTGGCGCGCACGTCCCCGCCGACCGGACGACGACCAGTCCGCCGTCGCGCCGTCGGCCCGGTGAGACGGCGAGGCGGCCCCGAACGGACGACCTTTTATCCGCCCGTGTCGAAACGTCGACAATGATTTTCGAAGGCCTGCCGACCACGCCCCGGTCGGAGGAGCTCATCGACAAGGCGTTCTCGCGGGCGGCCCGCTCCGGGCGTGCGAAGTCGGGCCTGGAGGCCCAGCAGTCGATGCTGCAGACGGCGGGAAACATCCTCTCGGACAACTTGGAGAACGTGGTGACCGAGTGGCCCGACTTCGGCGTCGTCGATCCGTTCTACCGGGAGCTCGCGGACGCGGTGTTGCGACGGGAGTTGGACGCCAGAACCGGCGAGGATGGCGCCGAACAGGTCGGGCTGGACGCCCTCCGGGCCAGCCTCTCGGAGGTGACGTGGGCGAGCCGTCAGGTCGAGACGATCCAGCGGGAGTACAACACGAAGCTCCGGAAGACCGACCCCGAGACGGCACGCAAACACCGCAAACAGGCGTTCGCGCGGATGGCCGACGTGGTCGAGGAGGTCGAGGCGGACCTCCTGCGGGTCGGCGAGGCGCGCAACGCGCTCCGTGACCTGCCCGACATCCGCCCCGACGAGCCGACCATCGTCGTCGCCGGCTACCCCAACGTCGGCAAGTCGTCGTTCGTGAACGGCGTCACGCGCGCCGACAACGAGATCGCGAGCTACCCCTTCACCACCCGGGGGATCCAGATCGGTCACTTCGAGCGGAACCACATCCGCTATCAGATCATCGACACCCCGGGGTTGCTCGACCGTCCCGCCGACGAGCGCAACGACATCGAGAACCAGGCCGTGAGCGCGCTGACCCACCTCGCCGACGCCGTCGTGTTCGTCGTCGACGCCAGCGGATCGTGTGGCTACCCCCTCGACGCCCAGATCGCCCTCCGGGACGCCGCTGTCGACCGCTTCGACGCGCCCGTCCTCACCGTCTGTAACAAGAGCGACCGCTCGCGCGACGTCGAGGCCGACGCCTACATGAGCGTCACCGAGGACGAGAACGTCGACGCCGTCCTCGATCTGGCCGTCGAGACGGTCGACTGGGAGCCCGACCTGCCCTCCCGCTCGGGGTAGTACGCGTCCGCCCGCGGCGGCTCTTCTCCGTCGCGACGAGTCGCGCCCTACGCGGCCCCGTACGTCACGTCGACGCTCGCGGTCACCGCCACGCGGTCGCTCGGTTCGCGCCGGGCGACGCGCGCTCGGCAGCGGCGCGGGGCGGGTCGTCGGAGAGACGCGCCGTCGCGTCGGTCCCCTCTGCCGCGGTCGACCGTTCGACGACGACGTATCGCACCTCGACGGCGACGGGTCGGTCGGTCCGGAAGGGCGTGTCGGTGACCGCGTCGATCTGTCCGGCGAAGCGGCCCGCCAGCGTCGGCGGGTCGACCCCGGGTGGGTGGCCGACGACGACGGTCACCTGCTCGGGTCGGGTGAACGGAAACGTCTCCTCGTAGGTGACGCTGAGCGAGACGCGTTCGAGGGACGCGTGCTCGCCGAGGACGTCGTCGACGACGACACGAGTCTCCTCCTCGAAGGTGGCGGTGCGGTAGGTGCTGTACGTGATGCCCGCGAGCAGCGTCGAGAGGACGAGTAGCACGGCGCCGAGCGCGGCGATGCGTTTCAGCGTCGCGACCCGCGCCTCCTCGTGGCGGAGCCACCCCTTCGGGCGGTAGCCCGTCGCCCACAGCACCGCGAGCGCCGCGAAGTTGATCGACAGGAAGTTGACGAGCACGAGGACGAGCGCCCCGGTGACGGTGCGGGGCGACCCCCACGCGAGGCCGATGCCGACGACGGCGGTTGGCGGGACGAGCGCCGCGGCGATCATGACGCCGACGAGGGCTGTCGAGACGCCGGTCGAGAGGCTCAGCGCGCCCGCCACGCCGGCCCCCAGCGCGATGACCAGCGAGAGGACGTCCGGGACGAGCCGTTCCCGCACCTCGTTGATGGCGAACACGTCCGCCGCCTCCAGCGGGACGACGTGGGTTGCTCGCAACACGACCGCGAACGCCGCGGCCGCGAGGACGGCCAGGACGCCGCCGGCGACCTGCTGTTTCACGCCTCGGAGGAGGAGTTCGCGGTCGTCGACGACCGAGCCCGTACTCGTCGCCATCGCCGGGCCGATCAGCGGCGCGATGACCATCGACCCGACGACGACCGCCGCGGAGTCGAGCAACAGGCCGGCGGTGGCGACCACCGAACTCACGACGGTCATGACGACGAACGTGCGCCAGTTGGGCGCCAGCGACCGCGCCCGTGCCGCGAGCTCCTCGCGGGCGATCCGGTCGCCGTTCTCGTCGCCCTCCTCGTAGCGATCGACGAGGTCGTCGAACCGCCGAGAGATGACCGTCTCGGCGTTCAAAACGACGGTGTAGGCCTCGCGATCAAGCCCCGCCTCGTGGAGGCGTTCGAGGACGGGTTCGACCGCCGCCTGGGGGAGCGGGAACGTGACGGACGCGGTGTACTCCCGGTGGCTGGTCTCGTCGGCGACGACGTAGTCGATACCCTCGTCGTCGAGGGTTCGCAGGACCGCGTCGCGTTTCCCCGGCGGAACCATGACCTGGACGAGTCGCACGGACCCACGTCCGTCCGCCGCCGGCATATAGCCTGTCGTCGCCCCGGTTCAGTCGGCCGTCGCGGCGTCGACGTTCGCCGCCGCGTCCTCGCGCCAGGTGAAGTAACTCGCCAGCGCCGGGCCGGTGACGTTGTGCCAGACGCTGAACAGGGCGGGGATCAGGGCCGCCGCCGGCGAGAACAACGACGTGGCGAGCGCCACCGCCAGTCCGCTGTTCTGGAGGCCCACCTCGAACGTGCAGGTGCGCACGCGGTCCTCGGACATACCCGCGGCGCGGCCGACACCGAAGCCGGCACCGAGGCCGATCCCGTTGTGTGCGACCACGGCGAGGACGACCAACGCCCCGGCCGTGCGGATGTTCTCGACGTTGGCCCCGACGACGCCCGCGACGATGGCGACGATGGCGGCCACGCTGATCACCGGGAACACGTCGACGCCAACCTCGGCGGCCCGGGGCGCCTTCCGGTCGAGGACGTAGCGGATCGCGAACCCGAGGACGACCGGGATGATGACGATCTGGACGATGCTCGTGAACATCTCCATGAAGGTCACGTCGACGCTCTCGCCGAGGATGAACAGCGTCCACGCGGGCATGACGACCGGCGCGGCGAGCGTCGTCAGCGTCGTGATCGCGACCGACAGGGCCACGTCGCCGCGGCCGAGGTAGGTCATCACGTTCGAGGCGGTGCCGCCCGGCGCCGCGCCGACGAGGACGAGGCCGAGCCCGACGGCGTCGGGCAGATCGAGGACGAGATACAGCGCGTAGGCCGCGAGCGGCATCACCAGCCACTGTGTCACGGCACCCACGCCCACGTCCACCGGACGGGCGATCAACCGCTCGAAGTCCGCCGGTTGGAGAGTCAGCCCCATCCCCAGCATGATCAGGCCGAGCAGCGGGGTGACGTAGTCCAGCACGGGGACGAACGGCGCCGGGTTCGCGAGCGCCGCGCCCGAGGCCAGCACGACCCAGACGACGAAGTACTTGCTTGCCAGTCGGCTGATACGAGAGAGTCGGTCGGTGAAGCTCACGTCGGAAGTGTCGGTGTAGTGGCCCGGATAGCTCTGACTATTTCCGCCTCCGACGGCCACACACTCCCGACATACAGCTGTCAGGTCCCCGCCTCACTCCGGCCGCAGTCGCTCCAGCAGCGGCATCTCCGCGACCCGTTCGGACGGGAGCGCGTCCCAGTCGACCCCGGTCGGCTTCGCACCAGTGTCCGTTCGGACCGTCCGCGACGGCGTGACCACGAGGTCCATCGGTACGTCGTGGGCCGCGGTCGGGAGGTCGCCCTCGATCACCTGGCGGTCGTGGACCGTCGTGACCGTCGTCGTCCCGTCGTCGACCAGGTCGAACGCCCGGAGGACGGCGAACTCCAGGTCGCTGTACCCCTCGCCCTTGCCGATCCGTACACCGGCCCCGTTCACGGCGACGCTCCCGCTGACGATCAGGTCGACCGACGACATCCCCGCGGGCCCGACCGGCGTTCCGTACTCCTCGATGCCGCCGACGGTGGTCGCGTCGTCGTAGTCGTCGATAGCGGGGTCCAGCCGGCGGAACGCCCGCTCGTCGCGCAGCCGGGGCACGGCCACGTAGCAGGTCTTCCCGTCACGGAGCGCCGCCCGCCGCACCGGCAACTGGGGCGCGTCGGGGTTCGCCTTGACGACGTCCGCCGCCGCCCACTCGTCGGTCGCCCGCAGTCGCGCCGCCGCGTCGTCGGCGCCCGCGAAGTTGGGGATGCGGCCGTGGGGCGGGAACGGGAACCGTGCCTCGCCGCTCTCCTCCAGGTCGTCCCAGACGCGCTCCCTGATCCGGTCCTTGTCCATGGTCGGTCACGGCGGCGAGCGCCCATACGTCTACCCGTGCGCCCCGATACGCCGAGTTTAACCGCGCGACCCACCAATCGGGGGTATGTTCGAGGACCGCCCGGACCGCGACGAGGTCGTCCTCGTCGGCCGGTCGAACGTCGGCAAGTCGACGCTGATGCGCGAGTTGACCGGGCACGACGTCCCCACGGGCCGCAAGCCGGGGGTGACACGCCAGCCCAACCACTTCGACTGGGCGTCCGAGGGGTTCATGTTCACCGACCTCCCGGGCTTCGGCTTCATGTCCGGCGTCCCGGAGGAGCAACGCGAGCAGATAAAGACCGATGTCGTGCGGTACGTCGAGGACAACGCCGACGACATCCTGGCCGGCGTCCTCGTCGTCGACGGCAAGAGCGTCGTCGACATCATCGACCGCCACAGCGGCGAGGGCGAGGTGCCCCACGACGTGGAACTGTTCCACTTCCTCCGGGACGTGGAGGTGCCGACCGTCGTCGCCGTCAACAAGATGGACAAGGTCGACGACCGGGACGAGCGACTCGACGACCTCTGTGACCGCCTCGGCATCCTCCCGCCGTGGCAACAGTGGCGCGACACGGTCGCCCCCATCTGTGCGAAACGCGGCGACATCGACGCCCTGACCGACGCCCTCGAAACCCACTTCCACGAGGCGAAACGCGACGACCTGCTGAAGTTCCTGTAGCCCTCACCCGCCGAGGCCGAGACGGTCGTCGCCCATCCGCTTGCCGCGTTCGACGAGGCGGCTCCCCGCGTCGGTCCGCTCCCGGTCCCACGCCGCGAGCGCGGCGTCGAGCGCGTCGTGGTCGTCGAGCGCCGCCGCCAGTTCGACCGCGTCGTCGGCCGCCTTCGCGGTGCCGGCGGCGGTATGCGGGCGGGCGACGAACGCCGCGTCCCCGAGCAGACACGCCCGGTCGACGACCATCGAGGGGACCGCCAGATCGTAGATGGCCTGCACGAACGGCTCGTCGGTCGCCGCCACCGTCGCCGCGAACGTCGGCGGGAGGGTCGTCGACGCCCGGTCGCGCCGCCGGCGCTCGACCGGGTCGCGCAGTCCGCCCGGTGGGACGCCGAACCGTCGTTCGGCCCCGCTCGCGTCCGTGAAGATCCGCCCGCGGTCCCGCTCTCCGAGCGTGTCGTACCAGACCCAGTTGAGGCGGCGGTCGCCGGGCTCGACCCCGCCGTCGGCGCCGGGGATGAAATACGACAGGAAGAGCAGTCCGTCACCCTGATAGAAGGTGAACCGGTCGGCGGCGGCGTCGACGACGGCCGCGGGGAGGTCGCTCTCGGGGACGACGCCCCGCCAGGCGACGTAGTCGGCGAACGCGGGGGAGACGTCGGGATACAACCCCGCACGGGTCGACGACCGGCCGCCCTCGGCGGCGACGACCAGGTCGGCCGCTCGCTCGATTCCGTCGGCGAAGGTCACGGTTCCCGTCGCCGGCGCCACGTCGTCGACACGCCTCCCGGTGTGGTAACGGCCGTCGGGGAAGGCGTCGCGCAGTCGGCGGTAGACGGCGTCCCACGAGGTGAACGCCATCGAATCGGGCGTCGCCGTCCGCACGTCGCCGTCGGCGGTCAGAAAGCGACGCTCGCTCGTCGTCGTCGTCAGCCCGGACGGGTCGGCGACGTCGTGGTCGGCGAGAAAGCGGCGGACGGATCGCTGGGCGACGATGCCGCCGCCGCGGCTCCGGAGTTCGCCGGTCGACTGCTCGAAGACGACCACGTCGTGGCCCGCCCGGTCGAGCGCGATACCGGTGAACAGCCCGCCCATCGACCCGCCCGACACCGTGACCGTGAGGTCGTCCGTCGACCGAGCCGTATCGTCGGGGGACACGCCTTTGACTCGGTGCCCGCGGACCGAAAGGGCGTCGCCTCCGGAACCCCGGCCGCGCCGCGGGGCTACACGACCCGGTTGGTGAGCGACTCGCCCGCCGAGAGCCGGCGTAGGTTCTCGCGGACGATGGTCGCCACCCGCTCGTAGTACTCGTCGTTGATCCCCGCGGCGTGGGGCGTGACGATCACCTCCTCGCGGTCCCAGAGCGGCGAGTCCGCCGGGAGGGGTTCGGCCTCGAAGACGTCGAGGCCGGCGCCGGCGATGGCTCCCGATTCGAGGGCGTCGACGAGGGCGGCCTGGTCGACGACCGGGCCGCGGGCGACGTTGATCAGGTACGCGTCCTCGCGCATGGCCGCCAGCTCCGCCGCCGAGATCATGCCCTCGGTGTCGTCGTTCAGGGGGACCGCGAGTGCGACGAACCCGGCGTCGGCGACGGCCTCGTGCAGGTCGGCAGGCGGGTGGACCCGGTCGACGCCGTCCACGGGCGTCGGCGTCCGCTTGACGCCGGTCACGTCCATGCCGAGCGCCGACGCGCGGGTGGCGATCCCCCGGCCGAGCGTGCCGAGGCCGACCACGCAGGCGGACTCCCGGCGCAGGGGGAAGGCGTCGTCCCACGCGGGCTTGCGCCACTCGCCGCGCTCCTGGTTCGACCGGTGGACGTGCAGGCGGCGGGCGAACGCGAGCATCATCCCCACCGTCGTCTCGCCGACCACGTCGCCGTGGATGCCGGTACTGTTGGTAAGCGCGATTTCCCGATCGGACAGTTCGTCGAACGGGAAGCGGTCCACGCCCGCCTGAATCGAGTGGATCCAGTCGAGACCGGCATCGAGGAACCGCTCCTCGTAGGCGAAGGTCACGAGGGCGTCACACGGGGTCAGGTCGTCCCCGTCGCTCACGACCCGGACCGACGGACCGGCGTCAGCGAGGGCGTCGCGGAACACCGCCGTGGGAAACACTTCGCCGACCGACCCGTGTACGCCGAGCGTCGAGACGGACATGCGGGCCGCTACCGAGGCCGGGAGCAAAAGCCTGACTGCGAACCGACGGTGGCTCAGGGGATGGGTATCATCACACGGGGCTGAGTGGGGGTAACCGTCATCATCGCCACCGGCCGACCGTTGGGTCGGCGGCGTAAAGAACCCACGGCCTCGGGCCGATGGCCGGTGTGGACCGTGCCGCGCGTGCGCCGACCGACACCCCCGGCCTCCGGCTACCGCCCACGCGACCCGCGTTCACTACACTTTATCGGGATTAAATCCGGCTTAATGTGGGTTCAAAACGCCGAAAATCCGGGTTCAGTGCGTCGGGGGTTCAATACCCCCTGGACACAGTGTCCGAGCGCAACGATGACCCGAACGAAACTCGTCGCCGTCGCGTTCGCGGCGCTCGTGGTGACCGTCGGTACGGTCGCCGCGGCGCCCGGGAACGCGCCCGTCGACGTCGGCGCGGACGACCAGCACGGTGACCAGGCTGCGGCCGGCGAGGACGCCGATGCGGACAACGAATCCGCGGACGGCGGCCCGCCCGCCGACGTGCCGCCGAGCGACGCCGAGGACACCGAGTCGGCCGACCGCGGCCCGCCCGCGGACCTGCCCGCACAGGTGCCCGATCACGTCTCGGAGATCCACGACCTGATCGGGTCGTTCCTGGGCGGTGACCTCGACGGGTCGCTCGGCGACGCCGTGAGCGACGCGACGCCCGACGACTCGACTTCCGACGACTCGGCGAACGACTCGGCCGCCGACGACTCGGCCTGACGGATGCCCCCGCTCACTGCCCCCGTGATCGAGGATCGCCTGCTCACGTTCCTCGTGAGCGCGCTGATCGGCGGCGTGGCCATCCACGCCGGCGCCCGGATCGTCTCCGAGGGCCGGGGGTACGCCCACGCCGTCCTGACGGCGCTGCTCGGGGCGGTCGTCTGGGCGCTGCTCGAACCGGTGCCGGTGCTCGGCGGCCTGCTGGCTCTGCTCGCGTGGGTCGGCGTCGTCCGGTGGCGGTATCCGGGCGGCTGGCTCCGCGCGGCCGGCATCGGCGTCGCCGCGTGGGCGGCCGCCGTCGTCGTCCTCGCGGCCCTCGACCTGCTCGGCGTCGGCGCCGTGTCGGCGCTCGGCGTCCCCGGCGCCTGACCGCTCCTCGCTTCGGCCCTCACCCTTCGTCCCACGCGGCGTTCGCCCGGTGTTCGGCCGCGACCGCCCGGACGTCGTCGCCGTCGAGGACACCCCGCTCCGTGACCACGCCGGTCACCAGGTCCGCGGGCGTCCGATCGAAGACAGGGTTCGCGACCGACACCGGCGCCGGCCCGTCGTAGAGGTCGACGGCCTCGCCCGCCTCGGCGTGGACGCGTTCGTCCGGGCGCACCTTGGCCGCGGCGGCGACGACGTACACCGGCACGTTCTCGCGGGCCGCCGCGAGCGCCAGTCCCCGGGTGCCGACCTTGTTGACGACGCTTCCGTCCGCCAGCACCGCGTCCGCGCCGACGAGGACGGCGTCGGGGTCCCGGGCCCCGAGTTCGGCCGGGAGCGCGGCGTCGGTCGTGAGCGTCACGTCCAGTCCGGCGTCGGCCAGCGCCGCAGCCACGTCGGCCCCCTCCCGGGCGGGTCGTGACTCGCCGATCAGGACCGCGGGCCGCGCCCGTTCCAGCGCCGCCCGGACCGTCCCGGACCGCGAGAGGGTCGCCACCGACGCGCCACACCGCTCGGCGGCGCGCGTGGCGGCCTCGCGGCCGGCGTCGAGCGCCGCGTCGGCGACCCGTTCGGCCCGTGTCCGGACCGCCGCCGGCGTCCGGTCGGCCGCGCTCATCGCCCGGTTCACGCGGTTCGCGACGGCGGCCATGCTCGGCCTGGCGTCCCGGAGGTCGCGGGCCACGCTCGCGACGGCGGCGTGGTCATCGGCGACGGCCGCCCGGTCCCGGAGGACCTCGAGTGCGCGGAGCGAGAGCCACGCGGACCCGTGGACGGTGTCGGTGGCCACCGTCGTCACCGTCGGCGCCACGGCCTCGTAGGCCGCCCACAGTCCCGGCACCGTCTCGCGCTCGCGGATCGCCGGCGGCGACACCCACTCGTAGGTCGCTATCTCCTCGTTGGGCGTCACCGTCCGCGAGTCCACTTCGAACAGGAAGGGGTGGACGGTCCAGGTCCGATCCCCGTCCTCGACGTCGACGGAGTCGCCGGCGCGGACGAGCGTCGCGTCCCCCCATCCCGTCTCCTCGCGGACCTCGCGTCGGGCGTCGCGTTCGGCGTCGCCGGGATCGCCCTCGACGTAGCCCGAGACGCCGGCCCACCGGCCGATGTAGGTGCCGACGGCGTCGCTGCGACGGCCGAGCAGGACGTCGGTCCCGTGGCGCAGGAAGCAGGTGACGACGTGGGTCATGGACGGCCTTGGGCCGCCCGCGATACGGATCTTGCGGCGTCGGTGGGACAACGATTTGACGTTCCGCCGTCAACCCGTACCCATGCGACTCGCGATCATCGGCGACACGCACATCCCCGACCGCGCGACGGGGATCCCCGACTGGGTCCGCGAACGCGTCGAGGCCGCGGATCACGTCGTCCACGTCGGCGACTTCGAGGGTCCGGCGGTCGTCGAGGGAGTCCGCTCGCTCGCCGACGGGAACCTCACCGCGGTCCGGGGGAACGTCGACCCGCCGAGCGTCGAACTCCCTTCGGTGGCGACCGTCGAACTCGGCGGCGTCGCGTTCGTCGTCACCCACGGGACGGGTAACCGGATCGGCTACGAGGACCGCGTCGCCGCGGCGGTCCGGGACCACGGGGGCGACGTGGGCGTCGCCGGTCACACTCACCAGCACCTCGACACCGAACACGACGGCGTCCGCCTCCTGAACCCCGGGTCGGCGACCGGGGCCGATCCGGCCACCGAGACGACGATGCTCTCGGCGACCGTCGCCGGCGGCGACCTGGACGTGACCCTGCACCGCGGCGGCGAGTGAGGCGGGCGCGCGGGGACCGCGGGAACACCCCCGCCGGTACCGGCCGCCCTCGCCACTGGCGCGGCGCTTTTTACGGCGCCCGGCCCAGACCCCCCATGGACGTCTTTCCCGTCCCCGACCTCCCGGAGATCCGTCCGGGCGACTCGCTCGCGGCGCTGATCGACGAGCGGGTCGACCTCCGCCCCGACGACGTGGTCTGTGTCGCCAGCACCGTCGTCTCGAAGGCCGAGGACCGGATCGCCGACCTCGATGCCTTCCCCGCCGGTCCGCGGGCGCACGACCTCGCCGCGGGCCTCGAACGCGCCACCGGCGAGGAGAAGGACCCCCGGTTCGCGCAGGCGGTGTTGGCGGAGAGCGCCGACCTCCTGATGGAGGCACCCTTCCTCCTGACCGAGACGAACTTCGGCCACGTGACCGTCAACGCGGGCATCGACCGCTCGAACGTGCGCGGCGGGGATCTCCTGCTCCTGCCCGAGGCGCCGACGGAGAGCGCCGCCCGGATCGAAACGGGGCTCGATGTCGATCGGGTGGTCGTCACCGACACCTGCGGTCGCCCCTTCCGGCACGGCCAGCGGGGCGTCGCCATCGGCTGGGCGGGGATCCCGGCCGCCCGCGACTGGCGCGGCGAGCGCGACCGGGAGGGACGCGAACTCGGCGTGACCGTCCAGGCGGTCGTCGACGAACTCGCCGCCGCCGCCAACCTCGTCGCCGGCGAGGGCGCGGGCGGAACGCCGGCCGTCGTCGTCCGAGGGTTCGAGTTCGGCGACCACGCCGGCAGCGACGCGCTCTTTCGCGACGTCGAGGGCGACTTCGTCCGCCAGGCGCTCCACGAGTGGTCCTTCGAGGCCGAGTAGCGCGTCTTCGACACCGGCAGGTCCCGCGACCGACGAACGGTTTTTCCGCCTCCGCACCAATCGGCGGACGGATGCTCTCGACGCGTTCGCCACCGACGACTGCGAGGTGCCGATATCGCTGATGCTCGGGATCGAACTCACCCCCGAACATCCGATCGACCGACTGGTCGAACTCGGCACCGTGGCCGAACGCGCCGGCTACGACACCGTCTTCGTCTCCAGTCACTACAACAACCGGTCGCCCTTCGCCGCCCTCTCGCGGCTCGCGGCCGCGACCGACGAGGTCCGAATCGGCCCCGGCGTCGTCAACCCGCTCGAACGCCACCCGGTCACCCTCGCGGGCGAGGTGGCGACCGTCGCGGAGGCGAGCGACGGCCGCGCCGTCTTCGGGGTCGGCCCCGGAGATCCCTCGACGCTCGCCAACCTCGGCCTCGCCGACGACCGCGGCCTCCGCCCAGTCCTGGAGGCGTTCAAAGTCGCCCAACGCCTCTGGGACGGCGAGCGCGTCACCCACGACGGTACCTTCGAGGCCGAGGACGCGGGGCTCAATTTCGACGTGCCGACCCCCATCCCCACCTACGTCGGCGGCGAGGGACCCCACATGTGCAAGATGGCCGCCAAACACGCCGACGGTCTCCTCTTCAACGGCTCCCATCCCGCGGACCTGCGCTGGGCGCGCGAACAGGTCGACGACGGCCTCGACGACCGCCTCGACGGCCTCGGCGCGTTCGACCTCGCGGCCTACGCCAGCGTCAGCGTCGCCGACGACGCCGCGGCCGCCCGGGAAGCCGCCCGTCCCCCCGTCGCCTTCATCGCCGCCGGCGCCGCCCCGCCCGTCCTCGACCGCCACAGCCTCGACCACGGCCGCGCCGACGACATCGGGGCCGCGCTGAGCGCCGGCGACTTCGAGGCCGCCTTCGACCGCGTCTCCCCCGCCATGATCGACGCCTTCTGCATCGCGGGCACGGTCGACACCGTCGCCGACCGGATGGCCGCCGTGCTGGACCACGCCGACAGCCTCGTCGTCGGATCGCCGCTCGGCCCGGACCTGGACACCGCCATCGACCTCGCGGCGACGGCCCACGACCGCGCGACGTAATGGCTAAACCCGTGGCGGCCGACTTCGCTCGCGTGTCCGACCGCTCGCTCGACGAGTTCGCGCGCGCCGGAAACGACGGGGACGGCGACGCCGCCACCGCCGAGAGCGATCCAGCCGTGCCGACGATGCGGTGGTCGCCCGAGGGCGACGCCTGCGCCGACTGCGGCGCGACCGCTCCGCGCCTGTGGCACGCGGGCGACGACGATGTCTTCGTCTGTGCCGACTGCAAGGAGTGGTAGCCGATCCGTCATCCCCGTCGCGGGTGTCGCTCGAACCCGCGGGCGAGGTGGGCCTCGTCGACGGCGAGGACGGTCGGCCGCCCGTGTGGGCAGGCGAAGGGCTGCTCGCAGGCGCCGAGGCGGTCGACCAGCCCCGCCGCCTCCGCGTCGGTGAGGTCGTCCCCAGCCTTCAGCGACGGGTGACAGGCCAGGTCCGCGAGGAGGGCGTCCCGGCCGTCCGGATCCTCGCCCGCCCGCAGCGCCGCGAGGGCGTCCCGGAGCGATTCGGGGTCGGCGACCCGCCCCACCGGCGCCGGCACGGCCCGCACTCTGACGGTCCCCCCGCCGAAGGGGTCGGCGTCGAAGCCGAGCGTGGCGAGTTCGTCGGCGTACCGCTCGACGGCCGCCGCCGCCTCGGGCGCGAGCGACAGCGTCGCCGGCGGGTCGAGGGACGCCGAGGGGACGTCCGCCGACGCCACCGCCTCGCGCAACCGCTCGTAGTTGATCCGCTCGTGGGCGGCGTGCTGGTCGATCACGAGCAGGTCGTCGCCGGCCGCACAGAGCACGTAACAGCCGCTGAACTGACCGATCACGTCGGCCTCGCCGAGCGCCGATGGCGCCGACTCGACCGGATCGAGCGCCGCCTCCAGGTCCATCGCCACGTCCGCCGACCGCCGCAGGTCGGCCGTCGAGAGCGCGTCGGCGACGGCGTCCTCGACGGCGCCCTCGACGGCGTCGGCCGCCCTGATCGCCACCCGCTCTTTCGTCGGGTGGACGTTCGGATCCACTGCCCGCGCCGGTAGCGACACCGACAGCGCGGCGACCGGGTGGCGGTCGCCCGGCAGGAGCGAGCCGTAGCCCCGTGCTATCGCTCGGCGGAGCCCCGGCATCGCGACCGGCCGCCCGTTGACCGCGACGCGGACGTGATCGGCCGACGCGCGGGTGATCGACGGGTAGGCGAGCAGGCCCCGGATCCCGACCGACGCCTCCCCGTCGCCCATCGGAACGCTCGCCCCGGCGTCGAGGGTCGTACTCTCGCGGGCCACCTCCCGGTCGTAGACCGCCAGCGCGGCGTCCGCGAACGACCCCGACCCCGGGGTGGCGAAGGTCCGCCTGCCGTCGTGCGTGAGGGTGACGGCTACCTCGGGGCGGAGGAGCGCGTACGCGGCGACGCGGTCGCTGATCCGCTCGAACTCCGTCGCCGGCGCGGCCATCGATGCCCGTCGCGCCGGCCGGTTGTGGAACAGGTCGGTCACCTCGACGGTCGTCCCCTGCCCCCGTCCCGTGGCCTCGACGGTCACGTCGCCGTCGGCGGCGCGGACCCGCGTCGCTCGCGGCCCGCCGTCGTTCGTCGTCAGCGTCAGCGTCGCCACGTCGGCGATGCTGGCGAGCGCCTCGCCGCGGAACCCGAGCGTCTCGACCGCCCGTAGGTCGCCGTCCGGGAGTTTGGTCGTCGTGTGACGCTCCACGGCGCGTTCGGCGTCCGCCCGGCGCATCCCCCGGCCGTCGTCGACGACGCGGATCCGCTCGGTGCCGCCCGCCGTCACCTCGACTTCGATCCGCTCGGCGCCGGCGTCGAGGGCGTTCTCCACGAGTTCGACGACGACGCGTGCCGGCCGCGTCACCACCTCGCCGGCGGCGATGCGGTCGACCGTCTCCCGATCCAGTCGCCTCATGGCTCCTCGACCCGGTCTTTCAGGTCCGCCAGCAGGTTCAGCGCCTCGATGGGCGTCGTCGTCGCGAGGTCGGCCTCGCGGAGGGCGGTGACGACGTCGGGGTCGACCGTCGCCGTCCCCGTCCCCGTCCCCGGTTCACTCCCGTCACCGTCCGTGCCGCCGGCGGCGCCCTCGGCCTCGCGGGCCGCCGTTCCGTTCGTGGCGTCCCCCGCCCCGACCGCTCCGGTCAGCGTCATCTGGGTCCCCGTCCCCTCGTCGTCGACGAGCGTCCGCGCCCGCTCGACCACCGGATCGGGAACGCCCGCCATCCGCGCCACCTCGACGCCGTACGACGACGAGGCCGGCCCCTCGGCGACACGGTGGAGGAAGGTCACGTCGCCGCCGGATCGGGGGTCGTCCGGCGCGTCCTCGCGCTCCGCGGCGAAGTGGAGGTTCCGGACGCGTTCGCGCTCGTCGGCCAGCCCCGTCAAGTCGTGGTAGTGAGTGGCAAAGAGCGTCGTCGCCCCCACCTCGTCGTGGACGAACTCGACGGTGGCCCGGGCGATGGCGCGGCCGTCGGCGGTGCTCGTGCCGCGACCCACCTCGTCGAGCAGGATCAGGGACTCGCCCGTCGCCTCGTGGAGGATCTCGGTGAGTTCGGTCATCTCGCGCATGAACGTCGACTGCCCGCCCGCGATGTCGTCGCTCGCGCCGACGCGGGTGAACACGCGGTCGACGGTCGGGAGGCGGGCGTCGTCGGCCGGGACGAAACTCCCCGCCTGTGCCAGCACGACGATCAGCGCCACCTGGCGCATGTACGTCGACTTGCCGCTCATGTTGGGGCCGGTGACGAGCGTCACGCTCCCCGGCGGCAGGGCTGCGTCGTTCGGGACGAAGCGCTCCTGTGCCGCCTCGACGACCGGGTGGCGACCGGCCTGAATCTCGATTTCGCCCCCCGCCTCGCGGACGCTCGGACGGACGTAGTCCCGGTCGACGGCGACCGTCGCCAGCGCCACGAGCGCGTCCAGTTCCGCGAGCGCGTCCGCGAGCGCCTGGATCCGGTCGGTCTCCGCGGCGACCGACGACCGCACCTCGCGGAAGCGCTCGTACTCCAGTGCGTCGGCGCGCTCGGCGGCGCCGATGATCTCCTCCTCCCGCTCTTTCAGCTCCGGCGTGTAGAACCGCTCGGCGTTCTTCAGCGTCTGCCGGCGCCGGTAGTCGTCCGGCACCCGGTCCAGGTTGGGGTCGGTCACCTCGATGTAGTACCCGTGGACCTGGTTGTGCCCGACCGACAGGGAGTCGATGCCCGTCCGCTCTCGCTCCCGGGCTTCGAGGTCGGCCACCCACTCCCGGCCCTCGCGCTCGGTCGCCCGCAACGCGTCGAGTTCGTCGTCGAACCCCTCGCGAACGACGCCACCCTCGGTCACCTCGACGGGCGGGTCGGAGCGGATCGATCGCTCGATCAGGTCCCGGACGTCGGGCAGCGGGTCGATCCGCTCCCCGAGGGTTCGCAGGCGTGACGCCTCGCACCCGTCGAGCGCGTCGACGACGGTCGGCACGGCGCCGAGCGTCGTCGCGAGCGACCGGAGGTCGCGGGCGTCCGCCCGCTCCCGGGAGATCCGGCCGGCCAGGCGTTCGAGGTCGTACACCTCGCGGAGCGCCTCGCGGACCGTCTCCCGGGTCAGCGCGTCGGCGGCGAGTTCGCCGACCGCGTCGTGGCGCGCCTCGATCCGGTCGCGGTCGATCAGCGGCCGCCGGAGCCAGCCGTCGAGTTTCCGCCGGCCGAGCGCACAGGTCGTCTCGTCGAGGACCGAAAACAGCGTCGCGCCGGCGCCGGCGCCGGCGCCGCGGTTCTCGAACAGTTCGAGGCTCCGGATGGCCGTCGCGTCGAGCGCGAGGGCGTCCCGTGGATCGTACCGCCGAATGCGGGTGACGTACTCCAAAGGCCCGTCGTCGCCCTGCGTCCACTCCGCGTAGGCGAGGGCCGCGCCGCAGGCCCGGCGCTCGGCGGCGGACTCGACCACCGCGGTCGGGGACGCGACGTAGGCTTCGAGGCGCTCGGTCGCCGCGTCGTCGTCGAGTCGGGCCGCCTCGTGGTCGGTCACCATGGGGTCGACCGACAGCGCCTCGCGGTCGACCGTCGCGTCCGGCCCGACGAGCAACTCGGCGGGGGCGAGGCGGTCGAGTTCCGCGATCAGTCCGGGATCGTCCGAGGGGCTGGTGACCCGACACTCGCCGGTCGAGGCGTCGACGGCGGCGACGGCCCGTGTCGCCCCCTCCCGGGTCACCGCGGCGACGTAGTTGGTCGTGCCAGTCCCCAGGAGTTCGTCGTCGAGGACCGTCCCCGGGGTCACCACCTGCGTCACCGCGCGGTCGACGAGCCCCGTCGCCTCCGCGGGCGACTCCACCTGCTCCGCGATGGCGACCCGATACCCCGCGTCGAGCAGTCGCTCGACGTACGCCGCGGCGTCGTCGACGGGGATGCCCGCCATCGGGTAGGTGCCCGTGCTGTCCTCGCGTTGCGTGAGCGTGAGCTCGCAGATCCGCGCCGTCTCCTCGGCGGCCTCGCAGTAGGTCTGATAGAAGTCGCCGTTCTGGAAGAGCAGGAGGGCGTCCTCGTAGTCGGCACAGCACTCGAAGTACTGCCGCAACATCGGCGTCAGGTCCGCCTCGGCGTCGACCATGCCGTCGGGGGGACCGGTCACGGCGTCCGCGTCCATATCCCCAGTCCGGCGGTCGAGGGATAAAAACCGTCAGGGTCGCCGGCGGCTCGGACGGAGTATCGTAACCGTGTACCGGTGGGTCGTCAGGACAGCCCGGCGACCTACCGGTACTGACTTCGGATAAACGGTCTCACAGCTCCGTCACCCACGCCCGGTAGTCGTCGTCGAGGTCGTAGGTGACCTGGAGGGCGCGGTCGAGGAACTGCCCGAGGCGGCTGGCGTCCGAGCGGGCGGTGACCCGGACGTTCGCCCCCTCGGCCTCCTCGGGGCGGTCGATCCGCTCGATGCGGAACTCGGGGAACTCGTCGAGCAGGCGCTTCAGGCGGTCGAGCTCCGCGTCAGTGCAGTCGAGGTTGAACGTCTTCTCGGCGAACTGGATCCAGGGGACCGGCGTCCCTTCGCCGTCGTCGTCCTCGCCGCCGGGGTCCACCCCCGGCACGTCGGCCGGGTCGACCTCGACGGTGAGGAACGGACTGCCGCGGTTCCGGTGGGCGAGGACCGCCTCCGCGAACAGTTTTCGTCGGTCGGCGGCGTCGGCGGCGTCGAACCGTGTCATGCGTCCCCCTTGGCTCCCCCCGACAAAAAGCGGGGCGTTCCCGCCCCCGTATCCGAACGCCTTTTGCCGTCGCGGCCCTCCCTCGGATCGATGAACACGCTGCTGTGGGTGCTCGTCGGCGTTCTCGTCTACTCCCTCGTCGCGAAGGCGCTCCAGATCCGGGGGTATCTCCCCGATTCGGTCCGGCTGCAGGGCCCCATCGCGACGATCCACACCCGCCGCGGTCGTGCCCTCCTCACCCGCCTCGCCCGACCCAAACGCTTCTGGCGGGCCTACAGCAACGTCGGCGTCGGCGTCGCCCTCGTGATCATGGCCGGGATGTTCGTCCTCCTGCTCTTCCAGGCGGTGACCATCCTCCGGAACCCGCCGGCGCCGTCGGCGGTCAACCAGCCACAGAACTTCCTGGTCGTCCCCGGCGTCAACGACTTCCTCCCGCTCGCGGTGGCGCCCGAAATCGTCTTCGGCCTCCTGGTCGGCCTCGTCGTCCACGAGGGGGGGCACGGCCTCCTCTGTCGGGTCGAGGATATCGACATCGACTCGATGGGGCTCGTCCTCCTGGCGATCATCCCGCTCGGGGCGTTCGTCGAACCCGACGAGGAGAGCCAGCGGACGGCCGACCGCGGCGGCCGCACCCGGATGTTCGCGGCCGGCGTGACCAACAACTTCGTGCTGACGGCCGTCGCGTTCGCCCTCCTCTTCGGACCCGTCATCGGCGCCGTCGGCGTCGCCCCGGGCGTCGCCGTCGACGGCGCCTACGAGGGCTCGCCCGCCGCGACGGCGGGCGTCGCGAACGGCGACCGCATCACCGCCGTCGGCGACACCGCCGTCGGGAGCGAGAGCGACCTCGACGCCGCCCTCCTCGCGGCCGAGAACCGCACTGTCGAGGTCGAGGTCGACGGCGACCGCACCGTCCGCGTCGAACGCTCGCTCGTGATCGTCGGGAGCGTCGCGGGCAACCCCGCGAACCTCTCCGTCGAGAGCGGCGAGGACCCCATCCGGGTGACGGCCGTCAACGGCACGCCCGTCGACACCCGCGGGGAGTTCCGCGATGCGACGGCCGACCGGGAGGTCGCCCGTATCGAGACGACCGCCGGCGACGCCGTCGTCCCCGTCGGCGCCTACGTCACCCGCGCCGCGCCGGACGGGCCGCTGGCGAACGCCAGCGCCCCCACCAACGCCAGCATGATCGTCACCGAAATCGACGGAAAGCGGGTCACCTCCTCCGGCGACCTGGCACGCGTCCTCGACGAGTACGAGGCGGGCGACCGGGTGCCCGTCCGCGCCCACGTCGACGGCGAGTTCGAGACCTACGACGTGCGCCTCGGCGAGAACCCGCGCGACGGGCGGGGCTTCCTCGGCGTCGACATCTTCCCCGGGACGAGCGGGCTGCTCGTCACCGACTTCGGCGTCCGGGACTACCCCGCCGGCACCTACCTCGAACTCCTCGGGGGCGACGGCGGCTCGGGCTCGGCCACACCCTTCCCCGGGCTGACCGACTCGCCCCTGAGCCTCGTCTACGTCGCCCTGATCCTTCCCCTCGCCTCCTTCGTCCTCGGGATTCCGAACTTCCCGGGCTTTACCCCCGCCGTGACGAACTTCTACGTCGTCGAGGGGCCGCTCGCCCCGCTCGGTGACGGGGTGTTCATCCTCGCGAACGTCCTCTTCTGGGCCGCGTGGGTCAACCTCCAGCTCGGCCTGTTCAACTGCATTCCCGGCTACCCGCTCGACGGCGGCCGCATCCTGCGGATGGGCACCGAAGCGGTGGTGTCGCGGCTCCCCGTCGGCGACCCCGAACGCTTCGTCCGCACCGTCACCACCGGCATCGGGTTGACGATGCTCGCGTCGCTCCTCCTGATGATCTTCGGGCCGCAGTTGCTGTCCTAGCCCCCGACACTTCGACCTTTCACTGCGCTCGGAGCCTGCGGCTCCTCGCTCACAAAAGCTCGATCAAAAACCTCGGGCCTCCCTTCGGTCAGCTCTCGGCCCGTGAGCGAGCGCCGCTCGCGGTGGGTGAGTCCCTCAGCCTCAGCAACCGTCCCGTCACCGCAGCGCCCCGCCTCCGCCACCACATCACTCCGCAACCGCACCGCGCGGCGCGGACACGCAACTCCCATACCTCCCCGGTCCCAACGGACGCCCATGCGCGAACCACCCCAGACTGACGAAGGCTGGTACGCACTCCACGACTTCCGTCGGATCGACTGGGCGGCGTGGCGCGACGCCCCGCAGCGAGAACAGGACCGGGCCATCGAGGAGGGAATCGACTACTTCGAGCGCCACGAGGCGGTTGCCGACGCCGACGACGGCGTCTCGGCCGTCTTCTCCGCCCTCGGCCACAAGGCCGATCTGATGATCGTCCACCTGCGGCCGACGCTCGATGCCCTCTCGACGGCCGAACGGCGGTTCGATCGGACGGCCCTCGGCGCCTTCACCGAGCAGTCAACCTCCTACGTCTCAGTCACCGAGGTGAGCGGCTACGTCTCCGACGACTACTTCGCCGAGGACGAGGAGGAGGTCGACGCCGGCCTCCGTCGGTACATCGAAGGGAAACTCGAACCCGACGTGCCGGACGACACGTACGCGAGTTTCTATCCCATGAGCCGCAAGCGCGGCGAGCAGGACAACTGGTACGACCTGCCCTTCGAGCGCCGCCGCGAGATGATGGAGGAACACGGCGAACACGGCCGTGAGTTCGGCGGTCGGGTGAAACAGATCGTCGCCTCGTCGGTCGGCCTCGACGACTGGGAGTGGGGGGTCACTCTCTTCGCCGACGATCCGACCGACCTGAAGGATATCGTCTACGAGATGCGCTACGACGAGGCCAGCGCCCGCTACAGCGAGTTCGGCCCGTTCTACGTCGGCCGTCGGTTCCCACCCGAGGACCTGCCCGCGTTCCTCGCGGGCGAGGCGGTACCCACCGACGACGCCGGGGAGGGTCACGACGAACACGCTCATGGCGACGCCGATGGGCACGCTCACGGCGACGACGAACACGCACACGACGGCCACGCTCACGGCGACGACGAACACGCCCACGACGGCCACGCTCACGGCGACGACGAACACGCACACGACGGCGACGCGGACGAGGACGACATCCGCGGCGAACTCGCCGATCTGGACATCTACGCCGGCAAGCCCCACGGCGAGGACGTGTACGCGACGGTGCTCTACTCCGAGGCCGACGCCGACGAGCTGTTCGAGGAGGTCGACGGCCTCCGGTCGAACTTCGACCACTACGACACGCACGTCAAGACGGCGGTGTACGACGCCCTCGAACGCGACCGGCGGGCGGTCGTGAGCATCTGGGACACCGCGAGCGCGGCCGACACGGCCGCTGGCTTCCTGTCGGAACTGCCGGACGTCGTCAGCCGCGCCGGCGAGGAGTCCGGCTTCGGCACCATGGGAATGTTCTACACGGTCAAGCCGGAACACCGGACGGACTTCGTCGAGAAGTTCGAGACGGTCGGCGACCTGCTGAACGAGATGGCTGGACACGGCGAGACGGATCTGATGATCAACCGCGAGGACGAGAACGACATGTTCATCGCCAGCCAGTGGCGCTCGAAGGACGACGCCATGGACTTCTTCCGCTCCGACGAGTTCGCCGACACCGTCTCCTGGGGGCGTGACGTGCTCGCCGACCGGCCGCGACACGTCTTCCTGGCCTGATCCCGTCGGCTGTCGTCCGCCCGTCGCCCGCCGGTTCCCGCCCGGCGTGCACACCCGAACCCCTTTGGGTACCCCCGACTTATCGGGCCTGCAATGACGAAGCGACACGTCTCGCTGCCCGTGGAGGCCGACGCCGGGGTCGCGGAGTTCATCGACCACGTGGACGAGCGACTCGCCTCCGACGAGGACACGTGCAACGTCGTACAGGACGTGTTGATCGACCTCTTCGGGGACCGCGAGGCGTACGAGCGGTGGAACGATGGCGGCGACGTCTCGCCCGCCGAGCGCGTCCGCCTGCAGGGGTACGATCCCTGTAACGCCACGCTCGAAAGCGAGTACTACGCCGAGAAAGACGAGGATCGGTTCCAGGAGTCGAAGTACCTCCAGTGGCTCTGGCGGCAGTTCGACGCCACGCCGATGGCCGACAACGTGGAGTTTGCCCTCCGCTTTCGGGCGATGCTGGCCGATCACCTCTTCGAGGAGTGTGGCGACGACTGCCGCTTTTTCAAGGGTATCTCCTTCACCTACGGGCACAACATCTCCGTCGGCGACAACGTGGTCGTCCACGACGACGTCCACCTCGACGACCGGGGGCAGTTGACGGTCGGCGACCGCGTCTCCATCTCGGACGGCGTCCACGTCTACAGCCACGACCACGATATCGTCGACCAGACCGAGGTCCGGAACTACCACACGATCATCGAGGACGACGCCCGCGTCACCTACGACGCCATGGTCAGCGCCGGCTCCCGCGTCGGCGAGAACGCCGTCGTCGGCGCCCGCGCGGTGGTCCAGGGCGACGTGCCCGACCACCACATCGCGGTCGGTATGCCGGCAAAGAGCGTCCGCATCAAGCCCGGCTGGGAGGACAGTGCGGACCCGCTCGAAGCCGGCGGCGAGAACCGACAGGAGTCCCGTCGCATCGAGTACGACCTCCCCGACGACCTCGACGTCTTCGACGAGTTCCAGCGGAACCTCGACCCCTCGACGTAGGCTTTTACGGATCGAGCCCTCAGAGCCGGTATGCACCGACGACGCTACCTGGCGGCCCTCGGGGCCGCGGCAGCGGTCGGCGGGTGTGCCGGCCGCCCGCGGTCGGACGGGACGGCCGCGGACACCGCGTCCCCCGACCCCGACCCCGACGGCGGCGGGACCGTCGACGGCGGTGACGACCCCGACGTCGCCGTCGAGACGCTCGCGACGGACCTCGAAGTCCCGTGGGGCGCCGCCTACCGCGACGGCGACCTCTATCTCACCGAGCGCCCCGGTCGGATCGTCCGCCTCGCCGACGGCGTGGAGCCGGTCGTCGCGGACGTCCCGGTGAAGGCCGTCGGCGAGGGCGGCCTACTCGGCCTCGCCTTCCACCCCGACGAGCCGTACGCCTACACCCACCAGACCTACGAACCCACGGGGGGCGGGACGGCCAACCGACTGGTGCGACACGACCTGACCGACGGCTGGGCGTCCGAGCCACTGCTCACGGGGATCCCCGGCGCGCACATCCACGACGGCGGCCGGCTCCTCGTCCACGACGACGCGCTGTACGTGACCTGTGGCGACGCCGCGAGCGAGGATCGGGGCCAGGACCCCGACGTCCTCGCGGGCTCGGTCCTCCGGGTCACGCTCGACGGCGACCCCCACCCCGACAACCCCTCCGGCTCCCCGGTGTTCAGTTACGGCCACCGTAACCCCCAGGGGCTCGTCGTCCGCGACGGCGCGGTGTACAGCACCGAACACGGCCCGCAGGTCGGCGACGAGATCAACGTCCTGACTGCGGGCGAGAACTACGGCTGGCCCGAGGTGACGGGGCCGAGCGACGACGACCGCTTTACCGATCCGGTCACGAGTTACACGCCGACCATCGCGCCGGCCAGCGCGGCGGTCTACGACGGCCCCATCGAGGCCTGGCGGGGCGATTTCTTCTTCGGGACGCTCGTGGCCGAACACCTCCACCGCGTCCGGTTCGACGGGGGCGGCACCGACCCCGGCGTCGCCGCCGAGGAGCGCCTTTTCGAGGGCGAGTTCGGGCGTATCCGGACGGTGTTCACCGGCCCCGAGGGCCACCTCCACGCCGTGACGAGCAACCGCGACGGACGGGGGTCGCCCGCCGCGACCGACGACCGGGTCCTCCGTTTCGTCCCCGCCTGAATGCCCCGGGCCGTCGCCATCAACGTCGGCGCCAACACCACGCTCCCGGGGTTCCGGGGGCCGATCCGCCCCGACCGCCGGTTCGCGTACGTCCCCATCCCGGAGCGGGAGCCGACGGCCGACCCCGTGCCGACGTACGGCGACCTCGCGTTCCCCCTCGACGTGGACGTCTCGGCCGTCGCCGATCGCCGGGTCCACCTCGATCCGGAGTTCGCGGGCCTGTACGGGTCGACCGCGTACACCTACGGCGACGAACACGGCGTGAAGGCCGGTCCGCTCTCCGCGCTCGAACCCGGCGATTCGCTGCTGTTCTACGCGACGCTCTCCCTGCGCGGCGACCCGGACGCGGCGCCGGACCTGCCCCCGGAGTGGGGCGCCTACCTGATCGGCGAGTTTCGCGTCGCCCGCGCGGTGACCGGCGAGACGTATCGGACCCTCGATCCCGCCGAGCGCGAGCGGTTCGCCAGCAACGCCCACTGCAAGCGCGCCGACTTCGACGCGAAGGTGCTCGTCGCCGGCGGCGAGGGCTCCCGCCTGTTCGACCGCGCGGTGCCGCTGAGCGCGTCCGAGGGCGGCGCGACGGCCGGCCCCCTCGTCACCGACCTCTCGGCGGATTCGGGGAAGGGTCCGTGGTGGCGGCGCGTCCTCCGGTACGACGCCGACGCGACCGAGCGCCTGCGGGCCGCCGTCGACGACGCGCAGCCGTATCGTAGCGTTTGAAACTGTTTGCATATCCGATCGCCGGACTGCGTACGATCGGGTGTGCGATGATTTTCAAACTATAGCTACCGCCCGCGCAGGCGGTCGATCCGGTCGCCGAGGGCGACGGTGGCCGACAGCGGGTTGGGGACGCGACGCCGCGTCGGCTCCATCCCGTGGACCGCGGCGTAACGGTCGAGCGCGTCGGCGACGGCGTCGGCCCCGACCCGCGCCGCGGCGTGGTCGTCGGCCGCCCGCACGGCCCGGCGGCAGGCCCAGAACCCGGCGACGAGGGCGAGGACCGCGACGCCGAGGAGGGCCCACCGCGGCCCCCACCCGGCCACCGACGCCACGAGGGGAGCCCCGGCGGCGACGACGCTCGCCACCCGGAGGGGCTGGACCCGGGTCCCTATCTGCCCCGCCTGCACCGCCAGCAGCGCCGCGGCCGTCCCGTCGTCGAACCGATCCAGGAACGTGCTCGTGACGAACAGCCGCCGGTAGCCCGGCGGCCCCCGGACGTGAACCGTCGCCGTCTCCTCGTCGTCGGTGTCGAGCACCAGCGTGTCCCGGACGTCGAGGGCCGCCCGCTCGCGGAGGGTTTCGAGACGGTCGCGGGTCGCCCCCGTCGGCGGCGTGGTCGAACGGACCGCGGCGACGATCCAGGGTGCCCCGCCGAACAGCCCCGCGACGAGGAGGGCGAGCACGCCCGTCAGTCCGAGCGGCGACGCGGTGCCCGTGAGGTGAAGCGGCGCGAGAGCGATGGCGACGACGACGCTCACGCCGCCGACGTAGCGGGCCATCCGGACGAGCGCCCGCCCGGTCGACAGGTCGATGTCCCGGACCGCCCGGACACCCCGGATCGTCGGCGCGTACGCCGCCAGGCCGACGACGCCGGCCCCGAGGAGTCCCGCGAGGTCGGCGAGAACGGCCGCCGCGACGCCCCCGGTGTCGCCGAGGACCGTCGTCGCCACGGCGTCCCCCAGACTCAGCAGCGACAGGAGGCCGTACGCGAGCAGCGCGAACGGGAGCAGGACGCCGACGTAGAGGAGTCGGTACTTGCCGACCGGGTTCGAGAGGCGCCGGGCGACGGCGCTACCGACGGCGCCGACGACGATTCCGAGGACGATCAGGACGGCGAGGATAGCCAGTGGCGGCGCGAGCGAGGGCGTGGACTGGAGGGCGACGGCGAACACGGACGGTGGTGGGTAATGACGACACAAAAATCGTGGCGCCGGGGTTCCGGGGCCGCGACGGGTCGGCGTCGTTCGTGGGTACCGTTCGAGCGGAAAAGTGTCCGGAACGAGGCTTGCGGGCTTTCGGGTAGGCGTCGAACCGGAGCGATGATCTTGGTGATGATTCGACAAGCGGTGGCACGAGGGCCGAGAGCCGACCGGGGGAAGGCTCGACGGCTTTCGTCGCCAGAATCCACCGGATTCTGGCTGGACGGCAGAAACCCCCGATCTCTGGCGGTGGTCGAGCTTTTAGAAGCGAGCGAAGCGAGCCAGTACAGGGTCGTAGTGCGCCGTCCGGGAGTGCCGTGAGCGGAGCGAACGGCACGTCGGACGGCAAGCGACCGCGAGGGAGTGCGCCGTCCGGGAATTGAACCCGGGCTAGTGGCTTGGGAAGCCACTGTCCTACCACTGGACCAACGGCGCTTGCCTTCGACAACTCTCGGCGCGCTATCACGCCGCGCCTCGCGGGTTGTCCTAAGACCTGACGCTGACTTAAACCCCACGCAACCGTCACCCTCGCGGTCGGGGACCGCTCGGATTGCCGGCTGATCGGCGGCCGTGCCCGTCGCTACGGTGAGGCGGAAGTCACGGCTCCGCACGTCTCACTCCGTGCCGCGATGTCGGGGGCCTCCCCGACGGGGTGAGCGGAGGCCGAGCGTGATCGTTGCTCGCCGTTCTCCCGTCCCGTTCCCCAGTACGATTTCGGCGGCGCAAATCCGTCATCGAGGTCCTGCTTCGTCCCGCTTCCGAGATATTCCCCACCCGTGCCGAGCCAGCCCGTGCCGGGATGTGCGTTCCCGTTCACCCGCCCCGCGGTGTTGTGCAACAACTCGTGGGTCGTCACCGCGACACGGAAGGTCACGGAACCGTTGTACGACGGGTTCCGCGTCGAATCGACGACGGAAACGAACCCCGGCGTGTCTCCGTACCCCGCGACCGACTCGCTGGTGACCGTTCCGACCGCAACGAGGTGATATCGGCAGTGGCCTCCTCCCATCCCCTCGTGGGTGTAGTATTCCTCTCTCACGGACCGGATGTTTCGGTCGGCCGTGATCGGGTTCTCGACGCGTCCTTGGTTCGGCCATCGGTCGACGAAGTGCAGTTCGATCCCCGTCTCGCCGCTGGGGTTCGTGACGGGCATCTCGTCCCACACGCGCCGTAGTTGCGCCTTCTCCTCGTCGGTGAACCGTTCGGCGCCCGGTTCGTAGATCGGTTGGATATAGAGATCCTTGCGGTCGGGATCGGCATCGGGGAGCGGTGTCCCATCCGGTGTCGACCCCCGCCGTTCCCAGGCATCCGGGAGGCGGTCGCCGTCGTTGTCGGTGCCGGACGGCCGCGAACACTGTCCGTCCACGCTCCGCATGCTCGCCGGCCCGAGCGTATCTCCTTCCACGGCGGCGTCGAGCGACGAGGACATCCCGGCTTCCTGTAAGTCGCTTGCGGTCCCCGCAGCCCCCGAATCGCTCTCCCACATCGACGTGGTCCCCCCGAGAACGGCCAACGACGTCCCGAACGCGACCGCCAGCATGCACACGCCCGCGACGACGCCCACGATCAGCAGTGACGACGACCCGCTTTTCGAGTTCAGTCGGCTCCCCCATTTGAGTGATAGATAGCCGAGTTTCGCAACGAGCCACAGACCGCCGAGGAGCCCCAGGACGACGAACAGGACGACGAAGACGGGTCGGCTCCCCCGTGGGAGGCCTTCGAACGCCGTGACGACCCCGTTCCGTAGCTCCGGGACTGGACCGACCAGACCGAACCGTCGAGCGACGACGTAGCCACCGCTCACGAGAACCAGTAGCAACGAGCCCCCCGACGAATCATATCTCGATTTGGATATGTTCGCCACATAACTGTTGTGTGGCCGCTATCAATGCTGACTCTCGGACCGGTTCGGACGCACAACCACTGGGTTTTCGAACGCGCTACATTTTGACAACGTCACACACGTTTGATATGGGGCCGCCGCCGCGTCGGGTTTCGCCGAACGAACCCTTTTGCCACCGCGTGCCGTAGGTTAGGGTCGCCATGACGGGGTCACAGTCCTACGAGGTGTTCCTGACAGCGGCGGCGAGCGAGGACTTCGGCGACGCGTCGGTCCGGGCGGAGTCGGTCCAGTTCTACGACTCGGGCGTCTGGGTCGACCACGCCGGCGGCCGGGATTTCTTCCCGTACCGCCGGGTCCTCCGGGTCAGCGAGCGGGACGCGTCCACGACGGGCGAGCGCCGGGACGCCGCGGGCGGATCCGCCGGCGCCGTCGACGACACCGAACTCGACGTGGAGTGAGTCGAACTGCCGATCCAGTCGATTCGACCGCGCTGACGCGGACGAACGTCCACTACCTCCACGGCATGGGAGAGTATTTCAAACCGGAAGCCGTACGGAGACGTGATGAGCGAGGAATCCGTCATTCTGGAACCGTCGGCGCCGCTCGACCTCCGCCTCTCCGAGTCGGAACTGGCGGCGACCCGGGAACACGTCGTGTCGTTCGTCCAGCGGACGGTCGACCGCGCCGGCGCGGACGGCGCGGTGCTCGGCCTCTCCGGCGGGATCGACAGCACGCTCACCGCCCATCTGGCGGTCGAGGCGCTGGGTCCCGACGCCGTCCACGGGCTCGTGATGCCGAGCGAGGTGAACACCGCGGACAACATGAGCGACGCCGAACGCGTCGCCCGTGACCTCGACATCGAGTACGACGTGATCGACATCGGGCCCATCTTCGACGCCTTCGTGGCGGCGTTCCCCGGCGACACGAGCGACGACCGACTCGAAACCGACCCGCTCCGGACCGCCGCCGGCAACGTCCGGGTCCGCATCCGCGCCGTTCTCGATTACTTCGTCGCCAACGCGGAGAACCGGATCGTCCTCGGCACCGGCAACCGGAGCGAGGCGCTCACCGGCTACTTCACGAAGTACGGCGACGGCGCCGTCGACTGTCACCCGATCGGCAACCTCTACAAACAGCAGGTGCGCCAACTCGCCACCCACGTCGGCGTCGACGACGACCTCGTGACCAAGACGCCCTCCGCGGAGATGTGGCTGGGACAGACCGACGAGGAGGAGATGGGACTGGGGTACGACACCCTCGACGCCATCCTCGCCCTCCACGTCGACGGCCCCCTCTCGCGGGACGCGACGGTCCGTGCCCTCGACGTGACCGCCGAGCAGGTCGACCACGTGGTCGACCTCTACGAGACCAGCGCACACAAGCGTGCGATGCCACCCTCTCCCGACCCGCTCCACCTGTAGTGCCCGTCACCAGCCCCTCCGGACGAGGGGTCCACACCGTCCCCGCCCGCCCGTGGCCGGGCGTTTCCAAAGGTCTTTGACTTTCGCCCCGCAACCGCATAGCAATGGACGACGCCGTACGGGCCCGGCGTGCCGCCCGCGACGCGCTCGCCGACATCGAGCCCGAACGGCTCGGCGAGGCGATCCGCGACCGCCTCTCGGACGCCTCGATGGCTCCTAGCGTCCTGACGCTGGTGAGCGCTCGTGCCCTCGACGCCGCCGTCGACCCCGACACCGTCGCGGAGCGTGCCGCCGGCGTCCAACTCATCTACGAGGGGCTTCGCCTCACCCGGACCCTCACCCACACCGAACCCTGGCTCGGCGACGACGAGGCCGCCCGCCGGGCCGACCTCGACATCCTCGCCGCCGACGTACTCGTCTCCCGGGGGTTCTACCTGCTCGCACGGACCGAAACCGCCGAACGCGCCGTCGAGGTGGTCCGGGCGTTCGGCCGGGATCAGACCCGCCGGCGCGACCCCGAGGCCGACGCCCGGGCGCTGGACCGGAACCTCGAAGCCGACGTCTTCGCCCTCGCCGTCGCCGCGGGAACCACCGCCGCCGGCGTCACTCCCGGCGCCGAACTCCTCGAGTACGCCGCGGGGCTCGCCAGCGAACTCGACGGCGACCTCCCCCCGCCCGATACGGCGCTCCCCGACGCTGTCGCCGACCGGGTTCTCGCACTCGCAGACGGCGACGCCGCCCCGCCTGCGGACCCATAAATCGAAACGCCTAAAAACGACTCCGGATAAGCGATGTACGCGTGCCTGGGTAGCTTAGCGGTAAAGCGCGTCCTTGGTAAGGACGAGACCCCGGATTCAAATTCCGGCCTAGGCTCTTTCTGCCGTACACTCCTTGTGCGCACACTTTTATGGCTACACTCATCTGAATAAAACCCGTTCGGGAGTCGTATCTCTCGCCAAACAGGCCATCCCTCGCCGTAATGCGATTCGGTGATGTATCAGGACACACGGATCGATTCACAGACGGCGGCGGGAGAGCCCCCAAATCGACCGGGGACGCGTCCCTCAAAGTACTCCACAGATATCGCCAATCAACGCTCACAGAGGGGTGACGGAAACTCGACCAGGATCGTGATAGGATACTCTTGATGCGGTTATCCGCGACGAGTACGCGGCGAGTGGGGTTCCGGCGAAACGGCTGTTGGTAAGACCAGCGTATTACGTCTATATGTCTGAAGCAACTACAAACGACGACGAAGACGACATCGCCACGGTCAACTTCAAACTCACCGAGTCGTTCCTCGAACAGATAGATGACACGTGGCAGGGGCGCGGGTTCAACAGTCGGAGCGAGTTCATCCGGTACACGCTTCGGGACGCCGTCGAGTTCCCGACGTTCGACCGCGACGAACTCGTCGCCCTGCTCGAAGCCGAGGAGGACATCCGCGAGGGACGAACGACGAGCGCCGAGGAAGCCCGCGAGCGGTTCGGCACGAGCGATGAGTGACGACGGGTGGACGTGGGAACTCTCCTCGACGGCTGAAGACGACCTCGGCGGACTGTCCCCCTGCCGCCCAAGACCGGATACTCGACAAGCTCGATGAAATCGTCTCCTCGCCGTGGCGCGACCCACCCGACTACGGTGAACCGCTCCAGAACAGTCCGTACAAGAAGGTACGCATCGGGGAGTTCCGGCTCTCCGTGAGCTTCCGGCAGGACGACGGGCAGCTCGTCGTCGCACGTATCAAGCGTCGAGGCGGCGCGTACACTGCTGACGACGACTAAGTGACGAAAGGCCCTCGATGCGGCGAGATACGGGTGAAGAATTCGGTGGATTTGGCCCCGCTCGTCGTCGAGTGACGTTTTCATCTCGACCGGCGCGTAGTACCCTCGGTGTTCTCGCCATCCATCGAGCCAGTCGTCAGCCGTTCCGCTACGTCCCGCGTTCGACATCCAGTACGAACAGTCCGACCGAACACCGACCGGATCCACGGAACCCGATGCCCGGCCCCGTGAGCGTGTTACGGACTCCGCTCCGGGCGCGGCCGAAGACGGCGCCGTGGGGGAACGGCGCCGAGCACCGAGGTGCCAGTGGGGTGTGCCGGGCGCGCGGGTGGGGAGGATGGGAACTGAAGCCGGTAGTGCGCGCCCGGTCCAACAGTTGCCATCCCCCGACTTAAATATACGTCAGACGTTGATGGCGTCGTCGTGCGATGAACGGGAGGAAGGCTTTTGCTCGCCGCGACGGAGGGTTCGGCGTGACCTGGGACGACCTCTTCGCCCGTGCCGAACGGTACGACCGGACCGAGGCGGACGTACTCGACGCGCTCCGCCGGACGCGGGACGATGCCGACGATTGACCCCGAACCGACGCGGGTCGTCGCCGACGCGGGCGTCCTCGCGGCCGACCTGTTCGTCGGCGACCCCGCGCGGGCGGCGCTGGACCGTGTCCGTGAGCACTCGTGGATGACCCTCGTCGCCAGCGACCCGCTCCTCGACGACGCCGCGGCCGTCGTCGCGGCCCTCGGGAACGACTCGCTGGCCAGCGACTGGCGCGCCCGCGCCGAGCGGGCCTGCGAACGCGTCGACCACCCCGCGGAGGACAACCCGGCGCTCGCGTCGGCCTACCGGGGGGGTGCGATGCACCTGCTGACCCTCGACGAGTCGCTCCTGTCGGCCGCCGCCGGGGCGGCCGTCCGCGGCCGAGTCGAGACGAGCGTCAGGCACCCGCGGGCCTTCGCGACGCTGTTCGACGCCGAGAGCCTCTATCGCGAGGCCGTCGGCGGCGACTATCCGGGGCCGGATCGTGATCCGCGGGCCTAGCGGCTCGGATACCACTCGGCGAACTTCTCCAGGGCCCGTCCGCGGTGGGAGACGGCGTTTTTTTTCTCGGGGCCCATCTCCGCGAAGGTGGTCCCCTCGTGTTCGAACACGGGGTCGTAGCCGAACCCCTCGTCGCCGCGGGGGTCGACGAGGCGGCCGCGCACGGCGCCCTCGAAGAGTTTGACGGGAAGGTCGTCCTCGGCGCCGGCGTCCGCGTCCTCCCCCGCGGCCGCGGCGGCGGCCCGGTCCCCACGGTCGACGGGGTCGGGGCTGGCCTCGAAGTCGTCGCCGTCGCAGTAGGCGAGGACACAGCGGAAGGCGGCGCGTGCCGGCCCCTCCGCGGCCTCGCGGGCGAGGCGGCTCACCCGCTCGATGCCGAGTTTCTCCTCGGCGTACGCGGTGTAGGGGCCGGGGAAGCCGTCGAGGGCGTCGACGAACAGGCCGGCGTCGTCGACGAGGATCGGTTCGCCGGCGTGGCGGTACGCCTCGCGGGCGCCGCGAACGGCGATGGGTTCGAGGGTCGGCGCCTGAATCTCGGCGTAGTCGAAATCGAGCTGCGTGACCGCACCGTCGTCGAGATATTCGCGGACCTCGCGGACCTTGCCCGCGTTGGTCGTGACGTAGTTGAGCACGGCGACCCTGGGAGCGGTCGGGGCAAAGAGGCGTCGGTCCCGGTTTCGGCCGCGTCCCGGGCGCGCGGTTCAGCCCCTGCAGCCCCCAGATCGTGTCCCGACGAACGCCGTCGTGACGGCGGGAGCGGCACGCGACCGCTCTCGCCCGGAGAACAGCAACTTTATCACCGCCAGGGAGCGAAATTCCTCCAAGATTACTCTCAATGGCGACGGAAACACACCAGCAACCGGAGGTGAACATCGGTCTCGTAGGCCACGTCGATCACGGGAAGACGACGTTGGTTCAGGCCCTCAGCGGGTCCTGGACGGACCAACACTCCGAGGAGATGAAACGCGGCATCTCCATCAGACTCGGGTACGCGGACGCGACGTTCCGCAAGTGTCCCGGGGTCGACGAACCGGAGGCGTTCACCGTCGAGGAGACCTGTCCCGACGGCTCGGAGAGCGACGTGTTGCGGACGGTCTCCTTCGTCGACGCGCCCGGTCACGAGACGCTCATGGCGACGATGCTCTCGGGGGCCGCACTCATGGACGGCGCGGTGCTGGTCGTGAGCGCGACCGAGGAGGTGCCCCAGGCCCAGACCGAGGAGCACCTGATGGCACTCGACATCATCGGCGTCGAGAACATCGTCATCGCACAGAACAAGATCGATCTCGTCGACCGGGAGCAGGCGGTCCGGAACCACGAACAGATCCAGGAGTTCGTCGCGGGCACCGTCGCCGAGGACGCCCCCATCGTTCCCGTCAGCGCCCAGCAGGAGGTCAACATGGACCTCCTCATCGACGCCATCGAGCGGGAGGTCCCCACCCCCGACCGCGAGGCGAGCGACGCCGCGCGGATGTTCGTCGCCCGGAGCTTCGACATCAACCGCCCGGGAACGACCTGGGAAGACCTCAAGGGCGGCGTCGTCGGCGGCAGCCTGGTCGACGGCACCCTGGAAGCGGACGAGGAGATCGAACTCCGCCCCGGTCGCGAGGTCGAGGAGGGCGGCCAGACCGAGTGGCGACCCATCACGACCGAGGTTCGCTCGCTGCAGGCGGGGAGCCAGTCGGTCGATGTCGCCACGCCCGGCGGCCTCCTCGGGGTCGGCACGGGACTCGACCCGTCGCTGACGAAGGGTGACGCGCTGGCCGGGCAGGTCGCGGGCGAACCCGGGACGCTTCCGCCGACCCACGAGGCCTTCGAGATGGACGTGGAGTTGCTCGATCGGGTCGTCGGCGAGGACGGCGACGAGATCGAGGAGATCTCGACGGGCGAACCGCTGATGCTCACCGTCGGCACCGCGACGACCGTCGGTGCGGTGACGAGCGCGCGCTCCGGCGAGTGCGAGGTATCGCTGAAACGCCCCGTCTGTGCGGAGCCGGGGTCGAAGATCGCCATCAACCGTCGCGTCGGCGCGCGCTGGCGGCTCATCGGTATCGGCACGCTCAAGTGACAGGGTCCCGCGTCGCCATGGACACCAGCGCGCTCATGATGCCGGTCGAATGCGACGTGCGGGTGTTCGACGAGCTCGACCGCCTCCTCGGCGACGTCGAGTTCGTGACGCCGGCCGCGGTGATCGCGGAACTGGACCGGCTGTCGTCGGGCGCCGGCGAGGAGGCCACTGCCGCGAGCGTCGGCCGGGACCTGGCGGACCGCTGTCGCGTGGTGGAGACGGACGAATCGCACGCAGACGACGCCCTCGTCGAACTCGCCGCCCGTGGCGAGTGCGAGTACGTCGTGACGAACGACGGCCCCCTGCAGGACCGCCTGCTCGAACGCGCGGTTCGGGTAATCGGTTTAAGGGGTCGGAACACACTGAACATAACACAACCTTAGCATGTACAAACGGGTACGACTCAAGGACACGGTCGAGGTGCCCCCGCGGCACCTCGCCGACGTGACGCCCGAGCGGGTCAAGCGCCTGCTCCAAGACAAACTCGAAGGCCGGATGGACGAGGAGGTGGGAAGCGTCGTGAGCGTCGTCGAGGTCCACGATATCGGCGACGGCGCGGTGCTGCCCAATCGCCCCGGCGTCTACTACGAAGCCGACTTCGACGCCATCACCTTCGATCCACAGATGCAGGAGGTCGTCGACGGCACCGTCGTCGAAGTCGTGGAGTTCGGCGCCTTCGTCGGGATCGGTCCCGTCGACGGCCTGCTCCACGTCTCACAGATCTCCGACGAATATCTCGCCTACGACGGCGAGAACCAGCAGCTCGCCTCGACGGAGACGAACCGCACCCTCGGCGTCGGCGACGAGGTCCGGGTCCGGATCGTCACCAAGAGCGTCGACGAGCGCAACCCGCGGGACAGCAAGATCGGGTTGACGGCCAAACAGCCGGGACTTGGCAAGCACGGCTGGCTCGAAGAGGAACGACAGCAACGCGAGGCACAGATGGAGGGTAACTGATGGCCGAGGACCGCCTCGCCTGCCGTGAGTGTCATTTCATCAACGACCCCGACACGCAGACCTGCGCGAGCTGTGGGTCGTCGAGCCTCACGGAGGACTGGGCGGGCTACGTCATCATCACCCACCCCGAGCGCTCCGAGGTCGCCGAGGAGATGAACGTCTCCGAACCCGGCGGCTACGCGCTGAAGGTCCGCTGACCGTGCTCGAACTCCCCGACGACCTCCGGGGAGCGTTCAAGGAGCCGCTGGGCCCGGTGTTCACCGACCCCGCGACCCTGCTCGCCGCCGACGGCGCCGGCCGCCCCCTCGTCGCCGTCGGCGACGTCGTCACCGCGCACCTCCTCGACGCCGGCCGCCGGCCGGACGTGGCGGTGATCGACGGCCACACCGAGCGCGAACCCGTCGCCGCCGACGTTGCCGCGACCCTCCCCGAGCCGGACGTGACGGTGGCGAACCCGCCGGCGACGCTCTCCCGGGAGCTACTGGACGCGCTCGTGACCGCGCTGGCGGACGCCCCGGCCGTCGTCGGCGTCGACGGCGAGGAGGATCTGGCGACGTTACCGGCCGTCCTCGCGACCCCACTCGGCGGCGCCGTCGTCTACGGCCAACCCGGCGAGGGGATGGTGCTCGTACCCGTCACCGACGCGTCGCGGGCGACCGCCCGCGACCTCCTCTCGCGGATGGACGGCGACGTCGACGCCGCGCTCGACGTCGTCGAGTAGCGTCGCTCGACGCGCTTCGGCCGCTTCGTAATCCTTTTGTCCGGTTCGAGACCACGTATAGGTAACTGAACGATGGATATCGATATCATCGAGGAAGACGAGAACCCCATGTTGCACCGCACGGACGTGCGTTTCCGGATCACCCACGAGGACGCCACCCCCTCCCGACTCTCCGTTCGAGACAGTCTCGCGGCCAAACTCAACAAGGACTCCGCCGAAGTCGTCGTCCACGAACTCGACACGAAGTTCGGGATGCGCAAGACCATCGGCTACGCCAAGGTGTACGAGAGTCCGGACCACGCCCGCGACGTGGAGCAAGAGCACATGCTCGACCGGAACAAGATCAGCGCCGACGCCGAGGACGCCGAGGACGGAGACGCCGAAGCCGAAGAGGCGTAACGCCCCGAACCGATGCGGATTCTCGGCATCGAGGGGACGGCGTGGGCCGCCAGCGCGGCGGTCTACCGGTTCGATCCGGCCGCCCCCGATGCCGACGCGGACCCTTTCATCGAGACCGACGCCTACCAGCCCGAGAGCGGCGGCATTCACCCGCGCGAGGCCGCCGAACACATGGGCGAGGCCATCCCCGCCGTGATCGAGGCGGCACTGGACGCCGCCGACGGTCCGATCGACGCCGTCGCCTTCTCGCGGGGCCCGGGGCTCGGCCCCTGCCTGCGGATCGTCGGCACCGCCGCCCGCGCGCTCGCCGGGACCCTCGACGTGCCGTTGATCGGCGTCAACCACATGGTCGCCCATCTCGAAATCGGTCGGCACGGGTCGGGATTCGACTCGCCGGTCTGTCTGAACGCCAGCGGCGCCAACGCCCACCTGCTGGGCTACCACGACGGCCGGTATCGCGTCCTCGGGGAGACGATGGACACCGGCGTGGGCAACGCCCTGGATAAGTTCACTCGGCACGTCGGCTGGTCACACCCCGGCGGTCCCAAGGTCGAGGCCGCCGCCGCGGACGGCGAGTACGTCGACCTCCCCTACGTCGTCAAGGGGATGGACTTCTCCTTCTCGGGGCTCATGAGCGCCGCGAAGGACGCCTACGACGAGGGTACGCCCGTCGAGGACGTCTGTTTCTCCCTGCAGGAGACGATATTCGCCATGCTGACCGAGGTGGCCGAGCGCGCCCTGTCGCTGACCGGGGCGGACGAGCTCGTCCTCGGCGGCGGCGTCGGGCAGAACGCGCGCCTACGGGAGATGCTGTCGACGATGTGCGCGGACCGCGACGCCGAGTTCTACGCGCCCGAGCCCCGCTTCCTCCGGGACAACGCCGGCATGATCGCGGTCCTCGGCGCGAAGATGTACGCGGCCGGCGCGACGGTCGACATCGAGGACTCGGCGGTCGACCCCAACTTCCGCCCCGACGAGGTGGCGGTGACCTGGCGGGACGGCGAGTCGGTCGCCATCGACCCCGTGGAGCGGCCGGAACGGCAGGGCGCCGAGGCCGTCGTCACGGTCGGCGACGAACGCGTGACCAAGCGCCGCCTGCCGAAGGCCTATCGCCATCCGGCCCTCGACGAACGACTCCGCCGGGAGCGGACGGTCGCGGAGGCCCGCCTGACGAGCGAGGCGCGACGCCGGGGTGTCCCGACGCCCGTCGTCCGCGACGTGGACGTGCCCGCGGCGACGCTCACGTTCGACCGGGTGGGCGACCGGGACCTGGCCGCCGCCCTCACGCCCGCGCGAGCCCGGGTGGTCGGCGACCACCTCGCGACGCTCCACGATGCCGGCATCGTCCACGGCGATCCGACGGTACGGAACGTCCGCCTCGACGGCGACCGGGTCTTTCTCATCGACTTCGGCCTCGGCTACCACAGCGGCCACGTCGAGGATCACGCCATGGACTGTCACGTCTTCGAGGGGAGCGTCCGGGGGACGGCCACCGAGTCCGCCGCCGACGCGGCGCTCGCGGCCTTCGAGGAGGGGTACGCGGGACGCGGTGCCGACGCTGTGCTCTCGCGGCTCCGGGACGTGGAGGGACGTGGGCGGTATCGCTAGTCGGCGTGGATCGGCTGGTGACCCGTGACGCGTCGCTCGTCGACGATCGACCGACACTCCGGGCAGCGAACGCGTCGGTGGCCGGCGACGGTTCGAACGACCCAGTCGCCGTCGATCGGACTCGTGTGTCCACAGTCGGGGCAGAAAAGCGTCGCCTTGCGGTCGTCGCCCTCGTCGGTGGACGGCCGCGAGGGCGTGAAGGCGGGGGTGTGTTCCATCGAGTCATTCTTGGTGCCCGAGCCGGATAATCCTGGCGGCTCAGCGTCTGATACGGACGATAATGAACGATTCGGGCGTGTCTGATCGGCGTCAGACCTTTGTCGGCCGCTCCCGTCGCCGGTACCTGTGACGGAGATGGACATCGGCCAGGCGGCCGCGGTCTGTAGCGACATCGTCGACCGGGTCGGCGAGGCCGTCGTCGCCGACCGGCGGTTCCTCGAGACGGTGCTGACCGGCCTGCTCGCCCGCGGCCACGTCCTCGTCGAGGACGTTCCGGGGACCGGGAAGACGCTCACGGCCATCGCGTTCGCGGACGCCCTCGGCCTCGAGTTCACGCGCATCCAGTTCACGCCCGACCTCCTCCCGGGCGACATCACGGGGACGAACGTCTACGACGAACACGAGGGCACGTTTCGGTTCCAGCGTGGCCCCGTGTTCGCGAACGTCGTCCTCGCGGACGAGATCAACCGCGCGCCGCCCAAGACCCAGTCCGCGCTGCTGGAGGCGATGGACGAGGGGCAGGTGTCGGTCGACGGCGACACGTACGCCCTCCCGTCGCCCTTCTTCGTCGTCGCTACCCAGAACCCCGTCGAACAGGAGGGCACCTTCTCGCTGCCCGAGGCACAGCGCGACCGCTTCCTCGTCAAGGCGTCGATGGGTTACCCCGACCGCGCGGGCGAACTCGAACTCCTCGACCGCCGGAGCAACCGGCGGACGACGAAACCGAGCGTCGGCGCCGCCGTCGACGCCGACCGGGTGCCCACGCTACGACAGGTGCCCGAGACCGTCCGCGTCGACGACGAACTCCGGGGGTATCTCGTTGACCTGGCCCGGGCGACCCGGGAGGACGACCGGGTGGCCGTCGGCGTCTCGCCCCGCGGCGTCCAGCGGTTCTTCGAAGCCGCGCGCGCCCGGGCCGTGATCGCCGGCCGTACGTACGTCGCCCCGGACGACGTGAAGGCCGTCGCCCCGGCCGTGCTGGCTCACCGACTGGTGTTGACCTCCGAGGCGGCCATCCGCGACGTCGACCCGCGGACGGTCGCCGCCGACGTCCTCGATGCCGTCGAGGTGCCGGCGGCGACGCCCGACTAACCGCGGAGGACGCCGAGCAGGACGACCGCTGCCGCGACGGCGGTCACCGCGCCGAGCAGGGCGCCCTCGGGGAGCGCGACGGCGTCGACCACCCTCGATACCCCCCACGCGGCCCCGACGCCGACGGCGGCGACGCCGACGCTCCCGACGGTGTGGACGGCCTCGACCCCCGCGTCCGACCGGGGGCCGAGCGCCGCCCGCGCCCCCACGCCGCGGTCGCTCACGTCCCACGCGACGGCCGCGAGGCCGACGAGCGCGAAGACGACGGGCGCCGACGCGCCCCCGGCGCCGAGCAACACGGCGACGCTCCCGAGCCCCACCCCCGCGAGCACGCCCCCGCTTCCCCGTGCCGGCAGGAGGCCGACCCCGCCGGCGACGACGAGGGCGGTCGACAGCCCCGTCACCGCGACCAGCGCGACCAGTGCGACCCCGAGGACGAGTCCCGTCGGCGACAGCGCCGTCGCCAGGGCCGACGCCGGCGCCCGGCCGCCCGTGGGGAGGGCGGCGATCAGCGAGCGGACGGTCCCGCCGTCCACCACGGTCGCCGCGAGGACGGCGCCGACCCCGCCCGCGACCGCCGGCAGGAGGCGCCCGAGCGCCGCCGCCGTCTCGCCCGCGGCCGCTCGAAGGAGGGCGCCGCCGAGGGCGACCCCGCCGGCGACGACGGCGGCCCAGAGGAGCGCGCCCCGGAGCGCGGGCGACGCGACGAGCCCCGCGAGGGCGGCGACCGGGAGCGTCTCGCGGACCGGGGGCAGGACCGTCGCCACGCTCCCGGCCGCCGCCAGCGCGCCGTACGTGGCCGCTTCGAGCAGGGCGGCGTCGGCCCGCTCGACCGCCGCCCGCACCGCCTCCCGGCGCCGGCGGTGTGCCAGTTCCACGACCGGGAGCGTCGACAGCGCCGCCCGCCCGGTGAACGCCGCGGCGGCGACGAGCGCCGCGAACGACACTAGACCGACCGTCGGATCGGCCGGCGCCAGCACGGGGTCGATCCCGCCGACGCCGACGCCCGGCGCCGGGAGCGAGTCGAGGACGCCGCGCCGGTCGGCGAGGGTCGCCCCGAACGCGAGCGTCACCACGGTCGACGACGCCGTCGCGGCGCGCCAGACGCCCGAGACGGCGCCCTCCCCGATTCCGTCGCCCAGCGTTCCGACGGCGCCGAGGGCCGCGAGGACCGCCCCGAGCGCGAGGCCGACCGCCGGGAGGAGCGCGAGCGGATCGGACGGCGCGAGCGCCCCCCGGGCGGCGGCGAGGTGGGCGACCCCGGCGAGACCGGTCACCCCGACGAGCGGCGCCGACAGCGACGCCACGGCGGTCCACACCGGCCGCTCGCGGGCCCGACACAGGACGGCGCCGCCCAGCGAGCCGCCGGCGACCGCCGCCAGGCCGACGCCGACCGCGGTGGCGTCCCCCGTCCCCGCCGTCAGCGCCAGTCCCCCGACGACGGCCGCGGCGACGACGGCGCTCGCGGGGCGGGCGGTGCCGGCGCCCGACGACTCCGCGGCGCTCATCGCCGGCCCCCCGTTCCCGCCCGCAGCGTCCGGGCCAGGGCGGTCGGCAACTCCTCCTCGCGGTCCCAGTCGACGACGGCCGCCCCGAGGCGTCGCAGCCGGTCGAGACGCAGGCTGCGTTCGAGCGCGACGACCCGCCCGCCGACCGACGTCCCCGTCACGTCCGGGGCGAGGACGGTCACCTCGTGGCCGCCGGTCCGGGCCGACTCGACGACGTCGGGCACCGCGTCGTCGACGGCCGGGGTACAGAGGATCACCTGCGCCGACGGGTCGAGGCCGCCGAGGAGTCGGTCGACGTCGCCACCCCCCCGGCCGTCGGCGAGGGCTTCCGTCGCCGGCACCGCGTCGTCCGGGCCGGTGGCGGCCGCGTTGCAGACGGCCGCGGCGTGGGCCGGGAACCCATCGGCGTCGGAGGGTACCCAGGCGGGGCGGCGTCCGGTGATCGGGTCCCGCGTCCCCAGTGCGCCGACGCCGACGTGGTGCCCGTCGTCGCGCAGGACCCCGACCGCGAGCGTGGCCGCGTAGGCCGACAGCGTCGCCCCCGTGGGGAGCGCCTCCCCCGCTGCGACGTGTGCCGGGTCGCGCGCGTCGATCACTACCGCCACTCTCGCGGCCCGCTGCTCGCGGTACTCGACCGTCGAGAGCGCCCCCGTCTTCGCGTAGCGACGCCAGTCGATGCGGCCCGCCGGGTCGCCCGGCCGGTAGTCGCGGGTCGCGTGGAACTCGACGCCGGCGCCCCCGGTGTCGGTCGCCCGCGACCCCGCGAACGCCGTGGCCCGTCGCCGGAGCGGGACGTCGTCGACCTCGACCCGGCAGTCGAACCCCTCGGCGCCCTCGGCCTCGACCGACCCCTCGGCCACGACGGTCCCGCCGACCGACTCCGCTCGGAGGTCGACCGGCCCGAACGCGTAGCTCCCGCGGTCCGCGGTCAGCGTGTACTCGACGGTCAGCGTCTCGCCACGCCGCAGCGCCGCCCCGCCCCGGGCGTCGCCGTCGCGCACCGCGAGTTCCTCCGGCACCCCGTCGACCACCCGGAGGTCGGGGATCGCCGACTCGCCGACGTTTTCGACCCGCAGTCGCACCGCGACCGGCTGTCCCGGGAGCGGTCCCTCCGGCCGCACCTCGCGTTCCGCCCGCACCCGTCCATCGAGGGGGTCGAGCGACGACAGCGCTCCCTGCACCACGAACGCGAGGGGGACGACCCCCGCGAGCATCAGCGTCCGCGTCCCCGTGGCGACGCCCGCGGCCACCAGCCCGACCGCCGCCGCCACGAGCCCCCGGTATCGGCGGACGCGACGGGTCACGACGACCCCTCCAGCGCCGCCCGGAGCCGCCGCCACGGCCCCTCGGAGTCCCGCGCCGGCGGCTCGTAGCCGGCCACCCGCTCGCCACACGACCGCTCCACGGCACGGAGCGTTCGCCGCACCCGCCGCTCGTAGGCCCGTTCGGGGTAGAGCCAGGCGTAGAGCCGGTGGTACCACGGGTAGTCGACCGCGGCGGTCGTCGTGAGGAAGGCGGCCGCGTACCGGTCGTCGGTCCACGTCCCCTCGTCGACGACGGTCGTCGTCCCCTCACCCCCCCGCTCGTCGTGGTGGGCCGCGACGACGACGCGTCGGAGGCGGTCGCGAAGCGGGTCGCCGCCCGCCCGCCCGTCGCCCGCCACCCGTCGGTCGTGGTGGGTCGTCAGGTCCGAGCCGGTCACCGACGCCCGCCGGTCGGCCGCTTCCCTCGTCCGGTCCGGCACCGGGGACGTGTCGTCGCGGTCACCGGCGGCGACCCACGCGTAGAGCAGGCCGAGCACCCCCGTGGCCGCGCCGACGACGAGGAGGGTCAGGCCGGGGTCGAGTCGGGCGGCGAGCGCCGCCACCGTCCGTCGGAGCGTCGCGGGCACGACCCCGGGCGCGTAGCCGTAGCTCGCCGCGAAGCCGACGGCGACGAGGCCCGTCCCGACCGCGATCCGTCGGCGGCGCGACGTCACCGCTCGCCCCCCGATCCGGCCGCCTCGCGGAGCCGTCGGACTGCCTCTCGGACCCGCGCCAGTCGCCGCTCGTCCGGCGGGTCGCGGCCGTACTCGGCGTCCCGGTACGCCTCGGTCAGCGTCCGGACCGACTCGGCGGGTAGCCCCCGGTCGACGGCGTAGCGCGCGATTTCGCCGGGCGTTCGGGTGGTCGCCCGCGGCGGCGCGACGAGCGCGACGAACGACCGCCAGCACTCCCGGAGCGTCGGCCGCGTTCCGTCCCCGTCCGCCGGCGCCGTCCCCCCGCCCGCCCCGGCGGTCGTCCGGCGCTCGTCGTCCCCGGTCGCCGCCGACCGCCCGCGCGCGAGCAGGCCCGTGAGCCACCGCCACAGTCGCCGGGCGGGGCCGCGGAGCCGGCGCGGATCGAGGGCCGCGAGCGCGGCCAGCCCCTCGGCCGCCACCCGTGTGGGGACGCCGGCGAGCCACCGCAGGCCCCGGGCCAGCGCGCGCTCGGCGGCGACGAGCAGTTCGGCGGCGCGGAGACACGCCGCCACCGCCCACGCCGCGAGCGTCGACAGCGCCGTCCGGATCCGCCCCGCGCCCCCGCGGACCGTGACGCCGCGCCGCCGGAGCCACCACCCGAGGGCGCCGAGGACGACGAGGCCGAGCGCGCCGACGACCGCGGCGTTGTGGTACAGCCCGTTCACGGTCGTCCGTGCCGTCCCGCCCGCCGGTCCCCGGGCGCGGACGACGGCCGACCCGGCGACCGGCAGCGTCGCGCCGAGCGTCCCGTTCGCGTCGGTCCGGCCGGCGCGCTCCCCGCCGACGGTCACCGTCGCGTTCGCCACGGGCGTCCCGTTCCGCGTCGTCGTCGCCGTCGCCGGCCCGCCCGGGAGCGGCAGTCCGAGGGGTGAGTCGACGGCGACGGCGAGCGGTTCGGGGTCGGAGTCGGTCGCCGACGGCGTCCCGTTCGCTCCCGGCGCCCGGACGCGGAGCGTGGCCGTCGCGTTCGCGTCGCCACGTCGAACCCCGAGGGTGTGGTTCCCGGGGGCCACGCCGGACAGCGAGACCCCGGCGGTCCCGTTCGCGTCGGTCCGCCCGACGCGCTCCCCGTCGACGGTCACCGCCGCGTCCCGGAGCGGGACGTCCCTGATCGACGCGGCGACGGTGACGCCGCCGCCGGCGACGGCCCGCCCCCGCACCGACAGCGTGACGTTCGTGTCGCTCCGGTAGCGTCGCGAGGTGCCGTTCCCGGCCGTCCGCTGGAAGAGCGGGTCCGGCGGGCTGGCGGCGGCGAGGCGTCGCCGCGCCTCGGCGGTGCCGGCGGGGGGGACGCTCCCCGCCGTCCGTCGTGCCGCGTCGCTCCCCGCCTCGCGCTCGTCGTACTTCGTCGCCGACCCGGGCGCCCGTGCCGTCACCGTGAACTCCGCGGCGTATGGGAGGGTCGTCTCCACCCGCCCGTTCGCGTCAGTCCAGCCGACGCGCTCCCCGTCGACGAACACCGGCGCACCGACCACCGGCGTGTCGTTCTTCTCGACGCCGACCGCGACGTGCGCGCCGGCGACCGCCGAACGGTTCAGCGAGACGTCGTACGGTGGCTGTGGGGTCCGGACCGGGAGTCGCCCCGAGCCGGTCGGGTCGAAGCGGACCCACCCCACCTCGGGGAAGTAGGCCTCCACCCAGGCGTGCCCCCGGTCGGCGGTGACGAGATAGCGGTCCTCGCCGACCGCCTCGCCGGGGGCGTAGCCGACGACGTACCGCGCCGGAATCCCCTGTGTCCGCAGCATGACGACCATCGACGTGGCGTAGTACTGGCAGTAGCCCGACTCCATCTCGAAGATGAACTGGTCGGCGATGGGCTCGCCAGCCTCGTGGCTCGCGTTCAGCGAGTAGGGCTTTCGCCGGAGCCAGTCGCGCACCCGCACCGCGGTGTCGTACGGCGTCTCGGCGTCGGCGGTCAGGTCGTCGGTGAGGGCACCGACCCGTTCGGGCGTCGCCGCGGGCACCTGCGTGTAGCGCCGCTCGAGCGCGGGCGGGTAGTCGGTGCCCGCGGCGCGCAACCGCTCGGGCGACCGGGGCGGCGCCGAACTCCGCACCCGGTAGGTCGTCCCCGCGGCCAGCGCCTCGGTCGTGCGGACGCCCCCGAGCGTCGACGCCTCGACGCCGACGCTCCGGTTCGGCACCGTGACCCGCTCCGGGCGCCACGCGGTCGGCAGCGACGACGAGCGCCGGAGCAGGGTGACGCGGGCGGTCAGCTCCGAGCCGTCCGCGACCGCTCCCGCGGTGGGCACGTCCCCCTCGGTGGCCCGCCACTCCGGCGAGCGCTCCCACGCCGACCCCGTATACCGGCCGTACGCCGCCTGCCGCCAGTAGGCGTTCCGCGGCGCCTCGACGACGAACTGCGGGGTCCGCGCCAGCGGCCCGCCCGACGGCCGCGTCGAGCCGATCCGCGCCCGCTCGGGTGGGGTCGAGAGGTCGACGCCGCTCGGCGATCCGCCGGCGAACGCGCCCGGCGACGGTCCCGGCGAGTCGCCGCCCGGTTCGCTCCCCGGCGTTCGCTTCGCGTCGGCGGTCCCCGTACCGGTCGTCGTTGCGGTCCGCGACCCGTCGCCCGGCGTTCCCGTGCTCGGACCGGCGTCGCCGTCGCCGCCCGCCCCGCCCAACCCGGCCGCGGGGAGGAGGGCGGCGGCGACGACGAGCGCCAGCACGGCCGCCAGCGTGACTGCGAGCTCCCCGTACTCGATCCCGCCGTGACCGCTCGACGGTGGGTCGTCCGCCTCGTCGCGCCCGGGGTCGCTCATGCTCGATTCGTCCGAACCGTCGGCGGCGACGAGCAAAACCCTGTTCCCGAGCCGAAACGATTTATCCCGGGGAGCCGTACCGCTCCCCATGGCCGACAAACCGCAGTCCGGTTCGATCCTCGGCATCCCGTACAACTTCGAACGCCCGAGCCTCGGGCGCCTGCTCTCCGCCCACTGGAAGCCCGGCGAGGGGATGATCGTCGAGAAGCCCTTCGGCATCGGCTACACGCTGAACCTGGCGAACTGGCGGTCCTGGCTGGTCGTCCTCGTCGCCGGCGTCCTGCTCTGGCAGGAGAACGACGGCGGCCTGCGCTCCGACGCCGACGCCGCCGACGAGGACGGGGACGACCCCGTCGAAGTCGTCGTCGACGACTGACGACCGTCAGCGTGGACTCGGAGTACGCCTTCGAACTGGCGTTGTGTTCACACCTCGAAGAGCGGCGCGACTGGGTGCTCGGCCGCCAACTCGGCGCCTCGGTCGCCGACCCCGGCGCCCGCGTCGTCGACGTCTGTGCGGTGGAGCCCGGCCCCCAGTTCGACCGACGCGCCGCGATCACGAGCGAGACGATCCCACCCCGAGCCGTCGAGAGCGACGTGGGGCCCGGCCGCGCGGTCGATCCGGTCGACGCCTTCGACTGCTCGCCCGACGTCGCCCGCTGCGCCGCCGACCGTGCCGCCGAGGTGGGATTTTTCGAGTCCGAGCGCCGCGGGAGCCGACGACACGTCCGGGCGACGACCCGGTACCCGGACTGGATCGGCCGTCTGATCGGGGTCGAGAACAAACCCGACCTCGGCCGCCCCGGCGACCTGGAGCGACAACTGCGCCGCGACGTCGCCCTCGGTCTCTTCGACGCCGTCGTCCTCGCCACCGAGAGCTACGTCACCGGCGCACACCTGAACCGCATCCCCGACTCGGTCGGCGTCTGGCGCTTTTCCGGGGACGAACTGACGGTGATCCGGGAGCCGACGCCGCCCGCCCCCGGCGCACCGGGGATCGAACCGCTCGCCGACCGGCCGCTCCGGACGGACGTGGCCGTCGTGTCGGCGGCGGCGAAAGCGCGGAAGCGACGCGCCGTCGCCGAGCGCGCCTACGGCAAGGGCTGGCGGCCGGACGCCTACCCCGGCTGTGCGTCGATGTGTCCCACCGACGAGGGACTGCCATACTGCGCGGCGTTCGACCGGGTCGTCCACCCCGGACGCGACTGCGGCGAGTCGTGTTCGGCCTTCGAGGCCGCGGATCCGCCCGCGGTGGACCGCGCGGCGCTGCGGGACGGGCGGACGCCGTGGGTCGCCGACCCGGAGGGCGTCGCCCGGCGACAGACGGGGCTCGACCGGTTCTCCTGACCCCGCCGTCAGCGGAGCCGCGCGAGGGCGGTGACGAGGGCGACGGCGAGCGCGAGGCCGACGCCGACGGCGGCCCCCGACCCGGCCGCAGCCCGTGGATCGGGCGTCCCGAGAAAGAGGACCGAGACGGCGACCCAGACGAGCGCGCCGGCCAGCCCGCTCGCGGCACCGCGGCCGAGCGTCGAGACGACGGTCATACCGGGGACTGCGTCCCGCCGCCGGTTAAGTTCACAGGTCGTAGGTCTCCCCGTCGACGGCCAGCGGCTCCGCGAACGCCTCGTCGGCGGGGTAGAAGTGCGCGAGGTGGACGAGTCGCGTCCGGTCGGCGTCGAGTTCGGCCGCCAGGTCGAGCGCCCCCTCGCGGGTCATGTGTTTCGACCCGAAGGTTCGGGGGACGCCCGACTCGTCGTGGTGTTTCCCGCCCAGCGGGTGGTGTTCGCACGACGACGCGGGGACGATGGCGTCGGCGAGGAGGAGGTCGGGGTCGGCGAGCGCCGCCCGGGTCTCCGCGGGCATCCCGAAGCTCGTGTCGCCGGTGAGCGAGCATTTCGCGCCCGTCTCGGGGTCCTCGACCACGACGCCGTAACACAGGAGCGGCGGGTGGTCGACGGGGACGAAACGCACGTCGAGGCCACAGACACGGATGCGCTCGTGGGGGTCGTGGCCGTGGACGTGCACCCGGTCGAGGTAGTCGTACTTCCGGCGGATGGTGTCGGCGACGCTCTCCTCGGTGACCGGGTCGACGACGTCCGTCGCGTGGACGGGCAGGTCGTCGAACAGGCGGTAGGCGTTGCCGAGGCCGTCGAGGTGATCGAAGTGGATGTGCGTCACGAGGGCGGCGTCCGGGAGCGGGACGTCCTGCGTGAGAAACTGGTGGCGGAAGTCGGGGCTGAAATCGATCAACAGCGCCTCGCCGGTCCGGTCGTTCTCGACGTGGACCGAGAACCGCGAGCGCTCGACGCCGCGCTCCCGCGCCCGCTCGCAGGTGGCACAGTCACAGCCGACCGTCGGGGTCCCCGTCGTGTCGCCGGTTCCGAGTAGCGTCACCCGCATTCGGCGAGAGGTTGCCGGCCGGGTGCCTTATACTGTCGGCTGTGGGTTCGAGACAGTCGTCACCGCTCACGGTTCGGGTTCGTCCGGTAGTCGTGGCTGACGACGAACGCCGCGGCGTTGCCGAGGATCAGGAGGCCGATCCAGGAGAGGGGCGCACCGAGGGCGAGGAGGACGACGGCGACGAACGGAAGGACGACGGCGCTCCAGAAGGCCGCGGCGCGGACGGCCGACCCGGTGCGCGCGGCGGCGGACCGAGCGTGGCTGGTGACGATGGAGGGGACCATATCCAGGTTATCGATCCCCACGTCAAAAGGTGGTTCGATCGCGCAAACGCGTGTTTGAGTCACGGCCGCCGTCGACCTCAGTCTGCCGGCGACGGCACGAGGTCGGGATCCGAGTCTGGATTCGCCATCCCCTCACCGTCGTTTCCCTCCCCGTCCACTCCCAGTCCTCGCGCCGAGTTCCCCACCACCAACAGGCTACTCACCGCCATCGCGACGGCGGCGACCAGGGGGTTGAGGACGCCCAACGCGGCCGCCGGAACGGCGAGGGCGTTGTAGAGGAACGCCCACGCGAGGTTTCCCCGGAGGCGGCGCTTCGTCGCTGCGGTCAGGGCGAACACCCGTGGCACGGTCGTCAGATCGTCCGTCGTGACGACGGCGTCGGCGGCGTCCGCGGCGAGACGGGTGCCGCTCTCGAGCGAGATACCCAAGTCCGCGGCCGCGAGCGCCGGCGCGTCGTTGCTCCCGTCGCCGACCATCACCGTCGTCCCCTCCGTCCGGAGGCGCTCGATCACCTCGGCCTTCGCTTCGGGGGGCACGCCCGCGAACACGTCGTCTACGTCGGGATGCTCGCGGAAGCGGGCGGCCGCCGACTCGCCGTCGCCGGTAATGACGACCACGCGCGCCACGTCCTCCGCGACGGCCGAGACGACCGACTCCCACTCGGGTCGGGGTTCGTCGCCGGCGACGAGGACGCCCCGGACGCGGTCGTCCCCCCCGACGTAGGCGGCGACGCGCCCGCCGTCGACGGCGCGGTCGTAGCGCTCGCGGTAGCGGTCCGGGATCGTACAGCCCTCGAACAGGTCGGCGCGGCCGACGGTCACGCGGTCGCCCTGCACGACGCCACTGACCCCCCGTCCCGGATGACGCTCGAAGTCGTCGACGGCGAGGTCGGGAACGTCGACTGCGTCGGTCACCGCCCGCCCCATCGGGTGGTCGGCGAACGTCTCGACGGCGGCGGCGCGGACGATGGCGTCGTCGTCACCGACCGCATCGTACAGTCGCATCTCGCCCGTCGTCAGCGTCCCCGTCTTGTCGAAGGCGACGATGTCCGCTTCGGTCGCGCGCTCGAACACGTCGCCGTCGGTGACGACGACCCCCGAATCGAGCGCCTCTCGGACGCCCGCGGCGACGGCGAGCGGCGTCGCCAGTCCCAGCGCACAGGGACAGGAGACGACGAGGACGGTCAGCCCGGTCAGGAAGGCGGCGGTCGGCCCCGCGCCGAGGGCGAGGTGGACGACGAACGCCGCGAGCGCCAGCAGGACGACGACAGGGACGAACACCGCCGCGATGCGGTCGGCGAGGCGCTGGACGCCCGAGCGCGAACTCCGGACGCGCCAGAGATGAGAGACGAGGCGGTCGAGCGTGCTCGTCGCCGCCTCGTCGGCCTCGATCACGACGCCGCCCTCGGTGACGAGGCCCCCGCCGATCACCTCGTCGTCGACCGCCCGACGGACGGGCACGGACTCACCGGTGACGAGCGACTCGTCGACGGCGGCAGTACCCTCCACCACGGTGCCGTCGACGGGGATGCGCTCCCCCGTGCCGACGACGAGTTCGTCCCCCGCCGTCACGTCCTCGACGGCGACCGTCTCCTCGCCCCCGCTCGTCCGCCGGCGAGCCTCGGACACCCGGCTCTCGGTGAGTTCGGTCAGCCGTCCCGCCGCGCGCTCCTTCAGGCGCGTCTCGTAGTACCCACCGAGGGTCACGACGACGACGACCACGGTCGTGATGTCGAAGTACACCTCGGTGCCACCGAGGAGGAGCGTCGTCGTCGAGTAGACGTAGGCGGTGCCGGCCGCGAGCGCGACCAACAGGTCCATGTTCGGCCGGCCGGCCCGCAGGCTGACGTATGCCCCGCGGAGGATGGGGTAGCCGGTGTAGCCGAGGACGACGCTCGTCATCAACCAGACGTTCCAGAGGAGATACTGGCCCGCGAGCCCTTCCACGTCGAGCAGGCTCACGTCGAGGCCGAGATAGGTGGGGTAGAGAAAGAGGACGTACCACGCCATCGTCATCATGGCGAAGAAGCCGCCGATGATGAGGCGCCCGATCGTCTCGGTGGTGTCGTCCTCGCCCTCGGCGTCGACCGGGCGGGCGCGGTAGCCGGCGCCGTCCAGAATCGCGGGCAGATCGTCCTCGCCGAGGTGGTCCGGGTCGTAGACGAGGCGGACCAGATTGGACGGATACGACGCCTCGGCGTCGACGACTCCGGCGGTGTCCGTCGCCCGCGTCTCCAGAAACGCTTCGCAGGTCGCACAGTGCATCCCGTCGACGGCGACGAAGGCGGAGTCGGTGTTGTCGGGGTCGACATCCGCGTCGGCGTCGTCATCCCCGAGCGCCGCTCGCACGCCCTCGGCGCCGTCCACGTCGGCGGCCGACGTATCCTCCATTCCCGACAGCGTCCGCGACACCTCCAGACAGCCCCGGCAGCAGAAGGTGCCGTCCACGTCCTCGTCGCGTACCGGCGGATCGGGCGTCGGCAGATCACAGAGCGTACAGGAGCTCATCCGAGCGGTTGGTAGACGGGAATCATCGGGTGGGGGATGTGGATACCGACGAGCATCAGGCCGTGGGCCAGCGGCAGGTAGCCGAGGGCGACGAAGGCGACGCCGAGGACCCGATGGAGTCCCACTCGCGTTCTCGTATCGAGCGACTGGAAGACGGTACCGTACGCGAGCAGCGTCGGCACGGTGCCGAGACCGAGGACGGCGAGGGACAGCGCCCCGCGAGTCGGTGACCCGACGGCGAAGGCGTAGAGGAAGGCGGGATAGAGCAGCGGACAGGGAAGGAAGCCGTGGAGCGCACCGAGGGCGGCGATCCGCGGGCCGCCGACCCACTGGTCGACGCGGGCCGTGACGGCGCCGTAAATCCGCGTGAAGGCGTCACCGACGACGGGCAGCGAGCCACCGTGGCCGACCGATCCACGGACGACGTAGCCAGCCCCGGTGAAGATGATGAACCCACCGACCAGAATCCCGGTGGCGGCACGCACGTCCGTCGCGATGGTGGCGATGGCGGCGGCGTCGAAGAAGACGGCGCCGAGGGCGCCCATCAGGGCCCCGATCAGGGTGTAGCTAGCCGTTCGACCGGCGTTGAAGAGGAGATGCTGGCGGACGTCGATGGGTCGCACGCGGTCGGCCTCGGCGCCCATACGGTTGGCGTACAGCGTCACCAGCGGCCCACACATCCCGAGGCAGTGGGCGCCGCCGAGGACTCCGATGGCGAGGAAGACGAGGAGTCCCGGGTCGCTCGCCACGGCGGAGACCTCAGTGCCGGCACTCGTTCCGCTGGCGGCGATGCCGACGCTGGCGAGGTGGGCCAAGGGGAGCATCGTCTACCTAGACGCCGATATAGCGGCCTTGGATGCCGATTCGCTCGGGAAGAACATCACGTACACGCTCGCGGCGATGAGGACGACGTTGACGAGCGACACCGCCGCGATGGACTCGATCGACAGCGTGTACACTGCGACCGGGAGCAACGCAAGCAGCCCGACCAACGGAACGGTACGGATGGAAACCATACTCCTACTCTCGGTCTTTCGAACTAATAATTGCCGCCGCTATTCCCGCGAGTCGAAAACGGGCTCCCGATTTATGTAATAGAAGGTCCGTGTGGTCTCTATGGTCGCATTCGACGGCAGCGAGCGGTTCGTCGGCCGCGGGGGTGGACGCGCCCGGCGGGGGCGATGCGGACATCGGCGACCGTCGTCCGGCCGGCCGCGTTCGACGGACATGGCGCTCGACGACCACGGGAGGAACGGCATATGACCGACTCGACGGATCGCTCCGTGCTGACGCGACGGACGGCGCTTCGGACCGCCGCCGGGGCGGTGGCGGCCGGCCTCGGCGCCCGTACCGTCACCGCACAGGACGGCGTCGACTACGGCGGCTGGTTCGGCTCCGGGACCGGCGGCGAGACGGGGAACTTCGACGGCACCGTCGACCGCACCGGGCAGGATTCGGTGACGATCGAGGTCGGCTCCGAGGGCAACGGCGGGCCCTACGCCTTCGGCCCCGCCGCCGTCCGGATCGATCCCGGGACTGCGGTGACCTTCGAGTGGGTGTCCGACACCCACAACATCCTGATCGAGGAACAGCCGTCCGATGCCGACTGGGGCGGCGTCGAAGCCATCGAGAACAGCGGCTACACCCACGAACACACCTTCGAGACCGAGGGCGTCTACAAGTACTACTGTCAGCCACACCTCGCGCTCGGGATGAAAGGTGCCGTCGTCGTCGGCGGTAGTGGCGGCGGTGGCGGTGACGGCGGCGGTGGCGGCGGTGGCGGCGACGGCGGCGGTGGCGAGTCGGGTACCGGCGGCGGCGGTGGCGGCGGTGGCGGTGGCGGCACCTCGCCCACGCTCTCCCTGGCCTTCCGCCTCGTCGGTGCCGGTGTGGCGGCGGCGCTCGCCGTCGTCCTCGGCATCACCGGCTGGGTGTTCCTCAACTACGACGAGTTCACGACGACCGCCGATACGGGGACGGAACCCTCGCAGGCCGAGCGGACGTCCACGGAGTCGACCTTCGAGGCGGGGGTCGTCCGCGAACTCGACCACGACGAGTACGACCCCTACGGGACGGCGACACTGATCGTCGTCTACCTCGGGATCATCAGCCTGCTGTGGGTGTTCATGTACTTCGTCGAGTTCCTCGGCGGCGGACCGACGGTGATCGGCTAACTGGAGGATTCACACATGGAAATTCATCGATACGAGAAACTCTGGACCGTGGCCGCGCTCCTGTTGATCGTCGGGCTCATCGCGACGGTGACCTACGGAGCGGTCGGCCCTGGTGTAACGATGGTCAGCGACTCCGGTGGAACGGTCGACGCCGACTCGCTCGGCGACACCGAGTTCGGCGACCCCGGCGTGACGCAGGTCGGCGAGAACGAGTACGAGGTTCACGTCGTGGCCCGACAGTTCCTCTTCCAGCCCGGAACCGCCGAGCCGATCCGGGTGCCGGCCAACTCGGAGGTGACGTTCTACATCACCGCCGCCGACGTGGTTCACGGCTTCGAAGTCGCGGGCACCAACGTCAACGTCATGGCGATTCCGGGGCAGGTCGCCGAGGTGACCGTCCGGTTCGACGACCCCGCGGAGTACGGGATCGTCTGTCACGAGTACTGTGGCTCCGGCCACCATACGATGGCGGGGCAACTCGTCGTCGTGCCCGAAGACGAGTACGACACGGAGGGTAGCTAAATGGCATACGTCGACGACTTTCCGACCGACGCACGCATCGTCCGCTGGAACATGGCCGTCGCCTTCCTGGCGCTCGGCGTCGGCGGCCTGTTCGGCATGGTTCAGGCGCTCCACCGCACGGGTGTCTTCCGTGGCTTCGTGAGTTCCGCGGACTACTACACGGTGCTCACGGGTCACGGCGTCCTACTCGCACTCGTGTTCACCATCTTCGCGCTGTGTGGGCTCTTCACTTGGGGCGTCACGCGAAGTCTCGACCGTTCGTTACCGAGCCCGAAGTTGACGTACACCTGGTTCGGCATGATGTTCGTGGGTGCCGCCGTGGCCGCCATCACGATTCTCGGTGGGCTGGTTCCCTCCATCCCGTTCAACGCGGACGTACTCTACACGTTCTACGCACCGATGAAGGCGCATCCAGCCTTCTACGCAGGTCTCGCGCTCTTCATCGTCGGGACGTGGCTCGCCGGTTTCGACTGGTTCCGCACCTACTGGCACTGGCGCGGTGACAACCCGGACCAGCGCATCCCACTGCAGACGTTCATGGTGTTGACGACCATGCTGATGTGGTACATCTCCTCGGCCGGCGTCGCGGTGGAGGTGCTCTTCTTCCTCCTCCCGTGGTCCCTCGGGCTGATCGCCGAGGTCGACCCGCTGCTCACCCGGACGCTCTTCTGGTACTTCGGCCACCCGGTCGTCTACTTCTGGCTCATGCCGGCGTACTTCATCTGGTACACCGTGTTGCCGAAGCTGTCCGGCGGGCGCCTGTTCAGCGACCCGCTCGCCCGCGTGGTGTTCGTCCTCTTCCTCCTGCTCTCGACGCCGGTCGGGTTCCACCACCAGTACGTCGATCCCGGCATCCCCGAGGGGTTCAAGTTCATCGCGATGACCAACACCATGTTCCTCCTCCTGCCCAGCCTGCTCACCGCGTTCACCGTCGTCGCCAGCATGGAACACGGCGCCCGACAGCGTGGCGGTGAGGGTCGTCTCTCCTGGCTGCGGAAACTCCCGTGGGACGAACCCGCCTTCGCCGGCTGTGCCCTCGCCGGCCTGATGTTCGCCGCCGGCGGCTTCTCCGGCATAATCAACGCCGGGATGAACATCAACTACCTCGTCCACAACACCCTGTGGGTGCCCGGCCACTTCCACCTCACCGTCGGGACGGCCTCCGCGCTCACGTTCATGGCCGCGGGCTACTGGCTGTTCCCACAGATCACCGGCAACCGACTGCGATTCCGGTCGCTCGCGACGGTCCAGCCGTACCTCTGGTTCGTGGGCATGACGCTCATGTCGAACGCGATGCATCGGGCGGGGCTCGCGGGCATCCCTCGCCGCACCGCCGAACCCCAGTACGGGAGCGTCACGTTCGAGGGCGTCGTCGGCGGCGTGAGCGAGATGCGCATCCAGATCGCCATCGGCGGGACGCTGCTGTTCGTCGCCCTTCTCCTCTTCCTGATCGTCGTCTTCGGCACCTGGCTGGGCGGCGACGGCACCGACACCATCCGGGTCAACGGCTCGATCCCGGCGCCGCTCTCCGGCCCGGAACACAGCCCGAAGATCCTCGACAACCTGAAGCTCTGGACGGCAGTCGCCATCGTCCTGATCGTGCTCGCCTACGGCCTCCCGCTGTCGGCACTGGTCGCCGACGGCCTGTTCGCCCCGGGAAGCCCGCCGATCCCGGTGTAACCACCCACTCGTGAGCGACGATTCCACCACGCCGGACGACGGGACCGACGGAACGGAAAGCGGCCCCGCCGACCCGCCGGACGGGACGCCCGGTGGTCTCTCGAAGCGGACCCTGATCCGCTTGCTCGTCGGCTTCGGCATCGGCATCCCGCTGCTCGTCGAGGGGCTCACGTTCCTGGGCCTCCTCCGCGATCAGTTCGGCGGAAGCGGCGGTGACGACGCGGACGGGAGCGGGTCGACCCCGACCGCCGCCGACGACGGCGACGCCGTCGGTGTCGGCGACGACATGCTCCCGGAGACCGACCGCTCCGAGACGCTCTCCGGCGCCGTCCTCCGGGAGTCCGGTGGGGATCGCTGGCCGCTCTCCCTGACCGTCGACGTGACGAACACCGGATCGACCGACTACGAGTTCCAGTTGCTCGACGTCCACCTCGAGGACGGACGGAGCGTCGACGGGCGGACGAGCACCGACCGCCTGGCGCCCGAGGAGAACCGGACCGTCACGGCCGAGCGATCGATCCCCGCGGGGTCGACGCCCGCCGCGGTGTCCGTCGTCGCGCTGATCTACCGCGAGGAGGCGGTCGAGACGGTCGAACGACGCGTCGATCTGGCGAAGATTCCCGTCCGCGGCGGCTGATCACGCTCCGCGTTCCGCGTCCCCGAAGGCCGTCGGCTTCCAACGCAGCGTCCCACGAACCGCCTCCCACTCGTCGCACTCCCGGAGCCGATACCGGGCGAACGCGGCGTTCCTGATCAGTTCGAGTTCGGCCAGCCGGAGCCGTACCGCCCACCGGAGTCGTCCCCACTCGCGCCGTTCGCGACCCTCCTCGGTCGTTCCGTCTTCCGGCTCGAAGTCGATATACTCGTCGCCCGCCTCGAACCCCGAGACGATGCCGTCCTGGGAGCGATGCCACCGTTCGTAGGTCCCGACGGGCAGCGTCTCGGTCGGCTCGGGCTCCCGCGAGAGCAGGGACTTGAATCGAACGTCCGGCCCGTCGCCGCCCCATCGGTAGCCCCTGGCGGTCAGCTTGATCGTCCCTGCCCCGTCGACGGCGCAGTTGAACTGGAGTCGGGCGTATCCCGACGACTCCGCCCCCGGCATCGTCGACGGCGTCAGGAAGGCGCCGTCGGCGTACTGGATCGGATACCGGGTCGCGTGTGCCCGCTCGACGACGGGCGCGGCCGGCGACGCCGACGGTTCGGGAGCGTCCGCGGCCGCGTCACCCCACGCTCCGGTGGCCGTCTCCTTCGGATCGACCCAGACCTTCATGATCGATCATACGATACTCCGGCAAAAAACGGTTCCGGCGACGGCCGAGCGGCGTTCAGTACCGCGACGGCATGTACGCCATGCCGAGCAGCAGGATGGCCGTCGCGAAACTCACGATGGAGACGCCCCAGAGGCCGTTGACGTGGTCGTGATACGTGTCGATTTCGGTGGTCTGCCGTTGGTACACGCCGTAGTCACTCTCCAGGACGAGCGTACTGTTGTCCGGGAAGTACGCGAAGTACTGCTGGCCGTTCAGCGTGACGTTGGCCTCGTTGCCGACGTCGACCCTGTTGGTCCGGGGAGCTGTCCAGGCGAGCGTCGCGCCGTCGCTGGATACGCTGGCGACCGTCGTCGTGTTCCCTTGGAACTGGAGGGTGTCACCCTCGCCGTACTGGGTCGAGGCGGGTTCCGGGAAGTACTCGTTCGCCGGCGTCAGCGATCGGTTGTCGCCGCTCTCGCGGACGACGTGTTCGGTGCCGTTGACCGTGACGAGTTCGTTCCGCACGGTCGGATCGTCCTGAAGGATCGCGCTCCGGTTGATCCGCTCCTGCAGTCTGAACGCGGCCGGGTCGTCGGCGTCCTCGACGAGGACCTGGTACTCCTCGCCGTCGTATGTGACGTTGGCTTCGTGTTCCCACGTCTGGGTGTGGCGTGCCGAATCGTTGGTCCAGGAGACCTGTCCGGACCGCGTGACTTCGGCGCCGCCACCGTGGCCGCCGCCACCGCCCGACATCTCGGCCGAAATCGTCGTGACGGTGTACGTTCGGTCGTCGACCGAGAACTCGTCACCCTGGGAGAGTCTGTGATCGGGATTGTCGAACTCGACCGTCGGCGCGGTGGCCGTGGCAATCACCGAGTACGACGCCGCGCCGAGGATGATAAAGAACGCGACGTAGATGGCCGCAGCGCGTCGTTGCATACGTGGGGCCTAGTCCACCCCGCGTATAACGATTACTATAGTAGCCTTTGTAAGTCATTGCACACCTGATCGCAGGACAGCGGGCGATCAGGTGTACAACCAGTTCCAAACGCTACTATAACTGACGACGACGGTCACCGAGTGGGTGTCTCGTCGGCCTCGACCAACTGTAGCGCCTGCCGGAGGTGGAACCGCGTCTCGTGGCAGTCGGCGGCTTCGAGTGCCGCCCGTAGCTGTCGCTCGACGGTCGTTCCCGTCGTGGCTTCGGCCGCGCCCATTCCCCCGCTTTCGGCCGTGGATCGGGAGTTCATACGCGTCCCTTCGTCCCGATCCGGTTTAGGTATCCGGACCTTACCGGGGTTCTAATGCCTGATGAAGCCCGGCTTCGATCAGCGAAAAACCCGATCGAATCGGGGTTTCAACCGGTTCAAACCGGGGAATCCTGTCTTCGGTGGCGCCGACCGGGTCGGCCGGACCGGTTCGACGTCACGATTTAAACGCTCGGGTCGGCAGTCAGCGTCGTGCAACGACCGACAGGTTTTGTATCGACCTGTCCCTAGGCGGGGTGTATGACTACCGGGATCGTGTTGCTCAACTTCGGTGAGCCATCGGAGGGGCACAGAGAGGACGTACTCGACTACCTGGAACGGATCTTCCTGGCGAACATGTCGATCGAAGGGGAGACGACCGAGGCGGCGGCCCGGGAGCGGGCGGCGGAGCTGGCCAAGCGCCGGGCACCCGGCCTCATGGAGGAGTACGACGAGATCGGCGGCTCCCCACTGATCGACCACGCCACCACACAGGCGGAGATGCTCGACGAGGAGCTCTCGCGGCGGGGGTACGACGTCGAGACCTATCACGGGATGCAGTACACGGCACCCTTTATCACCGACGCGGTGGAGGCGGCCCGCGAGGACGGGGTCGACCATCTGATCGGGCTCCCGATCTACCCGCTCTGTGGTCCCTCGACGACAGTCCAATCCCTCGACGAACTCGACGAGGCGCTCGACGAGGTGGGGTGGGACGTCCCCGTCGACGCCCTCACGGGCTGGCACAAACATCCGGCGTACACCCGGGCCCGTATCGACAACATCCGGCGCTATCTGGACGACCACGACCTCTCGCTCGGGGACGGCACCCGTCTCGTGTTCTCGGCCCACGGCACCCCCCAGTACTACCTCGACGAGGGGAGCCGGTACGAGGAGTACACCGAGGAGTTCTGTTCGGTGGTGGCGACGGCGCTCGACGCACCGGACTACGAACTCGGCTACCAGAACCACGAGAACCGCGACGTCGACTGGACCGAACCCGACGTCGAGGCGGTCGTCGAGACGGTCGACGCAGACCGCGTCGTCGTCGAGCCGGTGAGCTTCATGCACGAACAGAGCGAGACGCTCTCGGAACTCGACATCGAACTCCGTGAAGAGGCCGAGGAGCGGGGCCTCGACTTCCACCGGGTCCCCATTCCCTACGACGACGACCGGTTCGTCGGTGCGCTCGCCGACCTCGTCGAGCCGTTCGTCGCGGGGTACGATCCGGAGTACGCCGGCCTCCGACAGTGCGAGTGCCGGGACGAACCGGGAACGATGTGCCTGAACGCGCCCCACGAGGCATGACGGTCGGTATCGTCGGCGCCGGCATCACGGGGCTCGCGCTCTCGGAGTTCTGCCGCGAGCGCGGCGTCGACACCGTCGCCTTCGAGGCGTCGTCGGAGCCCGGCGGGGTGATCCGATCGACCCGCGTCGACGGACGTGTCCTCGAACACGGCCCTCAGCGCACCCGGTTGACCGACGGGCTGGAGACACTGATCGACGCCTGTGGCCTCCGCTCCGACCTGCGGGTCGCCGACGCCGACCTCCCCCTCTACGTCTATGCCGACGGTCGACTCCGGCAGGTTCCACTCTCGATGGGGGCGTTCATGCGGACCGACCTGCTCTCGGCGACGGGGAAACTCCGGATGCTCGCCGAGCCGTTGACCGAGGGTGCCCGCGACGACGAGACGGCGGCCGACTACTTCACCCGGAAGTTCGGCGACGAGGCCTACCACAACATGATCGCGCCGCTGTTCGGCGGCATCTACGGCTCCGACCCCGCGGAGATGCCCGGCGAGTACGCCCTGCGGACGGTACGCCGGATGGAACGCTCCGGCAGCCTCGTCCGCGCCGCGCTCCGCCGGCGACTCCAGGGGAAAGAGCGGGAGGCGCCCATCTCCTTCGCCGACGGCATGGCACAGCTTCCCCGAGCGCTCTACGAGCGCAACGCCGACCGGGTGCACCTGGAGACGCCGGTGGAGGGTATCGCGACCCAGGGGGCGGGCTACCGCCTCGACACCGCTGCCGGGGACCGCGTCGTCGACGAGGTGGTCGTTACCGCGCGCGCGGACGTGACCGCCGGCCTCCTCGATACCGTCGATCCGGAGAGCGCCCGCGCGCTCCGCCGGCTCTACTACAACCCGCTCGCGTACGTCCACCTCGCCTCGGAGGCCGACCCCGCGGGGTTCGGCTACCAGGTCCGCCACGACGAGTCGCTCCGGACCCTCGGCGTGACCTGGAACGCCAGCCTGTTCGACCGTGACGGCGTCTACACTTGCTTCCTCGGGGGGATGAAACGGCCGGGGCTGGTCGACCGCCCGGACGACGAGCTCGGGCGGGTCGCCCGCGAGGAGTTCGAGACGGTGATGGGGGCGTCCGCCGAGGTACTGAACGTCACCCGCCATCCCCGCGGGATGCCCGCCTACGACGGCTCGTGGACGGCCATGGAGTCGGTCGACCCGCCGGAGGGCATCACGCTGGCCACCAACTACACCGGACGGATGGGCGTCCCGGCGCGGGTCCGGGAGGCCGAACGGCTCGCCGGCCGGTTCGCGGAGTCGGAGACGGCGACGGCCGCCGTCGCCGGGGCGTAGCGCCTACCGGCTGATCGACTTCGCCGTCTCGACGAACGCCCGCACGGACTCGACGGGCGTGTCGCGGTCGACGCCGTGGCCGAGGTTGAGGATGTGCCCGCGCGGCCCCGCGGCGTCGATCACCGCCCGCGTCCGCTCGCGGACGAAGTCGGTCGGGCCGAAGAGATGCTGGGGGTCGAGGTTGCCCTGGACCGGCCGGTCGCCGAGCGTCTCCCGGGCCTCGGCCATGTCGACGGTCCAGTCGAGACCGACCACGTCGGCGCCGGTCGCATCGAGGCTGTCGAGGCGGCCGGCCATGTTGCGTACGAAGACGATGGAGGGCACCGAGAGGTCCGACAGGATCTCGCGGTGGAGCGGCAGGACGAACTCGCGGTAGTCAGCGGGCGAGAGCACGCCCGCGTAGGTGTCGAACAGCTGTACCACGTCGGCGCCGTGGTCGGCCTGATACTCCAGATACTCCCGGACCACGTCCGCGAACGCCGAGAGGAGGGAGCGGAACGCCTCGGGGTGACGCGCCCGGAAGCGCCGAACCGGGCCGTGGTTCCGTGAAGCGCCGCCGGCGACGGCGTAGGAGGCGAGGGTGAACGGGCCGCCGGCGAAGCCGATGATGGCCGTCTCCGAGCCTACCCGCTCGACGAGGTTGTCGAGCAGCGACCCGACGAAGTCGAGGTCCTCGGCCACCGATCCGCGGGGGCGCTCGGCGTCCGCGGGCCCCTCGACGGGGTTCTCGACGACGGGGCCGACGCCGCTCTCGAGGTGGTAGTCGAAGCCCAGCGGCTCCAGTACGGTCAGGATGTCGGAGAACATCACCACCCCATCGGGTTCGTACAGTTCCCACGGCAGGAGGGTGATCCGCGTGGCCACCTCCGGCGTCTCGATGGCCTCGCGGAACTCGTAGTCGGCGCGGATTTCGCGGTACTCGGGGATGTGCCGGCCGGCCTGTCGCATCAACCAGACGGGCGGCCGTTCGGTCCGTTCGCCCCGTGCCGCGCGGACGAGGAGGTGCGTCATGGCGGGTGGTCGAGCCGAGGGCGGCTAAGTATGTCGCCTCGTCCTCGACCGGGAGTATTTGTATCGCGGTCCCCTAACGCGCGCATGGACTCGGGAATAATTAATCGTGATCGACCCTCCGCGCTGGACGTCTCCCTGCTCGGCCTCATCGCCACCATCGTCGGCGGGTACGGTCGATCCATCTCCGTGCCGGCCGACACTGCTCCCAACCTCATCCGGTTTTTCTCGGTGTCCCCGGATCGGACCTATCCGGCGGTGATGCCCCAGGACAAGGCGTTGCTCCTCCTGAACGACCCGGCGACGGGCGAGGCCACCCGGCAGGCCGCCGACGCGGGCGGATCGCTCCACGGCGTCTGGACGCTCGTGGCCTTCCTCGGGTTGCTCCTCCTGTTCGCAGGGCCGGCCATCGTGTGGCTGAACCGCGGGGACGATTGATACTGTTTATTGTAAATCGTTACCGGTGGTTCGCCGGACCGCTCTGGCGAACCACCGGTAAACAGTTACAATAATCCGTATGAGACGGTCGGGCGTTCAGGCCTCCAGTTCCTCCTCGGCGACCCACTCCCGCGCCCAGTCCCCGATGGCGTCGAACACCGGACAGAGCGACTCCCCCTTCTCGGTCAGCGAGTAGTACGTCGCCACCGGGGCGTCCTCCTCCAGTCGCCGGTCGACGAAGCCCATCTCCTGTAGGTCGTCGACGACCCGGGAGAGCGTTCGCGAACTCGCACCGGTGGAGCGTTTGAGTTCGTTGAACCGCTTCTCGCCCTCCTGCAGGTCGTGTAGGACCGCCAGTCGCCACTGCGAGCCGATCTGTTCGAGCGAGTCGATGACGTAACACGTCTCCGTGTCGCTGCCCGTTCCGATAGCCATACCGGGGACACGCGCTCCCGCCGGTTAGCAGTTCCGGAACGAATCAGGTGTCGAAATGTTACCGTGATAGCGCCACCCCCGGTGACATCCGCGCCACCCGGTGACACCAATGTCAGATAACGTATATTTCCGTGGGGGGCGTGGGTACGGGTACGATGATTCACTCATCCACCGCCGACGCACCGTTTCGCACGACCACTCCCGCCGGGGTGGTCGCCTGATGGCCTTCGACACCGCCGGTGCGGGCGTGGCCTTCCTGCTCGCCCGCGTCCTCTTCGGCGTCGTCCTGGCGTTCACCGGGTTGAACCACTTCCTGAACGCCGAGGGGATGATCGGCTACGCGCAGGCCAAGGGCATCCCCGCGGCGTCCCTCGGCGTCCCCGTCTCCGGTGGCCTGCTGATCGCCGGCGGTCTGGGCATCGTCCTCGGCGTCTACCCGACGCTCGCGGCCGGCGCCATCGCCGTCTTCCTCGCCGCCGCGACGCCGACGATGCACGACTTCTGGAACGCCCCCGAGGAGGAGTACCAGAACGAGTTCAACAACTTCCTGAAGAACGTCGCCCTCCTCGGTGGCGCGCTCGCCTTCCTCGTGTTCGCCAGCGAGACGTGGCCGCTCGCGGCCAACGTCGGCATCTGAGTCGCGTCCGAACGTCGTCCCACGGCCGCGCTCCGTCGGGCCATCGGGTGCACGACCCGTTTCGAACGCGACGATAGCGCGGGTACTGCACCGAGCCGAGTGTTTATCAGCGACGGTAGCCTCGGTTGGCGCATGAACAGCGACTGGAACCGCCGCGTCGTGCCGGGACTACTCGTGGCACTGCTCGTCGCCACGCGTCCCGTCAGGGCACACGTCGACTACGTCACGGAGGGGGACGACGACGGGCCCACGGTCGTCGAGTTCCTCACTACCGTCCTCTCGGACCCGCTTCACCTCGCGCTCCTCGGCGGCGGCGGCGTCGGCGTCGTCGTCGCGACGGCGGGGTGGCTCCGGTACGGCGACCACCTGCGGGACGTGACGGTGATCCGGCGGACGCTCCGCTCGTACCAGCCGTACCTCGGCTGGCTGTTGCGTCTCGCCACCGGCCTCCCGCTCATGGGCGCCGGCTTCGGCGGCTATTTCTTCTCGCCCGTCGTCACCGTCGAGGTGCGACTCGTCCAGATCACCCTCGCGTTCCTCCTCCTGTTCGGGTTCGCGACGCGGCTGGCGGCCGCCGCCGGCCTCGTCACCTACCTCGTCGGCCTAGCGACGCATTTCCCCACGCTCCTGCTCGCCTCCGAGTACGTCGCCGGCTTCCTCGGCATCCTCGTCGTCGGTCCCGGCCAGCCGAGCGCGGACCTCCTCCTGCGCCGGCTGGTTCTCACCGACGGCACGATAATGAGCCGGTTTCGCGACACACCGACCGTTCCGGACCTCCTCTCCAGGGCCGGTGTCGAGAAGTCCGTCGCGCCCCTGTTCATCCGGATCTTCCTCGGGTTCAACTTCGCGTACCTCGGCGTGACCGAGAAGTGGCTCGACCCGGGCCGGGCGCTCCAGGTCGTCGAGAAGTACGACCTCACGGCGGTCCTCCCGGTCGCTCCCGAGATGTGGGTGTTCGGCGCCGGCCTCGGCGAACTCGTCGTCGGCCTCTGTATCCTCACCGGCACCTTCACCCGGAGCGCCGCCGGCGCCGGCTTCCTCATCCTCACGACCACGCTCTTCGGCCTCCCGGACGACCCGGTGCTCGCCCACGTCACCCTCTTCGGCCTCACCTCGGCGCTCCTGATCACCGGGAGCGGGCCCGTCGCACTCGACCGCTCGGTGATCCCCGTGCTCCGGACGCGGTTCGGCCGTTCCCCCCCGGACGACCCCGAAGTGACGACGCCGGCCGACTGACCGGGGACGCCCTCCGCCGCCGCGGTGGCCCGATACGTCCACCGATTATCAGATGTTGTACTTGGAGGGGTGCGGTTATTATAATCTATTCTCAACGACGTAGCAGGCATGGGCATTCCCCTTCTGAATCGCATACGAGAGCGGTACGGGCTCAAGCTGGTAGCCGCCCTCGTCGCGGCGCTGCTGTTGACGGTCGCGGTCGGCGGTGTGGTGAGCGCCGATGCGTCGGCACAGTTACGCGACGACGTCCAGCAACACATGACGGAGCGGACGGAACAGCGGTCGGCACAGCTCGACGCGTGGCTCACCGGGCTGACGACACAGGCGCGGGTGGCCTCGGACCACCCGGCGCTCCGGAGCGACGACCGGGCGGCCGTCGAGTCGCGGCTCGACGAACTGGCCAGCGAGGATCGGGCGCCGCCGGGGGTCGTGGCGGTCCACTACGTCGACGCCACCTCCGGCACCATCGTGACCAGTTCCGACGACGACCTCGTCGGTGTCGACGCCCGCGCCCAGGGCGCGCCCTTCGCGCAGGAGGACGTCGCCTTCGAGGGCGCCGACGACGTGCTGGTCACCGACCCCTTCCGCCCCGATGTCGTCGACTTCACGACCGTCGCCGTCGCGACGCCCGTCGACGGACGGTCGGACCGACTGCTGGTCTACATGGTCAACTTCGAACGGCAGGTGGGGGGGTTCGCCACCGCTGACGACGGAACCGAGACGGTCGTCGTCGGCGAGGACGGCACGATCATCGCCCACCCGGACACGGCGCTGATCGGTTCGGACGTCGGCGAGACGTCGACGTTCGTCCCCGACGGGGCCTTCGCGGGCGCGACCTTCGCGGAGACCGACGGGCAGGCCGTCGCCGCCGCGCCGATGGAGACCACCGACTGGTCGGTCGTCGTCTCCCAGCCCGCCGACGCGGCCTTCGCCGTCCAGCGGGGCGTCGTCTCGGGGATCCTCGGCCTCATCCTCGTGGCCGTCATCTCCCTGTCCCTGATCGGTGTCACCGTCGGGAGTCGGACCTCGCTGTCCCTGCGGCGGCTGGCGGACAAGGCCGAGGCGATGGCGACCGGCGACCTCGACGTCGACCTGACGACCGGCCGGACCGACGAGATCGGCCAGCTCTACTGGTCGTTCGACCAGATGCGTGACTCCCTCCGGGAGCGCATCGCCGAGGTCGAGGAGGCCCTCGACGAGGCGGAGGCGGCCCGCGCCGAGGCCGAAGCGGCCCGCGCCGAGGCGACTCGCACCAGCGAGCGCCTCGAACGCACCGCCGAGACCTACGGTGAGGTGATGCAGGACGTGGCCGACGGCGACCTCACCCGCCGGATCGACGTGAACGACTCCAACGAGGCGATGGCCACCATCGGCGTCGCGTTCAACGATATGGTCTCCTCGATCGAGTCGACGATCCACGAGGTCAAGACCTTCGGCACGGAGGTCGCCAACGCCGCCGAGGCGGTCGACAGCAACGCCGCCAAAGTCAAGGCCGCGAGCGAGGAGGTCAACGAGTCGGTCGCGGAGATCGCCGACGGGGCGCGCACCCAGACCGAGAGCCTCCAGGACATGACCGGCGAGGTGAACGACCTGTCGGCCAGCGCCGAGGAGATCGCCGCCACCGTCGACACGGTCGCGGATACCTCCGAGCACGCGGCCGAGGCGGGCGCGGACGGCCGCGCCGCCGCCGAGGCCGCCGTCGAGGAACTCGACGGGATCGAGGAGACGACCGAGGCGACCCAGACGGAGGTCGAGGCGCTCAACGAGGAGATGGCCGAGATCGGCGAGATCGTCGACGTCATCTCCGACATCGCCGAGCAGACGAACCTGCTCGCCCTCAACGCCTCCATCGAGGCCGCCCACGCCAACGGCGAGGCGGGCGACGCCGACGGCTTCGCCGTCGTCGCCGACGAGGTGAAGAACCTCGCCGAGGAGACCAAGGAGTCCGCAAGCGAGATCGAAGCCCGGATCGAGTCGGTCCGCGAGCGGACCGAAGACGTCGTCTCCGGCACCCAGGAGACCGGACAGCGCGTCGCCGAGGGCGTCGAGACCGTCGAGGGCGCCATCGACGCGCTCGAACAGATCGCCGACTACGTCGAGGAGATCGACACCAGCATCCAGGGCATCGCCGACGCCACCGACGGCCAGGCCGACTCCACCGAGCGGGTCGTCGAGAGCCTCGACGAGGTGGCGGCGATCAGCAAGCAGACCGCCGAGGAGGCCACCGGCGTGACCGACACCGCCAGCCGGCAGGAGCGGACCCTCGCCGAGGTCGACGACGCGGCCGACGAGCTGACCCGCCGGGCCGCGCGCCTGCGCGAACAGCTCGCCGACTTCGAGGTCGACGACGCGGGCGCGGACCCCGAGCCGTCGGCCGCCGGCGGGCGGTCGAACGCGCTCGGTGACGGCGGCTACGAGGAGGGGGGTCGCCGATGATCTCCTCCGTCTCGACTTGGGCGGCCCTCGGCGCCGTCGGCATGGTCCTCGGCACCTTGGCGCCGCTGTGGGGGCTCCGCAACGACCCCGAACGCCGCGAACATTACCTCGTGCTCGCCGGCGTCACCGGCGTCGCGGCCGTCGCGTACACCCTGATGTCGCTCGGGATCGGCGACGTCGCCGTCTCCGGACGGATCGTCTCCCTGCCCCGCTACGTCGACTGGCTGATCACGACCCCCCTTATCCTCCTCTTCCTCGCGATGCTCGGGAACACGGGGCGCGGGTCGCTCGGCCGCCTGATCGTCGCCGACATCACCCTGCTCGTCCTCGGCGCGGTGGCCGTCGCCATCCCCGGCCGGATCCGCTGGCTGGCCTTCGTCGGCGGCCTCGCCGCCTTCGGCGTGCTGGTGTACGAACTCTACGTGCGCATCCCGCGCCTGGCGTCGTTCACGAACGAGCGGGCGCGCACCCTCTTCGTCACCCTCCGGAACCTGACCATCGCGCTCTGGACGCTCTACCCGCTCGTCTGGGTACTCGCACCCTCCGGCGTCGGGCTGCTCACCCGCGACATGACGATGCTGGTGATCGCCTACCTCGATCTGATCAGCAAGGCGGCGTTCGTCGTGCTGGCGGTCGACGGCATGGACGCCCTCGCCGACGCCGCCCGCGGGGCGACCGGCGCCGACCCCGTCGCGACCGACGGCGGCGACGCGTCCGACGCCGAAACCGCCGACTGATCGATCCCTGACCGGCAGGGTTACATCACCCACTCTCACCATGACCGACATAACGACCGAGTCCCGGATTTCGGTTCTCCACGTCGACACCGATCCCTCGGTCGCCGACCGTCTGGACCGGGCCGATCCCCGGTTGTCGGTCCGGACGGCCACCGCCGCCGCCGACGCGCTCGCCACCCTCGACGACGCGCCCTCCCCGCCGGTCGACTGCCTGGTGAGCGAGTACGACCTCCCCGGGACGGACGGGCTCGGACTGCTCGACGCCGTCCGGGAGCGCCGTCCCGACCTTCCGGTGGTGCTCTACACCGACGCGGGCGACGAGGGGATCGCCAGCGACGCCATCGCCGCCGGCGTCACCGACTACGTCCCGAAGCGACGCGGCCCCGACCGACTCGCGGACCGCCTCCGTGACGCGGTCGAGGGCGCGGGGCCCGATCGAGCCGCACCCGACCGGGACGCCCAGTACCGGCGACTCTTCGAGGACGCGCCGGTGATGTACGTGGTCTTCCGGGACGTGAACGGCGAACCCGTCGTCGCGGACTGCAACGACCGCTTTCTCGACCGACTCGGCTACGACCCCGACGCAGTGTTCGGCCGATCGATCTGGGATCTCTACGCCCAGTCGTCGATGCCCGACGCCGTCGAGGGGTTCGACCGCGGGCGCGAGGGCACCTTCGGTCACCAGGAGCGGACGCTGATCGCTGCGGACGGCAATCACGTCGAGACGCTGTTTCGCGCCAGCCCGCGGGTGAACGCCGACGGCGAGGTGATCGGGACGCTCGGCCTCTACGTCGACATCACGGAGAACAAACGGCGGGAACGGACGCTGGAGCGTCTCCACGACGTGACGCGGTCGCTCGTCCGCGCCGCGGACCGGACCGAGGTGGCGGAGACCGTCGTCGACGCGGTGCGCGACGTCCTCGGCTACCCGCGGAACCTGGTCCGTCTCGTCGACGACGACGGGGCCGAACTCCCGCCGGTCGCGATCACCGACGAGGCCGCGGCGACGCTCGGCGAGCGGCCACATTACGCGGTCGGCGAGGGGACCGCCGGGCGCGCCTTCGCCGACGACGAGACGCTCGTCTACGACGACGTGCGGACCGTCGACGACGGCTACGACCGGTCCGGCGTCCGCGCGGCGATGTTCGTCCCCATCGGCGATCACGGCGTGTTGAGCGTCGGGAGCACGGAGGCCGGCGCCTTCGACGCCGCCGACGTCCACCTCGCGGAGGTGTTCGCCGCCAACGCCGGCACGGCGCTGACGCTCCTCGACCGCACCCGTGAGCTCGAACGGCAGAACGAGCGGCTGACCGACTTCGCCAGCGTCGTCTCACACGACCTCCGGACGCCACTCTCGGTCGTCGACGGCTCGCTCGAACTCGCCCGCGAGCGGTACGGCGACGACGCGGACCTCGCCCGCGCCGCCCGGTCGCTCGACCGCGGGTTCGACCTCATCGAGGAACTGCTGACGCTCGCCCGCGGCGCCGACACGCTCTCCCCCGAACCCCTCTCCCTGCGGTCGGCGGCCGCGGCGTGCTGGGAGTCCCTCGCGACCGACGACGACGAAACGCTCGTCGCCGACGACGCGACGATCCGCGCCGACGAGGCCGCGTTCCGCCGCCTGCTGGAGAACCTCCTCGGCAACTGCGTGGCACACGGCGCGACCGACGCCGGCGTGACCGTCACCGTCGGCCTCCTCGCGGACGACCGGGGGCTCTACGTCGCCGACGACGGGCCGGGAATCGACGACGACGTCGGCGATGACGTCTTCGAGGTGGGGTTCACCACCGACGACGGGGGGACGGGCCTGGGGCTGGCCATCGTCGAACGGATCGCACAGGAACACGGGTGGACCGTCGGCCTCGGCGAGGCGGACGGCGCTCGGTTCGAGATCGAGGGCGTCGACGTCGTGTCGGCCTAGGGCGCCTCGCCGGTCTCGATGGTGAAGTCGTCCTTCGGGTAGGCCACGCAGGTCAGCGTGTAGCCGTCGCCGAGTTCGTTGTCGTCGAGCATCTGCTGGTCGTCGTGAACGACGTAGTCCTCGGCGTTGCCGCCGGAGGTGATCTGTCCGGCACACGAGACACACTGTCCCTGTCGACAGGCGTAGGGCATGTCCCAGCCCGCGTCCTCGCCGGCCTCGAGGACGGTCTCGTTTTCGGCCACCTCGATGGTGTCGCCCTCCTTGGTGAACTCGATCTCGAAGGTCTCGGCCTCGTCGTCGGGCACGTCCCACGGCCCGGACTCCTCGGCCGCCTCGCCGCCTTCGAGTTCGGCCCCTTCCTCCTCGCCCGCGACCGCGCCCGCCGCGACGGCCCCGCCGCCGCCGGCGCCGATGGCCCGGTTCATGGGCTCGGGGAAGTCGGTCTCGGGCACCGACTCGGCCCGCCGTTCGAGTACCTCCTGACTGATGTCCGTCGTGGAGGTCCACCCCGTCCCCTTCGAGAGATGGAGGGCAACGGCCGTGAGCGTGAGGGCTGCGCCGATACCCAGCCCCACCAGATTTACCTCGACCATGGCTGGCGGTATGGATGCGGGGGTTAAGGGAATTGTGATCCCCGTCGCCACCCGGGAGTCACTCCTCGCGTCGCGCGACCTCGTGGCGGCCGAACCCGTAGCGCAGGCGGTTGGCCAGGCGCCGCGAGAACCGGTCCCGGCGCGAGCCGAACCGCTCGGCGAGCGCCCCGTGGATCAGCGGGACCGGCACCTCCCGCTCCAGTGCCTCCCGGACCGTCCACGTCCCCGTCGATCCGCCGGCGACGTGGTCGGCCACGTCGTCCAAGTCGGTGCCCTCCTCGCGGAACGCCTCCTCGCAGAGTTCCAGCAGCCACGAGCGGATCACCGCGCCGTTGTTCCAGGTCCGCGCGACCGCCTCCAGGTCCAGGTCGTACCGGCCCTCGTGGAGCAGTTCGAACCCCTCGCCGTAGGCCTGCATCAGCGCGTACTCGACGCCGTTGTGGACCATCTTCACGTAGTGACCCGACCCGGCCGGCCCCATCCGGTCGTGGCCGTCCGGGCCGGTGGCGACGGCGTCGAAGACCGGAACCAGTTCGTCGTAGGCCCACTCGGGGCCGCCGATCATGAGCGAGAACCCCAACTCGGCGCCGGCGGGCCCGCCGCTCGTCCCGCAGTCGAGGTAGGCGGCGTCGGTCGTCTCCGCTCGCCGGACCGAATCCTCGAAGTGGGAGTTGCCACCGTCGACGACCACGTCCGCGTCCGACAGCCGCGGTTCGAGTTCGTCGAGGGCGGCGTCCACCGGATCGCCCGCGGGTACCATCAGCCAGATCCGCTTCCCGTCGCCGAGGCGGTCCGCGAGGTCGACGATCGAGTCGGCCGGCTCCGCACCGGCCTCGGCGGCCGACGCCACCGCTTCCTCGTCGATGTCGAACGCGACGACCTCGTGGCCGGCCGCGAGCACTCGATCGACGACGATCCGTCCCATCCGTCCCAGCCCGATGACGCCCAGTTGCATATCCCCCCTTCCCGGACGCCGGGAGGTAGTGGTTGCGGTCTCCGCCCTCGCCGCCCTTTTGCTCCCCCGCGGCCATCCCTTCCCATGGACGACCGCATCCGCGCTCATGCCGAGACGCTCGTCGACTGGAGCGCCCGAGTCGACCCCGGCGACGACGTGGTCGTGCGCGTCGAGGAGGGAGCCCACGACCTCGCCGTCGCCGTCGCCGCCGCCCTCGGCGACCGGGGCGCGAACCTGCTCGCCACCTACGGCTCCGACGAGGTAACTCGCGCCTACCTCCGCGCCCACGACGGCGACTTCGCCCCCGCCGACGCCGAGCGTGCCCTCTACGAGCGCGCCGACGTCACCCTCTCGCTTCGCGGCGGCCGGAACACCGCGGCGACCGCCGACGTCCCCGGCGACGTGCGGAACGCCCACGCCCGCGCCCGGAGTGACGTCCGCGAGGCGCGTCTGGCGACCGACTGGGTGTCGACGGTCCACCCCACCCGTTCGCTCGCCCAGGCCGCCGGGATGTCCTACGAGGCCTACCGCGAGTTCGTCTACGACGCCGTCCTCCGCGACTGGGCGGCTCTCGCCGACGAGATGGGACGGGTGAAAGCACGTCTCGACGACGCCGACGAGGTCCGCATCGTCGCGGACGGCACGGACGTCACGCTCCCCGTCGCCGGCCGCACCGCCGTCAACAGCGCCGCGAGCGTCGCCTACGACTCCCACAACCTCCCCAGCGGGGAGGTGTTCACCGCGCCCGCGTCCGCCGAGGGGGAGGTGACCTTCGACGTGCCCGTCACCGTCGAGGGGGCCCGCGTCCGCGACGCCCACCTCGTCTTCGCCGACGGCGAGGTGGTCGAGTTCTCGGCGGCGACCGGCGAGGCCGCGCTCGCCGACTGCCTCGCCACCGACGCCGGCGCGAAGCGACTGGGGGAGCTCGGGATCGGCATGAACCGCGGCATCACGCGCCCCACGGACAACGTCCTCTTCGACGAGAAGATGGCGGGCACCGTCCACCTCGCCCTCGGCCGCGCCTACGACGCCTGCCTGCCCGACGGGGAGGCGGGGACGGAGAGTGCGATCCACGTCGACCTCATCACCCGGATGGGCGAGGGGTCGCGGCTCCTGGTCGACGGCGAGCCGATCCAGCGCGACGGCCGCTTCGTGTGGGAGGAGGGCACTGAGCGCACGTGACGCCGACCGTCGTCGCCCACCGCGGGTTCGCCGGCGTCAACCCGGAGAACACCGTCGGCGCCGTCCGGGCGGCCGCCGACCGGGCCGCCCTCGTCGAGGTCGACGTCGTCGCCTGCGCCGACGGCACGCCGGTCGTCTTCCACGACGACCGACTCGACGACGGCGACGGGAGTCGCGGAATCACCGACGGCGCGGGCGCGGTCCGGAACCTCCACCCGTCGACGGTGACGGCCGCGGGGGTGCTGGCGAGCGGCGAGACGGTCCCGTCCCTCGACCGCCTGCTCGCCGAGACGGACGCACCGCTCAACGTCGAACTCAAGCGGCCGCGGGCGGCGACGGTCCGTCGGGGGGCGCTCCCGTTCGCCGAGCGCGCGGCCGCCCGCGAGCGCTGGCAGCCGTTCGTCGATCGGGTGCTTTCGGCGCTCGACGACCGGCACGTCCTCCTCTCCTCGTTCTCCGAGGGAGCGCTCGCGGCCGTCCGCGAGCGGACGGCGGACGTCGAACTGGCGCCGATCTGTCGGGAGTTCGGGACCGGTCGCGAACTCGCGGCGCGCCACGACGCCGACGCGATCCACCCCTCGCTCCCGGCGCTCCGGGCGGCCGACCCCGACGCCGTCGCGGCCACCCGCGACGCCGGCCGGACGATCAACGCCTGGACGGTGCGGACGTGGGTCGAGGCGCGGGACGCAGTGCGGGCCGGCGCCGACGGGCTGGTCGCCGACTATCCGGGGCTGGAGCGGTGGCTGGAGGAATCGAGCGGCTGAGAGGAGTAAGCCCCCTTCTGTTCGTCCCGGCATTCGGCTGAGCGTCCACCTCCGCGTCCGGACTACCTTGACGAGGCGGACTTGCACCGGTGAGGATTCGCCGTTCCATCCGTTCTCGGCCGTCGCGGGACCCGACGGGTCCCGTGGGGCGTCCGGTGGAACCGTACGCCGTCGGCGAGACGCGAAGCGCCTCGAAGGCGCGCGGCGGACGCCGCTCGCAGCTCCGTGGTCCCTTCGCGATCACGCTACCCTCGGTGGGTCAACTCCCCTCGCTCGCGCTCGGGTTCGCACACCTCATCGGTCGGGCCGAGTGGTCTCGTTTCTGTTCCAGAGCCAGCCGTCTCCGACTCCGGGCTTGCGCCCGGTCACCCGTCCGGACGGTGGGGGGACTTTCCTCGTGTTCGCACACGGGGGCCGGGCTCTCTCTGCCACGTTCACCTACTCCCGCCGCTCGAATAAGCCGTTCGGTCGGACCGTGACGGCGTCCGGGGCTCTCGCGCCAGTCTCGGTAACGTCCGCCTACTCCGGACGCCGCCATCGACCCGTCGGTCAAAATTCATCACGGTCGTCCCCGGTGGAAAGGAAGGGTTCAAGTCGGTTCGGAGCGAGGTGTAGGGTATGTCAGAGGCGCAGATGGTCCGCCTTTCTTACGAGGATGGCGCCCGAGCGGTGGAACTGGCTCGCGAGGCCGTCGAAGCGTACGTACTCCAGGGCCAGCGAGAGCAGCCCGGGAGCATGCGCGACGCGTTCTACGCGCGCACCGGGGCGTTCGTCCGGATCACCTCGACTCGCGGCCGGGGACGGCTCCGAGGGTGTGCCGGCGCCTATCGCGGCAACGACCAACTCGGTCACGCCATCGTCGATGCGGCCATCACGGCCGCCTCGGACGACTCCTGTGGCTCCGAGATCGAACCCCCCGAACTCCAGACCCTCAACATCTCCATCTGTGTCGTCTGTAACCACGTCCTCACGAACGATCCGATCGCCGACCTCGAACTCGGGACACACGGCATCGCCATCGACATCGACGGCCAACACGCCTGGATGTACCCCACTCTTCCGGTCGAGAACGACTGGAACGAAGAACAGTTCCTCACCCACGCCTGCCGGAAAGCCGGCCTCTCGCCGCTCGCCTGGCAGGACGACGACGCCATGATCACGCTCTTCGAGGGCCAGGTCTTCCGCGAGCGCCCCGAGGGCGGCAGCGTCGAACAGCTCTAGGCCGTCCGGAACCCGACACGCTCCGCGTCCGCCAGCGCCCGCTCCGCCGCGGCGTCGAGGTCGAACTCCCGGACGACCTCCCCGTCCCGAAGTAGCGGTTCGAGCAACGGCTCCCCCTCCGACGGCCCCGCCCGCTCCGCGAGGGCGACGTGGTGGCCGCCCTCGGGCGTTCGGTACACCTGTTTCGTCCCCGAGAGCTTCCCCCGCTTCGCCGCCGGTTCCCCGTCGACCTCGACGATGTCGAGCGCGAAGTCCACCGGGTCGGCGTTGGAGACGTGGCCGCCGACGCCGAACCCGTCGGCGACGTCGCGGAGCTCGCGGAGCGCCGCGGGCCCCAGCCCGCCGCTCACGAACAGGTCCACGTCCGCGTGACCCCGCGTGTCGAGTTCCCAGCGCACCTCCCGGAGGATGTGCCGGAAGTCGCCCCGGCGCGACCCCGTCGTGTCGAGTCGGACGCTGTCGAGGTCCTCGCCCAGCGCCTCGACGGCACGCAACACCTCGTCCACTTCGTCGCTGTAGGTGTCACACAGCGCCACGCGCGGCACCTCGGGGCCGACCGCCTCGTCGAACGTCCGCCACCCGGATTCCTGGTTCCCTCGGCCGAAACAGATCAGCAGGGCGTGGGGCATCGTCCCCCCGGCCTCCCGACCCAGCACCTCGCCGGCGGCGACGTGGGAGATGCCGTCGAGGCCGCCGAGCAACGCGCTCCGCTCGACGACCGCCGCGATCGAGGGATGGACGTGTCGCGCGCCGAACGAGAGAACCGTCGACGCCGGCGCCGCCCGCCGGGCCTCCAGGGCCGCCGTCGCGATGCCGCTCGCGTGCGAGAGCAGGCCGAGCAGCGACGTCTCGAACCGCGCGAACGACAGGTATGGCCCCTCGATCCGGAGGACCGGCCCGCCGTCGAACAGGCGCCCCTCGCGCATCGCGTCGACGTCGACGCTCAGTCCCTCCAGCAACGCCGCCGCGTCCTTCACGCCCGCGAGCAGTTCGAACTCGCCGTCGGGGAACTGATCGGCCGTCACCTCCGCGACGACCGTCGGGTTCCGGTCGGCGTGTCGCAGCGTCGTCTCCGTCCGCAGGAAGTAGGCGTCGGTCGCCGTCCCGTCGCTGATCGCCTCGGGGCCGACGATGTCGAACGGTTCCATACCCGTCGGCTTCGGTCCCCCCGGTGAAAAACCCGTTCGTTCGGTCGACCGTATCGAAGAGGATTCCTCTTCAGTCTGCGCGGGCGTGGACGGCATCGAGCGTCCCGGCCGTCGGCGCGTTCACCACCGTGACCGTCCGCCCGTCGCGGGTTACGCGGAACGCGTCGGCGTAGGGTCCCGCCGGCACCACCAGGACGTCCTCGCCGCGACGCTCGGCGCCCCGGCGCTCCCGCAGGAGGGAGCGGTACGCGGTGGCGAACGCGGCGGCGTCGCCCGCCGTCTCCCACTCCGTCCGGAGGACGTAGCCCGTCCGCCCGTCCGCGCTCCGGTAGGGGACGAGTCGGTCGCCGACCCACCCCGCGGTCGTGGGATGGGTGTAGTTGTACGTCCGGTGGGGTCGGCTCGGTCGCTGCAGGTGGAACGTCTCGACGCCCCCGTTCGCCCACACCGTCGCGAAGAGCGACGCCTCGCCGACCGTCGTCCCCGGCGGCGAGCGGTCGAAGCGCGACCAGTTCCCGGCCGACCGCTCCGGAACCCGCACCGCTCGCGGCGACCAGTCCGGATACCGATCGGGGTGGATCACCGCCGTCGTGCTCGTCGGCGGGGCCGCGTAGGCGGCGTCTACCGCCGCCCACCCGCCGCGCTCCCGGAGCCGGTGGACCAACGCCGGCCCGTCGCTGTACGGCTGGTAGGAAGCGACGTAGACGCCGGCGTCGCCGTCGAGGCTCGCCCCCGGCCCACTCGACGGCCGCGGCACGCAGGTCCAGTTCGACGCACACCGCCGCTCGTACAGGTCCGCGACGTAACCCGCGTCGCCCTCGATCAGCCCCTGACGTGCCAGCCGCGCGTCGCGCGTGGTGCCCTCCGCCCACCCGTTGAGGCCGAAGTGTTGGTCCTGGAGCGCGTGGACGAGTTCGTGCGCCAGCGTCCGGCGATCGATCGTCGGCCGCGCCGCGTCGCTCACGACCACGATGCGGTCCTCGGACGGGCGGTACGACCCCTGGACCGACGCCCCGTAGAACGACTCGAAAACCGTCTCGACCGACCGGTCCTCCCCGACGAGGAGGAGCGCCTCCCAGGTCACCTCGTCGAACGCCGTCGCGTTCACGTCCTCCCGCCCGCGGTAGGTCTCCCGGTCGACCACCGTTACCGGCACGGACGACTCGAACTCCAGTCCCCGGAGGCGTTCGACCCGGGCCATCGTCCGCGCGACGACGGCCCGCCGCTCGCTCCGGTTCAGGCCGTTCGAGGCGTTCACCGACAGGGGCTCGTCGTACCAGCGGCCCGCCTCCCACCCCAGACGGTCCGTCTCGGGGTCGGCGTACCCGTCGTGGGGTGTCGACGCGGTGGTCGCCGTCGGCACCGCTGTCGCCGTCGGTTCGACGGTCGGCTCGGCCGTCGGCGTCGCCGGCCCGTTCGCCGCTCCGCCACAGCCGGCGAGGACGAGCAGGAACGCGGCCACGAGGGCGGCGGAGCGCATCTCGTCGGCCCTCGGCGTCGCCGCGTGAAAAGGGTGCCGTCGGTCTCGGACGGAGTATTGTAACTGTTTCCCGGTGGTTCGCCAGGACAGTCCGGCGAACCACCGGTACGGACTCACATAATCGGGGTATCAGTCCCGTCGCCGGAGGGCCACCAGCGCGGCGGCGAGCACTGCGATCAGGGCCGAGAGCGCCCCGAAGCCGGGCGCTTCGAGCCCGGTCGTGCCGCCCTCGTCGGTCGGTTCGGCGTCGCTGCCGTCCGCGCCTCCGTCGCCGCCGGCGCTCGCCGTCGTTCCGCTCGACGCGCCGCCGTCGCTCCCGCCGTCGTCGACGCTCGGGCGGATGTTCTCGACCGCCTCGGGCGTCGGCCCGTTGACTATGGTGACGCGCGTGCCCGACCGGTCGATCCGGAAGGCGTCCTCGAACTCGCCGTCCGGGACGACGTACACGCCCTCGCCGTCGACTTCGGAGATGCCCTGGGCTTCGAGGATGGCGCCGTAGGCCTCGACGAACTGCGAGGCGTCCTCGGGGGTGTCCCACTCCGTCACCCAGACGTACCCGTGCCGGGCGTCGTCACCGCTCCCCCGGTGGTACGGGAACACCCGGTCGTTCCCCCACCCCGCCGACGGCGCCGCGTCGTAGTTGTACATATCGAGGGGGTCGGTGGTCCGTGAGACCGACCGGACCGGCACCGTGTCGGCGCGGGCCGTCCGCGCCTGGTACCAGAACATCACGTACATCGACGCCTCGCCGACGGTGTCGGAGCCGTTCTCACCCTGGTTGGGGAACGTCTCCCAGCCGTTCCGGGCGCGGTCCTCGTACTCGATGGGCGTCGGCTCCTCGTCGGTCAGGTGGATGATCTGCTCGCTGGACTCCGGCGGGTCCTCGAAGGCGGCGTCGACGGCGTCCCACCCGCCCTGCTCGCGGAGCCAGTCGATGTACACCGGACCGTCGGAGTAGGGTTGGAGCAGGGTCAGGAGGATGCCGAGGTTCGGCGGCTCTCCCGGCTCCGAGTCGTCGCTCGGCGTGTCGACACACTCCCACTCGATCCCGCACCGCTCGGTGTATCGCTTCTCGACGTAGTTGGCCTCGCCCTCGACGACGCCGTCGACCGCCAGGTCGCCGTCCTGGGTCTCGGTGCTACCGATCCGCTCGCCCAGGTCGCCGCTCTGGTCCTGGAGCGCGTGGACGAGTTCGTGAACCAGCGTCGCGTTGTCGATGGTCGGGCTCCCCGGCGAGTCGGTGATGATCCGGATGCGGTCGTCGCCCGGCGCGTAGAAGCCCGCGGTCGACTGCCCCGATGCCGTCTGGAGGGCGTCGTTCGCCCCCTGGTCCTCGCCGATGATGAACAGCGCCTCCCACACCTGATCGTTCCAGGCGTCGAACGAGGCGTTGCTCGTCCGGTTCTCCGAGGAGCGTTGCTGGAACTCCTCACGCGAGATGACTTCGACGGGGACGTCGGACTCGAACTCCCGCTCGCGGATGTACTCGACGCGGGCCATCGCCCGGTTCACGTACGCGTCTATCTCCTCGTCCGAGAGCCCGTCGGACTGGTCGACGTCGATGGATTCGTTGTGCCAGTACCCGCCCTCCCAGCCGACGACGTCCTCGTCGGGGTCCGCACGCTGGGGGACCATCTCGTCACCGTCGGTCCCGGCGTCGACGGCGGCCGGCGGCCCGGCCGCCCCGACTGCCGGAACGACCGACGCCAGCACGATCAGTACCGCGAGACCGACGGATACCCGCTTTCGCATACCCCCCGTTAGGAAGCGGTACGGAAGTACCTTGCCCGCCGGTCGAGAGGTGCCACCCGCCCGAGCGCGCCGCCTCCGCGCGGAACGGGCTTACCGTTCGAGGACGTACCCGCTCCCGCCGACGGCGTACGCACCCTCGACGGTCGTCTTTACGTCGTACAGCGCGACGTCGACCGCCGTCTTCTCGTCGGTCCACGCCCCGTCCGCGGCGCCCATAGTCGGCACGACCGCCGGCGCAGCGGCCGCTGCGCTACTCCGGAGGAACGTCCGTCGGGTCGTCTCGTGCATGTCGAACACTCCACCCGGCGCTGTGGACGCTCGGATGTTAATGGGGCGCGGACGTTAACGCCACTTTACCGACGATTAACGGGAATCCAATCGGATTTACGCCGCGTCGTCGGTCGGTTCGTCGTCGACGCCGAACAGGTCGTCGACGGCGGCCCGGGCCGCGCGCGCGGCCTCGTCCGCGACCGCGTCGGGGTCCGCCTCGGCGTCCGGCGCGTTCAGATACACGTCGACCTCGAGGACGCCCTCCTCGAAGGTCACCGTCACGTCCAGATCGCGGACCGCGGACTGTCGGTAGTTGGCGAACACGACCCCCTCGGCGGCCTCGGCGGCCGTCCGCACGACCGTCTCGTCGTCCGGCTCGGACGACGACCCGTTCGAATCGGTGTCGACCACGGCGTCCTCAGGCGCCGCCGGCGCCGCCCGGACCCATCGGACCGCCGCCCGCGCCACCCTGCAGCATCTGCTGGAGCTCCTGCTGGAGCGACTCGAACTGATCGCGGACGCGTTCCTCCTGCTTGCTCAGCTGCTCGACGCGGACCTCGAGGTTCTCGACTTTCTCCTCCAGGTCGTCGCGGGCCGAGCCGTACTCCGTCTCGACGAGCAGTTCGCCGACCTCTCGGTACATGACGGTGTCCTCCTCGATGTCGTCGAGGGCGTCGAGCGCCGTCTCGGACTCGTTGAGCTGGGTCTCGGCCTGCTGTTTCTGAGCTGCGACCTGCTGGGCCGTCTCCTGGAGATCCTGCAGTTCCTCGAGTTTCTCCTGGGCTTCCGGCGGCAGATTTCCTTGCATGGGCGAATCGTCGGGATCCGGAGTGAAAAAGCCCCGTATTCCCGGCCGCGGCGACGTCGGCCCCCCAACCTACCGACGTGGGGCGGTCTCGGCCACCTGCTCCGCCACCGACAGCAGTCGCCGCCAGGTGTTCGCCCCCGCCCGGAGGGCGACGAGGTCCGCGGCGCCGATCCGCACCTCGACGGTCCGTCCCGTCCGCCCGACCCGGGCCGTCGAGCGGGCGTCGTCGATCTCGCCCACCTCGACGCGAACCGCCCGCTCGACGACCCGCGCGCGCCGCTCCGTATCGTAGTCGAACTGCAGGGAGAGACGGTGTGGCGCGTCGTCCGTGGACTCGGCCGCCACGGGGTTACTCGACGTCGACTTCCTTGATCGTCGGGGCGCGCTCCTTCAGGAGCACGCGGTGTCCGCAGTACGGACACCGGACCCCGCCGTACTCGTCGAGTTCGACGTCGCGCTTACACCGGGAACACTTGTAGCTCATTACTCCTCGTCGTCGGTCGCGAGCGCGGCGCGGATCGATCGCTTCACCGTGCGTCCGCCGGGCGTCTCCGGCCGGTACGCGCCGCCGGTGAACGTCTCGCCCGTCTCCTCGTTCTTCCAGACGCCCGTCCCGATCCGGGTGACGCTGTCGCCGTCGAGGGTCGCGTTCTGCATCTCGCCTTCGATCTCCTTGACCCGGCGGCGGGCGACGCGCCCGTAGCGCGCGCCGAACCGGCCCGCGCTCCCGGTACTGCGTGCCTTGTTTTCGGCCATAGTACCGCCCAATACCGGCACGGAAGGGATAAACCCTGCGAGTCGGCGACGGCGTCCGGAGCCGATCAATGAACCATATCCAGCAGGAAGATCGAGAGGAACCCGACGAAAAACAGCGTCGTCGACACCGGCGTCTCGGGGACCTTCTGTGCTTTCACCAGCAACTCCTCGGTGACGAGATACAGCAGCGCCGCGGAGCCGAACGCGAGGACGATCGCGATCGGCGCTCCGGTCACCCCGTCGAGGGCGAGGACGCCGACGGTCACCCCCACCATCAGCAACGCGCCGAACGCCGCCGGAACGGCGAGTTTGCGGGGGGTCGAGACGCCGGACGGCAACGCGACGACGCCGGCGACACCCAGGAAGAGGACCTCGATGGCCAGCGCGACGGCGATGAGGACCCCGGTCGCGGCCTCCGTGAGGAACGTCACCCCGATGAGCACCCCGTCGATGACCATGTCGATGCCGACGGTGATGAGCAAGCCGGCTGCGCCCGCGAACCCGCCGCCGACCTCCCGTTTCTCGATGATCTTGCTCAGTCGGTGGATGCCGAGCATCGTCACGACGCCGATGGCGAACCCGACGACCACCACCGTCGGGGCTCGATCGTGGATATCCGGCAGCAGTTCGGCGGCGACCGCGGCGATAACCACTCCGGCCGCGAAGTGTTGTACGTTGCTCTCCATCTTCGCTCCCGGCGGTCGGTAGACGGCGATCACACCACCGAGCAGTGCGGCCACGACGGCCAACATCGTATACGACAGCGCCTGAACGAGTGTTCCGGCCATTCGGCCGATCTTCGTGGCCGGATCCTGATTAAACCGGCCGTTCGGCTCGGGGCGCTAGTCCTGTAACCCGGTGGCCGCCAACTCATCGTTCAGGTCGTCGCGCACGCGCTCGCCCGTCTCGCGGTCCATCGCCGTCGTCACGATCCGGTTTTCCTGGACGCTCGATCCGTCGCGAAGGAGGAGGCGGACGTTGCCGTTGCCGTCCGCCCGCGTCACCTTCGCCCGCAGGCCGGACTGCGATCCCGTCCCGCCGGCGTCGATGGGCCCCGGAACGATCTTCTTGACGTGCGGGTGTTCGGCCACCGTCGAGATGGCCCGTCGCCCGGTCCGCCCGCCGATCAGCGTCGTGTGTCGCCCGCCGAGTTTCTCCTTCGGCGCCGTCTCCACCACCTCCAGCGCCCGCTCGCCCCGTCGCTCACGCACCGTCTCCACGGGATCCTCGCCGGCGACGCGGTAGAACTCGTAGTGGGTCTCGCCTCGCACCGCGCGGATGATCTCCCGGTCGCCCGCCGCGAACACCGTCTCCGGGCGTTTGCGCCGGATCTCGTCGGCGATCAGCCCGGCGAAGTTGCGCCGCTCGATCACCCGGTTCCGCCCCTCCTCCTCCGGACGGGTGGTGATCGCCGTCTCCCCCAGTACCGACTCGTCGTCGAGCATGGTCAGGGTGGCACGGTCCGCCTCCACCTCGAGGACGACCGCGTCGCAGTTGCCCGTATGACAGACCAGACAGTAGTCGCCGGGGCGATCCAGCGGGGACCCACACCGCCGACACTCCATGTCGGAGGCAGGCGGCGCCACCGGATAAGTCCGTCCCTCGCGCCCCGCGGTCGACACAAGATCCATGCGTCTCGCCCCCACACGGCCGGATATGGTCCCCCATCCCTCCCCCCGTCGAACCCTCCTCGCCGCCCTCCTCGTAGGACTCCTCGTCGTCCCCGCGGGTGCGGCGACCGCGAGTCCCCGGCCCGTGGCCGTCTGTGAACCCTGCGAACGCGGGTTCGAGTCCGCCGCCCAGACCAACGACGTGGACGTCCGGATCGAACGGAGCACGGCCACGATGCGCGTCCACCGGAACGGCTCCGCGACGTGGACCGTCGAGAACCGCCTGAACGACACTGCCGCCTTCGAGAACACGTCGCTCCGGCGGTCCGTCGCCGAAGAGGCCATCCTGATCCACGACGCCCGCCTGCTCTCGACGAGCGTCTCGGGCGATACGCTACGGATGCGCTATCGTACCCCCGACGCCGCGACCGAGGCCGCGGGCGGTACCCTCCGGGTCGACTACTTCCGTGACGACCCCGGCGCGATGGTCCGGAACGGCCTCGGCGCCGACCGCCTCACCCTCGTCGCGCCCGAGGGGATGGTCGTCGAGCGCGGCCTCCCAGGGGCCGACGTGTCCGGCCGTCGGATGACGGTCACGGCTTTCGAGGGGTCGGGCGACGGGCCGTTCGTGATGCTCGCGCCTGCCGACGACCCGCTCGCCCCGCTGTGGAGCCTCGTCGCCGTTTCCCTCCCGATGCTGCCCGTCGTCGGCCGCAACCTCTTCCTGTTGGTCGCGGTCCCGGCGGCCGTGTTCGCGGGCGGCCTCGCGGCCCTCGCCTGGGTCACGGACCGCGCCGACCTCGGAACCACCGCCACCCCCGACCGCCGCGCCCTCGTCGTCGCCGCGCTCGGCGTCCTCGCGCTCGCACACCCGCTCTACGCCGGGGTCGTCCTCGCCGGCGCGTCGCCGCCGCTGTTCGCCGCCGGCGTCGGTACGATCGTCCTCGGCGGGTCGCTGTCGATCCCTGCCGTCCGCGACGGCCTCTCGACCCGGCGGCTCGCCGCCCTGATCGCCTTCGCGTTCGCCGCCGCCCTCGCCGCCGGGTTCCTCCTCCGAACGCTCGCCTCTGGCGACCTCTCGATCCACGAGGGTGCGGACGTCGTCGGGATCGTCCTCCCGGCGCTCCCCGTCTACGCGGTCACGCTCGTCGGCTACGCCGCCGCGGCGGACCGCCTCCGGCACCGGCACGGCCTCGCGGCCGCCGTCGGCGCCCTCGCGCTCGTCCTCGGCGCGACGTTCCCCATCGCGTCGCGGGGCGGGACGCTCTACTTCTTGAGTGTCGTCCTCGCCGTCCTCGGCGCCGTCGCCGCCGTCGTCGTCGGCGTTCCCTTCTTCCTGCTCGGGTACGGCTTGGTCGATCCGAGCGGTCGCGGGCCGCGAGGGGCCGCCGACGGCTAGAGGTCCCGCGGATCGACCTTCAGGAACTCCCGGAGGACGGCCGTGGCGTACGACCCTCGTGGCAGCGAGAACGAGAGGGTGAGCGGGTCGCGCTCGACCGAGAGGTCGGTGCCGACGAGGACCGCCCGCCGGGTGCCCGAGGAGTCGAAGTTGCCGGGCAGGTCGAAGTCGGACGGCGACAGGTCGAGGCCGTCGAGCACCTCGCGTTCGACGTCGCCGGGTTCGCCGTCGCCCAGCTCCGTTTCGGTGCCGACCAGCGGCGCGGTGACGAAGGCCCGTCCCCGCTCGCAGTGCCGGGTCACGACGTCGACGCGCTCCTCGGTCACCCGCTGGAGGCGGTCGGTGTCGGGGACGGCGAGGTCCGCCGGCGCGTCCGCGTCCGCGAACGCCACCACGTCCCCGGCGACCGGGCGGTCGAAGGGCAGGCCGCGACGCAGGCGCTCGGAGACGATCCGGTTGAAAGCGAACGACTGGGCGGCGTTGACGAACAGGCGCTGGAGGTTCCAGGGGACGGCCTCCAGCGCGTTCCGGAAGTCCGCCGGCTCGCGGCCGCCGTTCTCGACCAGCCGGTGGAGCATCGACCGCTCGTACCCCAAGTGGCCGGGCATCGCGTCGAGCGCCGCCGCCCAGTCGGGGTCGTCGCCGGCGGCGACTTCCTCGACCGTCGCCCGTGCCGTCCGCGTCCGCTCCGGCTCCGTCTCGGCCGGGTTGCCGACGTAGGCCAGGACCGCCGCCCGCCACTCCTCCCGGACGACGTGCAGTCCGACCTCGTGGGTGACGGGGCGCCGGCTCCCGAACCGCTGGTGGCCGAAGACGTTCGGCACCGCGGGCCGCCCGCCGCCGAAGGCCGTCAGCGCGTCGACCACGTCGTCGACCGCCTCCGGGCGCTCCGGTTCGCTCACCCGGATCTCGAAGGCGTTGCCGGCGAGGTCGCCGAACTCTAGGTTTCGCCCCACCCGCCCCAGCGGCTCCAGGTCGACGCCGTCGAGGGTCGGCAGATCCGCGGCGTCGATCCCTTGGACGGAGAACAGCTGCGTGGTGACCGCGCGCTTGTCCTTGGTGCCGGCCCACGACACCCGCTCGCGGCTCACGCCCAACGCATCCGAGAGCGCGCCCGCGAAGTCGTTGGTGTCCCAGTCGACGAGCGTCGCCCGCACCAACAGGTGGGGGTAGGCTCCGGCGTCGGCGTCGGGCGGCTCGGGGTCGACGGCTTCGAGCTCCCGGACCCGGAAGTCGGCGGGGTCGGCCCGGAGTCGGCCGCCGACCCCGGGGCCGTCGCTCACGTAGTAGTCGATGCCGACCTGCCGTTCGAGCGGGTGTGCCTCGCGCATCGGGTCGGCTGGCGTTCGCGGCGCCGACGGGTCAGCGTATCGGTTCGGTCGGACTGCCGACCGTCTCGAAACGGTCGGCCGACAGTATCAGCCGACGAGACCGGCCCACTCGACCACCAGCAGGAGGCCGACGACGACGCCGAGGGCGCCCGCGAACGCCCGGAGCGCCCGCTCCATCCCGGTGTCGAGCGTCCGGCCCCACACCGCCGCGACGGCGGCCATCGTCAGCACCGACGCGAGGCCGAACGCGCCGAGGAAGGACGCGGCCGTCGGGAGGTCCGGCGTCGTCGAGACGAGCGCGATCACGAGGGCGCCGCTCCCCGCGACGCCGTGGAGCGCGCCCACGAGCGCGGAGTCGCCGTGGACGTGGACGTGTCCCCCGCCCAGCGACAGGGTGCCGACGTCGAAATGGCCGTGGAGCGGATGCGTCCCGTGGGCGTGCTCGCGGCGGCCGATCACGCCCGCGAGCATCCGCCCACCGAGGTAGCACAGGACGACGCCGACGACCGCCTCGAAGAGGCCCGTCACCGACGCCGGGAGGCGGACGCCGAACGCGAGCAGCGTGGCCCCGAGCGCGGTGATGGGGACGGTGTGACCGATCCCCCACGACGCACCGACCAGGGCGGGGGACGACGCGGGCGCGCCCAGTCCGTTTTCCGAGGAGCGTGGCTCCTCGCCGTTTTCCGAGGAGCGTGGCTCCTCGCCGTCTCCCACGGCGTCTCCCTCCCCGCCATCGACCAGCGTCGCGACGGCGGCGAGGTGGTCCGTCTCGAGGGCGTGACGGGCGCCCATCGCCCCGCCCGCCACGGCCGCAGCGACGAGTGACATACCGGCCACTCACCCACGGCACACTTAGCCGTTGCGTGCTCGGTCGACTCCGGCCGGATCGCCCGCATGCGGTCGACCATCCGGTGAACGGGGACGCGACGGAGCCGGCGCATCGAGAACCGCGATCCGGTCGGCTGATACTGTTTATTGTACGTCAGTACCGGTGGTTCGCCGGACTGTCCTGGCGAACCACCGATGAACAGTTACAATAATCCGTATGAGTCAGTACAGCGAGAGATCGCCGGTCACCCGGTCCACGTCGTCGTCTTCGCCCGGCCCCACCGCCAGCGCCGTCACGGTCCCGGGCTCCAGCTGGGTGTGACCGGCGTCCCGGACGACGGCGTTCGGCAACCCCGCCCGCTCGGCGGCGTCGGCCAACTCGAACAGTTCGGACTCGCCGCTTCCTTTCAAGACGACTTTCTTTTGCCCCTCGCCCTTCCACGCCCGGCGGGTGCGCTCGTCGGCGTCCTCGTACGCCGACAGCGCGGCGTGGGCGACCTGTGCGGCGAGTTTTCCCTGTCCCATCCCGAGGTCGGTCCGCGCGACGATGGCCTGTTTCATGCCCCGTCGTCCGGCCGGCCGGACCAAAGCGTCGTCGGTCCCCGCGCTCCCGGTCGACCGACTCCGGGGCCCAGAGGACCGGTCTCGGGGGATTGCGGTCCGCAAAGAGACGCGACGGCGACGACCGCGGCGCCGTCGGTTTCAGTAGGCGTCGGCGTCGACCAGCCGCTGTGCGATGCGCTGGGCGCCGACCGCCGCGGACTCGGCGGGGCTGTCCGGCGCCACCGCCTCGACCTCCCGCTGGAGTTCCTCGCTCAGGCGCTCCTCGAACTCCTCGACGATGCCCGGGATGCAGGCCATTCCGCCCGTCAACACGACGGGACGATCGAGCGCCAACTGGTAGACCTTGATGTTGTCGTTGGCGAGTTCGGGCAGGAAGGCGTTGGCCACCTCCTCGACGGCCTCGTCGACGTACTCGTCGACGGCGTCCATGACGCTGCGCTCGATGGTGAACTCGTGGGAGCCGCCGCCGGGCTGCTGGATCACGTCCGTGAACGGCTCGAAGTCGACGAAGTCGGCGTGCTCCTCCTTGTACTCCCGGGCGGTGGTGGTGTCGATGTTGACCCGGCCCTGGGTCTCCTCCTCGACGTAGTTGGCGATCCGTCGGTCCACCTCGTTGCCGGTGACCGCACCCGTGGTGAAGGGGACGAGTTGCTCGCCGCGGCGGTACGCCGAGGCTTCGAGGTTCGTCGACCCCAGGTTCACGGTGACGAAGATGTCCTCGACGGCCTCCAAGTCGTCGCCGAGAGCGGGTACCGACCCGCAGAGCGACTCGGGGTAGCTCCGGATCAGCGCCTCGCCGATGGTGCTCCCCTCGATGACCGACTGCAGGTTCGCCAGTCCCGCCTCGTTGTCGATGGTCGGGATGGCGTACACCACCGCGCTGTCGGTGGGGACGTCGTTCGCCTCGATGACCTCCTCGAAGAACGTCGCCGTCAACTCCGCCCGGGAGTCGTCCTCCGGGAGTCCCGAGCGGAGGGTGTACTGCACGCGGTCGGGGTACTCCGTCGCCGCCTGATCCCCGTAGAGGACGCGCTCCTCGCCCGTGATGGCGTCCTCGTACGTCGCGAGACAGGTGAGCGTCTTGATCGTCCGCAGTCCGTCGCCGTCGGGGATGGCAATGACCGTTCGAGTGCTTCCGAGTTTCACGCCGATGGGCGCGGGCCCGTCGTCCCCGGCCGTCGTCCCGTCCTCGTCGTCCTCGCTCTCGGAGTCGCTCATGCGGCCGGCGCTACACGCGGACGTGATAAATAAGCACTCCCCGTCTCGGTCACCGACCAGTCAGCGAGGTCAACCGAGCGACGTAGTGGAGGCTGACGCGATGGTCGTCGGCGTTCAAGTCGTTGTCGGCGTTCGCCCGCGAGTCGTCGATGCCCGAGAGGTAGGCGTCGAGTGCCTCGGCGGCGTCGCTACCCAGCCATCCGACCGCTTCGTAGAAGTCGACGGCGTCGTCCACCGAGTCGCGTCCCGCCTGCAACACGAGGAACTCCAGCCACTCGAAGATCAGCGCCTCGGCGACCAGCGACGCCGGGAGCGCGGGGAGGTACGGCCGCTCCAGCGCTTCGATCCGGCGATCCATCGTGGCCAAGTCGCGGGTCAGCGACGCCTCGAACGCCGTGTCGGCCGCCGAGCGGTCGCCCTCGCTCTCGTCGTCGGTCTCGTCCGGCCATTCGGCTCCCGCGTCCGTCTCCTCCACTCGGTCCAGCATCGACGCGTCGCTGGCCGCCCGGAGTTCGTCCAGGTCGTAGTTCCGCGGGTCGATGGCCATCGAACGCCGGTGAGTAGGGGCGCTCGCGAATTAAAGGCTTCCCAACCGTGTGACGCCCGTCCGACGGTCTCGCACCCGCCTCGTCATCGTCACCGGTGGTCCGCCAGGACAGTCCGGCGAACCTCCGGTAGACGGTCACGACGATCCGTCTCGGGCGTCGGTCCCCAGGGCGCGGTTGGCGACGAGCAGCGCCACGAGCGCGGTGAGGAGGGCGCCCACGAGGGCGTAGGCCGCGAACCAGCCGACGGCCTCCGCGACCGTCCCAGTCACGCCGCTGCCGAGCGAACTGACGAGCAACACGACCGTCCGAACGAGGCCGAAGCCCGTCCCGCGCTCGTCGGCCGCGAGGTGGTCCATGAACCGCGAGTTGAGTGCGCCCGGCCACGAGAGGCCGAGACCGACGAGCCCCGTTCCCGCGACCACCGCGACGGGCCCGCCGGCACCGAACAGGAAGCAGGCGTAGCCGGCGACTCCGGCGAGAAACGACGCCGCGAGCGCCGGATCGCGCCCGGTCGCGTCCGACACCCACCCCAATCCCGGGGCGGTGACCAGCGTGAGCGCGAACACCGCGCCGAAGACGAGGCTGGCGCGTCCGGTCGTGAGCCCCACGTAATCGACGAGGAAGGTCGGGAAGAAGGAGGCGAAGGACTGCCAGGTGAAAAAGCCGACCATGGCAAGCAGGGTCGTGAAGGCGATGCTCGGACGGGTGAGCAGGGCGAACAGTTGGCCGACGTCGACGACGGCCTCTCCTCGACCGTCGCCCGCCGCGGTCGCCGGGACCCGCCACGCGAACAGCGCGAGGACGACCGGCGCCACGGCGGCCGGCACGAGCACGCCCGCCCGCCAGTCGAACCGTGTCGCCGCCGCCGCGCTCGCGACGGGGGCGATCAGCCCCGCGGCCGACGCCCCGATCTCGTGGACCCCGAGCGCGCGCCCGGTGTTCTCGAAGCGAGCGGTGAGAAACGAGGTACCGGCGGTGAAGTACAGCCCCGCGGCGGCGCCGAGGGCGACGGCCGCGACGGCGAAGACGCCGAACGTGGGCGCGCTCGCGAGCGCGAGGCTCGCCACCGTGATACCGGCCATGGCGGCGAGGATCACGCGCCGCTCCCCGATCCGGTCGGCGACGATCCCGCCGGGGAACTGGAAGAGCGCGTAGGCCGCCCACATCCCCGAGAGCGCGAGGCCGACGGTCCCCGTCGTGACGCCGAAGGCGTCGATGACGTCGGGGACGAGCGGGCTCGGCGCCAGTCGAGCCACCATCGTCACGAAGAAGGCAGCCGTCGTCACGCCGAGGAGATCCCAGCCGCCGGATCGGGTCATCGTCGGGCGGTCATCCCCGATCCGCTTCGTTCTTGCGTTCGTCGGGAGGGTTTTATCGCCCCGGCGACATGGGTTCGGGTATGGATCCCGGGGACGTCGAGTACGAGCCGGTCAGCGTGAAGGTCGTCCTCGTCGAGATGAAGGATACGGCCGAACTCCTCATCGACCTCGCGTACTCGGCGGTCCTCCACGGGAGCGACGAGGTGGCCGCGGAGGTGCTGGAACTCGAAGAGCGAATGGACGTCTTACAGCTCCAGGCGCGGATGAGCCTGCTGATGGCCGCCCGGAGCACGGAGGACGCAGAGCGGCTGGCGCCCGTCCTCGGCGTCGTCGGCGCCGCCGAGAAGATCAGCGACGCCGCGGGCGACATCGCCAAGGTGGTGCTCGAGGACATCGGCGTCCCCGAGGCGATGCGGGCGGCCATCCCGGAAGCGGTCGAGACGGTCGTCCGCGGACGGGTCGCCCCCGACTCCGACTACGCCGGCACCTCGCTCGGCGGCTGCAACCTCGAAACGGACACCGGCGTCCGGGTGATCGCCATCCGCCGTGCCGGCGACTGGATCGTCAACCCCGACCGGGACACGGCGCTTTCGGCCGACGACGTGGTTCTCCTCCGGGGCACCGAGCGGGCCATCGGCCCGGTGTACGAGACGGTCACCGGCGACGCCTACGATCCCCCGGCTCCCGTCGACTCCACCATCGACGACCTCGACCGCGCCGTCGACTCCATCGTGTTGATGAAAAACATGAGCGAGTTGGCGGTCGACCTGGCCTACGGCTCCGTCCTCTTCGACAGCCAGGGCGTCGCCGCGGAGGTGGTCGAACTCGAGGCCGAGGTCGACGCGCTGAAATCCCGGTTCGAGGCGTGGGTGTTGCGCGCCGCCGGCCGCGTCGAGGATCCCATCTCGCTCCGGGGGCTGGTCCACCTGGCGAGCGCGACGGAGGTGATCAGCGACGCCGCCCTGGAGATCAGCGAGGGGGTGCTCCGCGGCCTCGACACCCACCCGGTCGTCGCCGCCGCCGTCGAGGAGTCCGACGAGGTGATCGTCCGCGTGGGCGTCGGTGCGGACGGACGACTGGCCGACGCCTCGCTGGGTGACTTGGAGGTGAAGACGGCGACGGGGATGCGCGTCATCGCCGTCCGCCGCGGCGGCGGCGACTGGGTCGTCTCGCCCGGCCCGGAGACGGTCGTCCACCCCGGCGACGTGCTGATCGCGAAGGGGACCCGTGCCGGGGCCGACCGGCTGGCCGACCTGGCCGGCGACGCCTAGAGGCGGCGCGCCAGGCGAACGGCGGTCACCGCCGTCAGCGCCGCCGTCACGAACAGCGCCGTCGCCGACGCGAGGACGAACGCGAGGCCGAGAAACCAGCCCTCGGGGCCGAGAAGCGGGTACCGCTGTGTGGCGGTGACTGGCCCGAGCAACTCGAAGACACGGACGAGATAGACCAGCGCCGCGAGGGCGAGGCCAGCGGCGGCGCCGGCGGTCGCGTTGCGTCGCACCCGCAGCGCGTCGAGCAGCCCGGACACGGGCGGTCGCTCCGGTCGGTCGTCGCTCACGGTCGGAGTCCGGACTCCACGATCAAAGCCCCATCGTTGTGCGGCGGGGCCGCGGCCGCTCGGTCCGGGACCGAATCGCTCAAAGGGACCGAGTCCGTGAGTCGAACAATGACTTCGGTGGGAAGCGCGGACGCCTCGCCCGGAACGGTCGACACCGGCCGTCTGGAGGTCGGCGAGACCCGCGACGGCAGTACGTTCGGTCTCCCCGTCGCCGTCGTCGAGGGAGCCCGCGACGGCCCGACCCTCTACGTGCAGGCGGCCAGCGACGGCGACGAACTCAACGGTGTCGGCGTGGTCCAGCGCGTCGTTCCACAACTCGACCCCGACGAACTCTCGGGGACGGTGATCGTCGTCGGCATCGTCAACTACCACGCCTTCCAGGTGGCCGAACACCGCAACCCCATCGACGACACGAAGATGAACCGGGCCTACCCCGGCGACGGGAACGGCACGTCGAGCGAGCGTATCGCCGCCGCCACCTACGATGTCGCCCGCGAGGCCGACCTCGTCCTCGACCTCCACCAGGGGTCGACCAGCCGGATGATCGACGAGGTGCGGGTCCGGTGTGGCCGCCGTCACCGCCTCCACTCGCAGTGTCTCGAACTCGCGAAGACCTTCGGCTGTGGCTACGTCCTCGACCAGAAAGGACCGGACGGGCAGTTGGCCCGTGTCGCCCCCTCCGACGGCGTGCCCGCGGTCGACCCCGAACTCGGCGGCGCCGTCGGCTGGGACGAGGGGAGCATCGCGAAGGGCGTCGAGGGCGTGTTCAACGTGCTCCGCGGCTACGACTTCCTCGACGGTGACGCCGGTATCGAACCCCAGACGCGGGCCAAGGCCTTCGACCAGTACGGCTCGCCGGTTGGCGGCCTCGTCCGCTATCAGCACGACCTCGGCGACCGCGTGACCGCCGACGAGACGCTGTTCGAGGTGACCGATCCCTTCGGCGGATTGAAAGCGCGGATCACCGCCGACAACGACGGCATCTTCTGGCGGAGTCGCCGCCTTCCGCAGGTCGCCACCGGCGAGTACGTCTGCTCGGTCGGCAAGAACGTCGACACGTACTGATGGCCGCCCGCCTCGCCTGCCCGGCCTGCGGCGAGACGTACGCCGATCGCTGGCGCTGTGTCTGTGGCACGCCCCTGGAGTTCGCGTCGGCGCCCCGGCCCGACGGCCCGGCACCCCCGTTCGCGTCGTTCGACACCCGCCGCGGCCTGTGGGCGTTCGATGCCTTCCTCCCGGTCGAGCCACGCGTCTCCCTCGGCGAGGGGTTCACGCCCCTCGTCGACGCCCCGGCCTGGGACGCGACGTTCAAACTGGAGTACGTCTCGCCGACGGGGAGTTTCAAGGACCGCGGCGCCGCGACGACCGTCTCGCGGGCGCTCGAACTCGGCGTCGACCGGGTGATCGAGGACTCCTCTGGCAACGCCGGCACGGCCATCGCGACCTACGCCGCCCGCGCCGGCCTCGATGCCGACGTCTACGTCCCCGCCTCGGTCACGGACGCCAAACGGCGGGCCATCGCGGCGACGGGGGCGCGGGTGCGGGAGATCACGGGGGATCGCGAGGCGGTCGCCGACGCCTGTCGGGAGGCGGTCACGGATGGCGACGGCTGGTACGCCAGCCACGCCTGGAACCCTGCCTTCTTCGCCGGCACCGCCACCTTCGGGATCGAACTCGCCGCCCAGCGGGACTGGTCGCCCCCCGACGCGGTCGTCGTCCCCCTCGGCCACGGGACGCTCCTCCTCGGCGCCTACCGCGGCTTCCGCACGCTCGTCGAGGCGGGGTGGGCCGACGACCTCCCCCGCCTCCTCGCGGTTCAGGCCAGCGGGTACGCGCCCGTGGCCGACGACCGGAACGGCGGGTCCGCCGGGACGAACGACCTCGCCGACGGCATCCAGGTGCGCGAACCGGTCCGACGCGCGGCCGTCGACGCCGCCCTCGACGCGACCGGCGGGGACGCCATCGCAGTGTCGACGTCGGCCGTCGAGACGGCGCTCTCCGACCTCCGGGATGCGGGGTTCGGCGTCGAACCGACCGCAGCCGTGGCCCCGGCGGGGCTTCGTGCGTACCGCGGCCGCGGGGTCGTCGATGCCGACGCCGATGTCGTCGTGCCGCTCACCGGCCGCGCGAAGTGAGGGTCCCGTCGGTCGCCGCCGTCGCGGCCGGTGAGCGGGGCGACGCACTCACCTGATCTCGTCGATCGCGACGAAGGCGTCGTCGGTCGCCGTGATCCAGGCCGTGAGCCGGCGATCCTCGGGGGCGTTCGAGGGGTACACCGTGCACTGACTGCCGTCGCTCCCGACGGCCTCGATGGTGTGGTCCAGGGTGTACGTCGGCCAGCGGTCGAGTGCGGGGCTGTCGACCGTCGCCGGCCGGTCGTCCTCGTCGACCGAACTCACGGGCCGATCACCCGACGAAGCGTGAATCGTTCACACATCACTCGCTCCCTCGGGCGCTTCCCCCTTGCCTATTGACTCCTTACCACGGGTTAACGAGTCGTTGAACCGCGGATATCCGTCGTATACCGTCAGCGCTCGGGGTGGGTCGGCGCGTCGAACCCGCCCCGGACCAGCGGTTTGGCGACGTGTCGGCGCGCGCAGGGCGGCACCTCGTACCAGCCGGGATCGAGCCGCCGGTCGACGTCGCGCCCGACCCGTCCGGGGGCCGTCGTCCCGCAGTCCCGACACCGGTAGCCCTGCTCCCGGCCGGCGCTCTCCATCGACCGCTCGCAGTCCGGACACGCCGGCACGACCCGTTCGGTCGTCACCGCCTCCCGGAGCGCGAACTTCTCGAGTTTGAGCGTCCCCTCGCCCACCTCGCCACAGACTGTCACGCGGTCGCCGGGACGGAGCCCGCGCACCCGGTCCCGGAAGCGTTTGGTCGGCTCGAAGGCCACGCAGGGGAGCCGGTCGTCGCCGTCGCGGAGCGTCAGGTGAACGTGGCCGCCCGCCCGCGTCTCGGGCGCCTCGTCGACGACGCCGTCGACTCGGTAGGCGCGGCCGTCCTGCACCGTCCCGACCCGTCCCGGCCGCAGGTGGGCGTCGGTCCCCTGATTGGTCACGAAGGTGGTCTCGCGGTCGACCGGTTCGCTCTCGATGGCGGCGGCGACGCGCCGCACCGCCTCGGGGTCGTCGCCGCGGATCCCGTAGAGGATCGGGCCGGGCGCCGCGGGCACACAGACGAGTTCGTCCTCGACGCGGTCGACGGTGTCCCAGGCGTCGGGGTAGGCCGCCTGCGCCGCCGCGAACGCCGAGTCGCGGTCGACCGTCCGCGGCGTCCCGCAGCGATCCAGCGCGCGGTACGCGATGTGTTCGTGGGTCCAGTCGTCGAAGGCGCGGGCGGCGCCGACGGCCGCGAGGGCGCCGATCCGCCCCCGACCGTCCCCCCACCCACGGTGGCGGTAGTCCGCATCCTCGATCAGCGCCAGCGCGTCCGCGAGGTCGATCCGCTCGCGCACCGCCCGGCGCGCGAACGCGGCGACCGGATCGGGGACGCCCTCGCCCGCCGCGACGACCACCCCCGGACTCGTCCGCGGGTCGTCGACCGCGGCGAACCGATCCACAAGCCGCTCGGCGAGGCGACCGGCCCGGCCCGGATCGAGGTCCGTCTCGACACAGAGCGCGGCGTTGCCCCGGGTCTTCCACTCCACGGCGGGGTTCAGGCGGATCAGCCGGCGCTCGACGATCCGTCCACCCGCCTCGGCGATGGCCTCGGCGAGGCGGGTCGCCACGTACGTCGTACACATCCCCCGTTCCCGGGAATCGGTGTCGTCGATGCCGACGAGCGTCACGGGGGCGCTACGCCGGGCGCCGTTGAAAGACGTTTCGCGTCGACGAGCGAGCCCTCACACCCCCGTCAACGCGCCAATCGCCAGACAACGGGCAGGTCTTCGACACAACTTATATATGTCGCGGGGCGCTTACCTTTCGGTATGTCACGGTCAGCACTGGTCGGAAACATCACTGCGATGCTCCAAGACGCGGGATTCGCGGTGAGCGACCGGTGTTCGATTCGTCCCAAGAGCTTCGACCTGGCGGCCCGCCGCGGCGACGACCTGCTTCTGGTCAAGATCCTCGCCAACGTCGACGGCCTCGATGCCGAGACGGGCGTCGAGATGCGTCGACTCGGGTCGTATCTCTCCGCGACGCCGCTGGTCATCGGCCTGCGCACCCGCGACGAGGAGCTGAAACCGGAGGTGGTGTACTTCCGACACGGCATTCCGGCGATCAACCCGGATACGGCCTTCGACCTGTTCGTCGAGAACGTCTCGCCGCTCATCTACGCCGCGCCGGGCGGCCTCTATGTCAACATCGACGGCGACCTGCTGGCCGACGAACGCGAGGAGCGCGGGTGGAGCCTCGGCCGGCTGGCGACCGAACTCGGCGTCTCGCGGCGCACCGTCTCGAAGTACGAGGACGGCATGAACGCCAGCATCGACGTGGCCATCCAGCTCGAGGAGCTCTTCGACCAGCCGTTCAGCGACCCCGTGGACGTGATGGACGGCGCCGAGGCGGTGCGGGAGGCCGACCCGACCCCCGAGGACCCGGCCCTCGACCCCGACGGGGATCACGTGCTCGCCGTCCTCGCCCGCGTCGGCTTCACCGTCCACCCGACGGACCGGGCCCCCTTCTCGGCCGTCAGCGAGGACGGCGACCGCGAGATCGAGAACCTGCTTACCGGCCACTCCGCGTTCACCCGCAGCGCCGAGAAGCGCGCCCGGATCATGTCCTCGCTCGGCGAGGTGACCCGGACCCGGGCCGTCTACGTCACCGAGGAACGCGAGAAACGGGACGCCGTCGAGGGGACGGCGCTGGTGAGCGAGGACGAACTCGCCGCGCTCAGGGACGCCGACGACCTCCGCGACCTCATCCTCGAACGCGCCCGGGCGCCCGCCGAGAGTTAAGACCCTCGCGGCCGGTCGGTCGACCGTGACCGACGGATTCAGCGTCGTCGACCCCGAGGAAGTGTCGACCGAGCCGTTCCGGACCTGTGAGACGGTCGTCCGGAAGCTGACCGAACCGCTGGGCTGTACCGAACTCCGGGTGAATCAGGTGCTCGTCGACCCCGGCGAGGTGACGACGCCACACACCCACGAGGGACAGGAGGAGGTGTTCGTGGCGACGACCGGCGGTCAGATCGCCATCGACGGCGAGGTCCACGAGGTGCCGGCCGGCGGGGTCGTCCGCGTCGCGCCGGAGACGGTCCGGAACCTGTGTAACCACACCGACGAGCGACACGTCTGGCTCGCCTTCGGCGCACCGCCGGTCGGGAGCGTCGAGGGGTTCGGGGCCTACGTCGTCGCCGACGAGTGACCGCCGCGGATCAGTTCTCCGCGCGGGCGCCGTAGGTCTCCTCCAGATACTCGACGATATCGTCGCTCTCGGGCATCCCCTCGACGTCGTTGTCCGGGTCGACGAGAACCGGCACGCCGGTCTGTCCGCTCACGTCCTCGACGTCGGTCCGCTCGGAGTGTGATCGGGGCACCTCGTGGGAGACGTACTCCAGGTCGAGTTCGTCGAGTTTGTCGATTACCTTCGCACAGTAGGGGCAGCCGGGCAGTTCGTAGAGTTCGAGGTTCGACATCACCCGCACTTGCGGCTCCGTCCTCTTGAGGGCGGCGGGCGTGTGTGCCGCCGTCGCCGCTACGCGAGGGTGTTCGTCCGTACGACGTAGTACAGGACGAACGCGCCGGCCAGCGCCCAGTGGCCGGGGCGGACGTCGCCCCACTCGCCGCGGGCGGCCTTCACGATCGGATAGGTGACGATGCCGGCCGCGATGCCGGTCGCGATGGAGTACGTCAGCGGCATGACGAGGATGGTCATGCCCGCGGGGATCGCATAGGAGAGGTCGTCCCACGCGATGTCGACGACGTTGCCGAGCATGACGACGCCGATGACGACGAGGGCGATGTGGGAGGCATAGAGGGGGATGGCCGCCGCCAGCGGCACGACCGCGAGCGACGCGAGAAAGAGCAGGGCGACCACCAGGGCGGTCATGCCCGTCCGGCCGCCCTCCTCGACGCCGGCGGCCGATTCGATATACGTCGTCACCGTCGACGTGCCGAGCATTCCCCCGACCGTCGTGCCGACGGCGTCGGCCATCAGCGGCCTGTCGATGTCCGGCAGGTTGCCGTCCTCGTTGAGGAAGCCGGCGATCTGTGAGACGCCGGTGAGCGTCCCCGCGGTGTCGAAGAAGTCGACGAAGAAGAAGGTGAAGACGACCAGCGCGAAGGTGAACGCCTCGATGTCGGCGAGGCCGTCGAGGAAGGCGCCCGCGAGCGGCGTGATGTCGTAGGTGGCGCTCGGACCGCCCGCCACGAGTCGGCCGGCGGCCTCGCTCCCGACGACCCCCGCGTTGGCGACCACCCAGCCGAGCACGGCGGTGGCGACGATGCCGATGACGATGGAGCCCCTGATCCCGCGGGCGTAGAGCGCGAACGTGAACAGCAGGCCGACGACGGAGACGATGGCGACGGGGTCGGAGGCGACCGCCCCCAGTTGGACGAGCGTCGCGGGGTCGTCGACGACGATGCCCATCGCCTGCAACCCGATGATGGCGAGAAAGAGGCCGATCCCGGTACCGACCGCGAACTTCACCGGTTCGGGGAAGGCCCGGATGACGTACTCGCGGGCGCCGACGGCCGTGAGGACGATGAAGACGATCCCCTCGACCACGACGGCCGCGAGCGCGGTCTGCCAGGGGATACCCAGCGCCCCGACGACGGTGAACGCGAAGAAGGCGTTCAGCCCCAGTCCCGGCGCCTGCCCGAACGGGCGGTTCGCGTAGAACGCCATGATCAGCGTCGCCGTCGCCGCCGCGATGATGGTGACGACCGCGAGCATCGACTGTACTTCCGGCAGGCTGTACCCCGGAACGGTGATCCCGGGTTTCTCGCCGGGGATGCCGGCGAGGATGCTCGGGTTCACCACGACGATGTACGACATCGTCAGGAACGTGGTGAGCCCCGCGAGCACCTCCGTGCGGAGATCCGTCCCGTGCTCCTCGAACTCGAAGTAGTTCGCCAGCGAATCACTCAGCGCCATCTATACCCCAGCGTATCCGTGATGTGGAACTTAACGGTTGGCATGCGACGCCCGCGAAATACGGACGAACGTCGATGAGGGTTCAGTCTCCGGCCAGCAGATCCTCGGCGGTCAGCAGGGCGTCGAGTTCGATGCCGTGATCCGCGAGCAGTTCGCTCGCCCCCTCGCCGCGGTCGACGACCACCAGCACGCGGTCGACGACGGCGCCCGCCTCCCGGAGCGCCTCGACGGCGTCGAGCGCGCTCGTCCCCGTCGTGGCGATGTCCTCGAGGACGACCACGCGCTCGCCCTCGTCGAGTCGCCCCTCGATGCGGTTGCCCGTCCCGTACTCCTTGGCCTGCTTGCGCGCGATGACGTAGGGGCGGCCGGTCTCGGCGCTCGTCACCGCCACCAGCGGCACCGCACCGAGGGCGACGCCCGCGAGTTTCGGCTCGTCGATCCGCTCGGCGAAGGCCGCGGCGATCAGCCGCAGACACTCGGGGTCGGTCTCGAAGAGGTACTTGTCGACGTAGTAGTCGCTCGTCCCGCCGTGGGAGAGTTCGAACTCGCCGAACTCGACGGCGTCCGCGTCCCGGAGCGCCGCGATGAGGTCCTGATCCGCCATTGGCGTGACCGGGGCCGCGAACGGACATAAACGGGACGGTCCCCGCTCACCAGGGTTCGGACTTCAGGCCGAGGAGGTACGCCCCGACGTTGGTCGTGACGTGGAGCAGGGGCGTGGCGACGAGGATCACTGCCAGACGCGCGGGCGAGAACGTCGAGAGCGTCCACGACGGCGCGAGGAGGGCCGCCAGGGCGAGCGCCCCGACCACGAAGTCGAGTTGGTCGAGGCCCGGGACGGCGGCGCCGCGTTCGCGGTCCAGGCGTCGCTTCACGAACGAGGCGCCGATGTCGCCGAGCATCGCGCCGAGCGCCAGGCCGACCGCCGCCCGGAGCGGGAACGAGGGGAGGGTGGCCCCGAGCGCCGCGGCGGCGCCCGGTCGGACGGCGTCGAGCCCCATCGCCAGCGCGACGCCCGCGACGGTGCCCGCGGCCGTGCCGCGCCAGGTCTTGCCGTCGCCGAGGAGCCGACGGCCGTCGACCGTGCGCCCGCCGTCGATGGGACGCCCGCCGCCGGCCAGGACCGCGACGTTGTTCGGGACGTACGCCGGCAGCATCGCCCAGAGCGCGCCGGCGACGAGCGAAACCACCATACCTCCCGTAGATGATCGGGGGGTGAAAAGCCCCGGCGGTTCGCGGCGGGACGTGGACACGCTGAAGACCCCAGCACTCCATCCCCCGGTAATGTCCTCGTGGAGACGCGACGTCGCCAGCGGACTGGTGGTCCTCGTCCCCATCCTGGTCACCCTGTTCGTCCTCAACTGGCTGTACGCCAGGGTCGCGGAACTACCCGTCGTCCGGACGCTCCCACCCTACTACGGCGTCCCCGTCGCGCTCGTCGTGTTCGTCATGCTGGTGTTGTCGGTCGGCTACCTGATGCGGACGACCGCCGGTCGCCTGTTCGAGCGCGTCCTCGACAGCGCGATGAACCACGTGCCCCTCATTCGGATCCTCTACAACGCCTCGAAACTCGCCGTCGAGACGGCACTCACCGGCACCGAGGACCTCCAGAAGCCGGTCCGACTGGAGACCTGGCCCGGGATCGACATGACCGCGTTCAAGACCGGGCAGACCACCGCCGACGGCAAGGTCGTCCTGTTCATGCCCACCGCCCCGAACATCACCACCGGGTTCGTCATCGAGGTGGCCCCCGACCGGATCGAGGAGACCGGCGAGAGCGTCGAGGAGGCGCTGACGCGCATCCTCAGCGCCGGATTCGCGGAGGACGAACACGCCCAGCGGATCGACACCGCCGTCGAAGAGGCCGGCGCGGAGGCCGAGCCAGGGACGGCGACCGACGACGGGACCGCCGACCCGTGACTACACGTCGACGTACGTGAACCAGTCCTCGTGGGCGTCGGTGCGGCGCTCGACCAGATCGAAGAAGGCCTTCTGGATGTCCTCGGTCACCGGGCCGCGGCTCCCCTCGCCGACGACGACGTTGTCCACCTTGCGGATCGGCGTGACCTCCGCCGCGGTGCCCGAGAAGAACAACTCGTCCGCGGTGTTGAGTTCGCCCCGGCTGATCGTCGCGTCGTCGTGGACGGTGTACCCCTGCTCGCGCGCGAGCGTGATGACGGTGTTCCGGGTGATGCCGTCGAGGATGCCCTCGGCGAGGCCGGGGGTGTAGATTTCGTCGTCGCGGACGAGAAACAGGTTCTCGCCCGGACCCTCGGCGACGTTGCCCTCGCCGTTCAGGAGGAGCGCCTCGGTGTACCCCTCCCGCTTTGCCTCCAGACTCGCCAGCACGCTGTTGACGTACGGGCCCGTCGTCTTGGCGTTGGTCGGGATCTGTGCCGAGGAGTACTTCTGCCACGACGACACCGTGACCTCGACGCCCTGCTCCAGCGCGTCCTCGCCGAGGTAGGCTCCCCAGGGCCAGACGGCGATGGCCACCTGTTCCGGACAGGTCTCGGGGCTCAACCCCAGCATGTCGTAGCCGTAGTACGCGATCGGTCGGATGTAACAGGAGGGGAGATCCTGCCGGCGGATGAGTTCCTTCGTCGCTTCGGTCAGTTCCTCGCGGTCGAAGGGGACCTCCAGGTTGTACGGCTTCCCCGACTGGTAGAAGCGATCCAGGTGTTCCTCCCACCGGAAGATGGCCGGGCCATCCTCCGTATCGTAGCAGCGGACGCCCTCGAAGACCCCCGTGCCGTAGTGGAGGCCGTGGGTGAGCACGTGGATCTGCGCGTCGTCCCAGTCGACGAACTCGCCGTCCATCCAGACGGTGTCGACGTCGCCGGCCTCGCGCATCTCTTCGAAGCCCATCTCACGCACCCTCCGTGCGCCGGCCTGGGCTTCCCGTCCGAGTCCCGTCGCGAGAAGTCGTCGTATCGAGCAGCATGAGTTGGTGTCATTTGTCCCAATCCGCTCTTAACAGTTTCCGTGCGGGTCGTCGGCGCGAATCGCCGTGGGCGACGGACCGCTCAGCGGAGCGCGTCCACGAGCGTCGCGCCCTCGACGAACGGTACGTCGTGTTCCCGGGCGTAGGCCCGCGCGTCCGCCGTCGAGAGCGCCCCGCCCGTCCCGTCGTCGAGCATCTCACAGCCGGCGACGGCGGGGGAGACGCCGGCCTCGCGGGCCAGCGCCAGTCCGAGTTCCGTGTGGCCGCGGCGCTCGGTCAGGAGGTCCGGGGCCGCCCGCAGGAGGTGGACGTGCCCGGGCGTGCGGAACTCCTCGGCGAAGGCCTCGACGCCGTAGCCCGCCTCGTCGCTCACCTCGCCCAGCCGGCGGATGGTCAGCGCTCGGTCGTCGTCGGTGACGCCCGTGAACCCGTCCCGATGGTTGACCGTCAGCGAGAACGAAGGGTGGGCGTCGTAGCCGAGGTCGGTGTGGTCGTTCGCCGGGTGGTCGAGCACCTCGTGGAGGAACGGAAGGTCGAACCGCTCGGCGACCGCGTCGGGGAGCGCGACGAAGACGAGGCCGCCGCCGTCGTTGCGGAGCCGGGCGACCGCGGCCGGCGTCACCGCGCTCGCGGGGTAGAGCAGGTCGGTCTCGCCCTCGCGGTCGTCGGCGTCGTGGACGAGCACCGGTTCGCCGGCGCGGAAGGCGGCGACGGCGCGGTCGAGTGCGTCCCCGTCGGGATCCGTCGACTCCCCGCGGCCCTGAACCGTCACGTCCCTTCGCCCCCCAGGTGGACCGTCAGGCCGTCCCCGTCCTCGAGGGCGAGTTCGTCGCGGAGCTTCACCGGGGCGATCAGTTCGAGTTGCGTCTCGTCGTGGTGGGTCCGGTCCGGAACGATGACGTGTGCGCCGTCGTACGAGCCCGCGTCGGCGTCGATCCGAGCCGCGTAACACGTCGCCGGCCCGAACGTTCGGTCGCCGTCCTCCCAGCCGTCGATGCGGGTCGTTCCGGTCTCCAGTGCGTCCATCTCCCCGCGGCTACGGACGCTCTCGGCCGTCAAATCGACGTTGAGCGTCCCGGGGAACGGCTCGTAGCCGAGCCGCTCGCGGAATTGACGCATGTAGCCGGACAGCGAGATGTAGTGGCGCCCCTCGCCCATGCCGCTCGTGACGGTGCCGTCGAGCGACAGCGTCGCGTCGTCCTCGAACAGCCGCCGGTAGTCGGCGTACTCGCGCCGCAGTGCCGACACCCCCGCGTCGGTGAGTGTCACCAGCTGGCCGTCGGCCAGCAGCTCCCGGTTCAGGAGTCCGGCTTCGTCGAGCCGCTGGAGGCGGCGGGAGGCGGTCTGTGCCGACGCGTCGAGGCGCTCGGCCAGCCCGGAACACGAGACCTTCGTCCGCCCCGAGAGCCCACCGTCGAGGCCGATACGCTTCAGGGCGGCGAGTTCGTCGTGGCTCACCGACGACGCCGCTGCGCTCTCTGCCATACTCCGGATTGTCGCTCGCCGCCTATAAGCATACCGAATACGGTATGCGTAACATATTCGTGATGATTCGCGGCCGTCCCGCTCCGATCCACGGCTCGCGCGCCCGCCGTCACACCGGGAGGACGGCCCCGGCGATCAGCGAGCCGCCGATGCTCGACACCGCGAACGCGCCGATGCCGAGTGCGAGCAACAGGAACAACAGTACCCACCAGAACGGAACCGCGTTCGACTCTGCCATATCCGCCCGTTGGTCCGGCGTCCCAAATGGTTTCCCGTTCACCCGAGGAGCCAGCGGAGGAAGCCGGTGCGCTCGTCCGCGTCGTCACTGTCGTCCGATTCGTCGGATTCGTCGAGCGTGACCGTCCCCGTCTCGCCGGTGACCTCCTCCCAGTCGGCCGATCCCTCGTCGTCGCCGGCGACGGCCTCGGCGTCGACGACGACGACGCCCTCGGGGTCGGTCGGTGACGTCGGTTCGTCGGTCGTCACGGTGATCGAGTCGTCGCCGGTTAGCGCGACGGCGAGCCGGCGGTACGCGGCGGTCGCCGGTGACGACGGGGCGGCGGTGACCAGCGGTTCCCCGTCCGCGGCCGCGGCCGCCACGGCCGGGTCGTCGGGGATCGATCCCAGCACCGCGACGCCGAGGCGGTCGCCCACCGACGCGGCGTCCGTCTCGGCGCCCGTCCGTGTCACGACGACGCCGGTCACGGGCGTCCCGAACCGAGTCGCCACCTCGTGGGTTTTCGCCGTGTCGCCGATCGCCCCCCGCTCGGCCGTCGACACCAGCACCACCTCGTCGGCGACCCGGAGCGGTTCGACGCTGTCGTGGCTCAGTCCCGCCGAGGTGTCGAGCAGGACGACGTCCGCGTCGAGGGCCTCGAGGACCGCCGGTAGCCCCTCCGGATCGGCCTTCCCGAAGTCGTCGAGGTCGTCCGAGGCGGGGAGGACCGACAGGCCGACTGGCCCCTCGCGCACGGCGGTCGCGACGTCGGCCGTCCCCGCGAGCACGTCGTTGAGGGTCGCCCCCGTGTCGACGTCGATGCCGAGAACGCCCGCCAGATTCCCCATCCCGAGGTCGACGTCCACGACGACCGTCTCGTGTCCCGCCCGGGCGAGGACGGCCCCGAGGGTGGCCACCGTGGTCGTCTTGCCGACGCCGCCTTTCCCGCTGGCGACCGCGTACACCCGGGTCATCTCGTGGTGAACCTCCGCCGACGGCCATATAACTCTACTCCCCGATCACGGCCGACGCCCCCAGTCAAAGGTTACTTAGCCGCGGGCGGGGCTAGGAACACCAATGAGTACCGACACGCAGGACGCCGACGACGACCGTCGGAAATACGAGTTCCGGAAGGTCATCGAGGACCTGAAGGAGTACGAGGGCTCCGGCACCCAACTCGTCACCATCTACATCCCGCCGGACAAGCAGATCTCTTCGGTCGTCGCCCACGTCACCCAGGAACACTCCGAGGCCAGCAACATCAAGTCCAAACAGACCCGGACGAACGTCCAGGACGCCCTGACGAGCATCAAGGACCGCCTCCGCTACTACGACACCTACCCCCCCGAGAACGGCATCGTCATCTTCAGCGGCGCCGTCGACGCCGGCGGCGGCCAGACCGACATGGTGACCAAAGTGCTGGAGAGCCCCCCGGATCCCATCCAGTCCTTTCGCTACCACTGTGACTCCGATTTCCTCACGGAGCCCCTGGAAGGGATGCTCTCCGACAAGGGGCTGTTCGGCCTCATCGTCCTCGACCGCCGCGAGGCGAACGTGGGCTGGCTGAAGGGCAAGCGCGTCGAACCCGTCAAGAGCGCCTCCTCGCTCGTCCCCGGCAAGCAGCGGAAGGGTGGCCAGTCCGCCCAGCGGTTCGCCCGCCTTCGTCTCGAAGCCATCGACAACTTCTACCAGGAGGTCGCGGAGATGGCCAACGACCTGTTCGTCCCGGAGCGACACGACCTGGACGGCATCCTCGTCGGCGGCCCCTCGCCGACGAAAGACGAATTTCTAGACGGCGACTACCTCCACCACGAACTCCAGGACCACGTCGTCGGCAAGTTCGACGTGTCCTACACCGACGAATCGGGGCTCTACGACCTGGTCGACGCCGCACAGGACGTCCTCGCCGACCAGGAGATCATGAAGGACAAGGTCCAGATGGAGGAGTTCTTCGAGAATCTCCACTCCGGCGACCTCGCCACCTACGGGTTCGAGCAGACCCGCCGGAACCTCGTCATGGGGTCCGTCGACCGCCTGCTCATCAGCGAGGATCTCCGCAAGGACGTAGTCGTCTACGATTGCGACGGCGTCGAGGAGTTCGAGGTGATCGACCGCCGCAACTCGACGCCCGACCACGAGTGCGAGGACGGGAGCGAGGCCGAGGTGCAGGAACGCGAGGACGTGATCGAACACCTGATGTCCATCGCCGAACAGCGCGGTACCGAGACGAAGTTCATCAGTACGGACTTCGAGAAGGGCGAACAGCTCTACGACGCCTTCGGCGGCGTCGCCGGCATCCTGCGGTACTCCACCGGTATCTGACCGCGTCGCTTTTGACGGTCGCCGTTCCAGCCACGACCCCATGTCCCTCCTCCGCCGACTGCTCGCCCGGCGCGACGACGCCCCCCTCTTCGTCGCCGTCTCACTCGTCGTCGGTCTCGCGCTGGCGACTTACCCCGCCGTCGACTGGTATCTCCGCGCCATCGGGGTCGCCCCCCGCTTTGGGTTCTGGGACTTCGGCGCCTACGCCAACGCCGTCGACCGCTGGGTCGCCGGCGAGTCGCTCTACGCCCGCAACGACAACGGCGGCTACCACGGCAGCTACCTCTACCCCCCGATCGCACTCCTCGCGCTCGCCCCTTTCCGTCTCGCCCTCGACTTCCGTCCCGCCGCGATCCTGTGGACCGCGTGTGCGGTCCTCCTCCTCTGGATCGCGATCCAGCGACTCGTCGGCGCCCTCGGCGTCCCGCTCCGTCCCCGGGAGCGGGTCGCGATCCTCCCGCTCGTCGCCGGCTTCCACCCGGTGCTCCTCGCGGTCAAACTCGGACAGACCGCCGCCGGACTGACAGCCCTCCTCACCCTCGCCGCGTCGGCGTCGCTCCGCGGCCGCTCGCATCTCGCCGGCGCACTCACCGCCTGCTGTGGCGTCGTCAAACTCCCGTACGCCCCCGCCGGCGCCCACCTGCTCGGCGACCGGGACCGCTTCGCCGGCGCCGTCGTCGGCGGCCTCGCCCTCCTCGCGCTGTCCGTCCTCCTCTTCGGCGTCGAGGCCCACCGGACCTTCCTCGACGTGCTCGCATGGGGGGTCGAGACGGGGAGCGTCGCCCGGTCTCCACGTATCTGGCTTCCGCCGTACTACCGACCGCTGTACGACGTACCGTACGGCCTGGCGATCCGCGTCCTCGCCAGCCTCGCCATCGTCGTCGGCGTCCTCCGGGCCTCCACCGACGCCGTCCGCGAGGTGACTGCCCTCGGCTTCGCCGCCGTCCCCCTGCTCGCACCGCTGACTTACACCTACTACTTCGCGGCCGCCCTCCCCGCCGTCGTCCTGCTCTTGGCCGCCGAACTGGACCGCCCCGACGGCCGCCCGACCGTCCCCGTCGTCGGCCTCCTCTTGCTCCACGTCCACTCCTACGGCCTCCGAACGGCCGGTCTGCTGCTCCCCGAGTGGGTGCCCGGACTCCTCATCCAGCCGGGGCTCTGGGGGAACCTCCTGCTGGTCGGCCTCGCGGCCGCCCGCGTCGCGGCCGCCGGCGGGACCGACCTCGGAGCGGCCCGCTCGCTCGCGTCCGCGGTCGGCCGGCGCGGGGATTAACGGAGGAGTTCGGCCAACTGCCGGCGGCGACGGTCGAGGTCGACGTGCGGGTCGACCGCCGCGTCGCCCGCCAGTCGGTCGAGCGCCAACAGGACGTCAGCCCCCGCCCGCTCGGCGTGGGCACAGCAGGCGTCGACCGCGTCCCGACGGAGGGCCAGCGAGTCGAGGAGGCCGAGCGCGAGCGCCAGTGCCGCGCCCGCCTCGCCGCTCGGGAACGCGGGGTGGACCGTCGAGAAATCGGGTGACTCGGTGTCGGCGTCGACCGCGTGCGTCCGGAGACAGGTCGGACAGATGGCGGCGGCGTCGCCGGCTTCGGGCGCGTGCTCGCGGAGCGCCGGCGGCACGGGAAAGGAGAGCGTGGCGGTGCCGCAGGCGGGACAGGGCATCTAGTCGTCGGCGGTGACGGGTTCGGCGGCCTCCTCCTCCTCCTCGGCTTCGGCCTTCTCCTCGGCTTCCTTCTTGGCTTTGATCTTCTTCAGGCGGAAGATCTCCTCGCGTTCCTGCTCTTCGAGTTTCTGCTCGATGTACTCCTTGTTCTCGTGGAGGTCGGGCAGGAGTTTGAACTCGAGGGCGTTGACGCGGCGCTTGGTGGTCTCGATCTCGGTCAGCATCTTCTTCATCGCCGTCTCCACCTCGGCGGCGAGGATGATGGATTCGAGGAGTTCCTCGTAGGCGTCGGCCGCCTCGTCGATGCGGGCCGAGGAGCCGAGCAGGCCGTAGCCACGCTGATCGAGGCTCTTTCGCACGCGCGAGGACTCGATCTGGGGCACGACCACGCCCATGATGTTCTTCGACTGGGTCGTGATCTCCGGGTGTTCCTTGAGCGCGGCGGCGGCGCCGCGAACGGCGACGTCGCCCTCCATCGCCCGCGCCATGTTGATCTTTCGCTGTGCCGTCTCGTAGTTCGCGTCGAGGTCCTCGCGGATGTCCTGGGCCTGGTCCAGGATGTCCATGAACTCCATGATGAGGCCGTCTCGTTTCTGTTCGAGCGTGTCGTGCCCCCGCTCGGAGAGTTCGATCCGGTCCTCGATCGCCATGAGGTTCTTGCGAGTGGGTTTGACGTCCTCGGCCATTGGTGAAGGGTTGTGGTCCGAACCCCTTATCCTTTTATTGTCCGCCGGCTCGCCACCCCAGTCCCCTGCACTCGACGCGGTCCATCCACGCCACCACGACGACGTGTGGCAGCGTCAACACGGCGATGAAGACCAGATACAGCGCCGCGAGCGTCTCGGGGGCGGTGTCAACCCCGGCGACGACGCCCACCGCGACGAGGAGGACGACCGACACGGCGGTCAGCGGGAGGGCGTCCCGCCCCGTCCGCCGGAGCGCCGAGACCGGCCCCCGGGTCGCGAGCGCCTCCCGTGCCCCCTCGTCCACCCCGACCAGCCGGACGACGTGTCGCAGCGAGTGCCACACACAGAAGTACACCCCGATGGCCACGAGCGGCGGGACGACGAGGAAGTACGCCCACAGGAGCAGCGTCTCGCCGGCGTCGCGGCGCCACTCCTGCCCGCCACCGTTCCGGTAGCCCGCCAGGAGCGTCCCGACGGTCAGGACCGCGAACCCGGCCCCGAGCCCGAGGCGCACGTCGGGGGCGACCAGCCACGCCGCGTCGAGTCCGCGGCCGAACAGCGCCACCCACGCGTCGATCACCGCGCGGTAGCGCTCGGGGAATCGGAGCAGGGGCACCAGCATCGGCAGGCCGCCGCGAACGAGCAACGTTCCCGCGCGCACGCCCGCGTCGTCCAGATGATCGCCCCCCAGCACGTCGAGCGCGTAGAGGTCGCCCTGCCCCCAGTGGAGCCACGTCAGGCCGACGAAGAGCGCGGCCGACGCGGCCGGCGCGACCACCCACAGCGCGGCGTAGACCCCGCCGAGCAGGAGGTAGCCGAGGCCGACCGCCGTCATCGACCGGACCGTCGGCACCCGCCCCGCGACCCGGGCCGGCGCCAGGTGGTCTACGGCCCCGTGTGGCAACCCGAACAGCAGGAGGCTCGCGGCTAGCGGGAGGTAGCGCACCACCGGCGGGAGCGACGGGCGGGCGCCTGCCGCCGCCGCGACGCCGACGCCGAGGGTCAGCGCCGCGACGACGGCCCACGCGGGCCGACAGCCCACGGCGTGCATGAACGCCGCCAGGTCCGGATCCGACGCCCCGTCCGCGTGCGATCCACCCATCGGTCACCCCGAATCGCCGGTCGCCGGCGCCGTGTCGTTCGCGTACCGGTCGCTCACCCACCGGTAGAGCACCAGTCCCTGGACGACGAAGCAGTTGGTCACGAGGAAGAAGAGGGCCTCCTCGACGGGGAGGCCCGCGAGTGTGACGCCGGTCGTGTACCGCTCCGAGAGGACCCAGATCCCGTACTCGATGGCGACCCGGTCGGCGACACAGAGATACGTCGTCGGTACGAGGACGCCGAGCGCGACGAGTCGCCGCCGCGCCCACAGCTGTGGCGCGCCCACGACCCACTGGAGCGCCAACACCGGCGCCGCCCACGCGAGGATCGCCCCGAGGTAGAACGTCGCCGGCGTCCCGAGCGCCGCCCAGCCGCCGACACCGACCGCGACCGCGAGCGCGAGGCCGACCAGCCGGCCGCGGATCGGTGCCCCGACCGTCGGCCACTCGCTCGGCAGCGACAGGTGCGAGAGCCACAGCGCCGTCAGCCACGGCTGGACGAGGATGAACAGGTACTCCTCGACCGGCGCGTGTCCGAGCGTCGCGAGCGTGCTCCCCGGCGCGTACGACCAGACCCCGTTCGCGATGAGGTAGTTGTCCCACGGCGTCGTGTACACGAGCGCGACGACGGTGATGACCGCGACGCCCGACCAGTATCCGCGTCCCCGGAGCGGCCGGACGGCGGCGGCCGCCCGCGGCCGACTCGCGAACGCCGTCGCGACCAGCAGGCTCATGGCCGGGAGCAGAAAGGCGAGGTGGAACTGGAGGTAGGTCGGTCCGGTCATCGGTGTTCAATCCCCGTCGCCGTCGCGCGAAACGGGTCGGTGGCGGTTGGCTCGGCCCGCGTATAGCTTCTGGGGTCACGCTATCACGAGCGGAAACGCCACCCCGTCCGCCGGCGTGGGACCGCCCGTCTCCGGGCGTGAGGCACCGTCGTGGCCCATCGGCGTAAGCGGGATACACAGTCAGTTCGGGTCCGGCGGTGCGTGTCGCCGTCGCTGGGCTGCGCCGAGCCGGTCGGAGAACGTGCGAGTGGCGGGGTTAGTCCGCCGTCGCCTCTTCCTCGACGGCCGCGTCGTCGTAGTACTTCTCGATGAGTTCCTCGTCGATCCGGTTGAGCTCCTCCTTGGGGAACGTCGAGAGGAGGTCCCAGCCGATGTCGAGGGTCTCGTCGATGTCGCGGTTCGTATCGAACCCTTGGTCGACGAAGTCGCTCTCGAAGTCGTCGGCGAAGTCGAGGTACTTATTGTCGCGGTCCGACAGCGCCTCGCGGCCGACGATGTTCACCAGGTCGCGCAGGTCCTCACCCTCCGCGTACGCGGCGTACATCTGGTCCGAGACGTCGGCGTGGTCCTCGCGGGTGAGGCCCTCGCCGATCCCGTCGTCCATCAGGCGCGAGAGCGAGGGGAGCACGTTGACCGGGGGCTGAACGCCCTGGCTGTTGAGGTCGCGGTCGACGTAGATCTGCCCCTCGGTGATGTAGCCCGTCAGGTCGGGGATCGGGTGGGTGTCGTCGTCGCCGGGCATCGTGAGGATCGGGATCTGCGTGACCGACCCGTCACGGCCCTGGATCCGGCCCGCCCGCTCGTAGAGCTGGGCCAGGTCGGTGTACATATACCCGGGGTAGCCACGGCGTCCCGGGACCTCCTCGCGGGCGGCACCGATCTCGCGGAGCGCCTCGCAGTAGTTGGTCATGTCCGTCAGGATCACCAGCACGTGGTAATCCTTGTCGAAGGCGAGGTACTCGGCGGTCGTCAGGGCCATCCGCGGCGTGACCGTCCGCTCGACGGCGGGGTCGTCCGCGAGGTTCATGAAGACCACGGAGCGTTCGAGCGCGCCGGTGCGCTCGAAGTCGTCCATGAACTCGTTTGCCTCCTCGGCGGTGATCCCCATCGCGCCGAAGATGACGGCGAACTCGGAGCCTTCACCGCCCTCCTCTTCCTCGGGGACGCTCGCCTGTCGCGCGATCTGGAGCGCGAGTTCGTTGTGCGGCAGCCCCGATCCGGAGAAGATGGGGAGCTTCTGGCCGCGCACGAGGGTGTTCATGCCGTCGATGGCGGAGACGCCGGTCTGGATGAACTCCTCGGGATACTCGCGGGCGTAGGGGTTGATCGCCGCGCCGACGATGTCGCGGCGCTCGTCGGGCTCGATCGGCGGCCCGCCGTCGATCGGTTCGCCCGACCCGGAGAGCACGCGACCGAGGAGGTTCTCGGTCAGCTTCATCTTCAGCGTCTCGCCCTGGAACCGGACGAACGCGTTCTTGTCGATGCCGGACGTGCCCTCGAACACCTGGATGGCGACGAGTCCGTCCTCGGATTCGAGCACCTGGCCGCGCCGGATCTCGCCGTCGGCGGTCTCGATTTCGACCATCTCGTCGTAGCCGATGGGCTTGTCGACCTCGGCGAACACCAGCGGGCCGCTGATCTCGGTGATCGTCTTGTACTCTTTCATATTAGTACAGCTCCCGGATCTGCGCCGCGATGTCGTCTTTCAGTTCGTCCATGTACGCCTCGTACTCCTCCTGGACGCCGATGCGGTTGATGCGCGGCAGGGCGTCGATGTCCGTGATCTCCTCGACGGGGACGCCGGCTTCGAGGGCGTCGAACGCCTCGTCGTTGAACGTCTTGATCGTCGTGAGGATCAGGTAGGTCTTGTCGGGCTCGCAGTACGTGTCCACGTCGTGGAACGCGTTCTGCTGGAGCCACGCCTCGCGGAGGTACCGTGCCACTTCGAGGGTGAGCTGCTGGTCCTCCGGCAGGGCGTCCTTCCCGACGAGCTGGACGATTTCTTGGAGTTCGCCCTCCTCGTCGAGGGTGTCGACCGCCCACTGGCGGACCTCTGCCCAGTCGTCGGCGACGTTCTCCTCGAACCACGGGTCGAGCTGCTCCCGGTAGAGGGAATACGACTCGTTCCAGTTGATCGAGGGGAAGTGCCGGCGCTCGGCTAGGTCGGCGTCGAGCGCCCAGAAGCACTTCACGATCCGCAGGGTGTTCTGGGTCACCGGCTCGGAGAAGTCCCCGCCCGGGGGACTGACCGCGCCGACGACCGAAATCGACCCTTCGGTGCCGTTGATGTTGTCGAAGTAGCCGGCGCGCTCGTAGAACTGGGAGAGCCGTGCGGCGAGGTAGGCGGGGTAGCCCTCCTCGCCGGGCATCTCCTCCAGCCGCGAACTGATCTCGCGCATGGCCTCCGCCCACCGCGAGGTGGAGTCGGCCATCAGCGCCACGTCGTAGCCCATGTCGCGGTAGTACTCCGCGATGGTGATACCCGTGTAGACACAGGACTCCCGGGCCGCGACCGGCATGTTCGACGTGTTGGCGATGAGCGTCGTCCGGGCCATCAGCGGGTTCCCGGTCTGCGGGTCGGGCAGTTCCGGGAAGTCCTCGATGACCTCGGTCATCTCGTTGCCGCGCTCGCCACAGCCGATGTAGACGACGATGTCCGCGTCGGACCACTTGGCGAGTTGCTGCTGGGTAACCGTCTTGCCGGAGCCGAAAGGCCCCGGAATCGCCGCCGTGCCGCCCTTGGCGATGGGGAACAGGCCGTCCTGCACCCGCTGACCGGTCAGCAGCGGCTCGGTCGGCGTCTTCTTGTCGCCGGCAGGCCGGGCCTCGCGGACCGGCCACTCCTGGCGCATCCGGATCTCCTCTCCGGTGTCGAGTTCGGCGACCGTCTCCTCGACGGTGAACTCGCCGTCCTCGATGGCGACGACCTCGCCGCCCTCGGAGTCCGGCGGGACGAGCACCTTGTGTTCGATGGTCACCGTCTCCGGCACCGTGCCGATCACGTCGCCGGGTTCGACCTCGTCGCCCTCCTCGACCTCGGGGGTGAACTCCCACTCCTTCTCGAGGTCGATCCCGGGCGCGTCGACCCCGCGGTCGAGGAACGCGCTGTTCATCTTCTCCTGGAGCACGTCGAGGGGGCGCTGGACGCCGTCGTAGATGGTGTCCAGTACCCCCGGTCCGAGGTCGACGGTCAGCGGGTCGCCCGTGTTCTCCACGGGTTCACCCGGAGCGACGCCGGAGGTCTCTTCGTACACCTGGATGGTCGTAACCTCGCCTTCGATCTCGATGACTTCGCCCATCAGCCCTTCGTCGCCCACGTAGACGACGTCGTTCATTCGGGCGTCGAGATCGACCGCGGTCACGACCGGGCCACTCACGCTGTCGATGATCCCGTCCTCTCGGACGGTCGTGTCTGCCTGACTCATGTTAGTCTTCCTCCATCAGGTCGATACCGATGGCTCGCTTGATCTGCTCGCGCAGGCCGCCGCTGCCGGCGCCGCCACCCAAGGTGACGAGCACCGGTTCGATACTGCCCTCGACTGCCTCCCGGGCCTCCCGGGAGAGATGCGCCATGTCGTCGTCGTGCATCACGACGATGCCGACGTCGTCGTCGTCGAGCGTCCGCATGACGGCCTCGTCGAGCGCGTCGTCTTTCTCCTCGTCCGGTACGTTCTCGAACTTCCGTACGCCCGCGAGTCGGAAGCCAGTGGTGAAATCGGGGCTCCCGATGACGGCGATCTCCTGGCTCATAGGATCACCAGTTCCTCTTCGATCTCCTCTTCGGACAGTCCGGCCTCGCGGCCGCGGGCGATGGCGCGGATGTTGTCCACCTCGCGCTCCTTGGCGAGGATGTAGGAGATAACCGGCGCCACCGACAGCGGGTGGATGAAGCCGAGCCGATCCGAGTATTCGAGCAACGCGACGTCGAGCGCCCGCTCGAAGGAGATCAGGCTGTCCGCCTCCTCGAACTCGTCGAGCGCGCTGTCGAGGTCGTCGCCGTACGTGCTGTCACGGATCGTCGCGACGAGCTCCTCGACGTTGCCGCCGATGGCGCTCAACTGACTCGCGCCGAACAGCTGTCCGCCCGCGATGTAATACTCCGAAGGGTCGACGTCGGCCCCACTTCGGGCCAAGCGAAGCGCGTTCCGCGCGTTGCGGAAGTCGATCTCCGCTTCGAGGAACTCCCGGTAGGTCTGATTGGCCTCGCCGCCGGGCAGGTCCGACAGGAGCTGTTCGTAGAAGACGCGGTCGACCGCGTTCTCCAGCGGGACGAGGACGCCCGACTCCTCGTACTCCTCCAGCGCCCCGCGGAGCGGGTCCGCGAATATCGTCCGGTCGAGCAGGTCGATGACCTCCTCGATGGACCCCGCGTCCAGCAGGCGGTCGAGCAGGCGCTCGTCCATCTCGCCGGCCCGGATGAGGTCCGTCTCGACCTCCTCGCGGTCGGCGTCGGAGTAGATCCCGCGAAGCACCGTCTTGACGTTCCACGCGTCGAACTTCCGCAGGTACCGGGCGATCAGGTCGTACAGCCGACCGTCGGCCCAGTCCAGCAGGTCGTTGAAGTGCTTCGCGAGGTTCCGGTTGAGTGCGTACTCGATGAGGTCGACCCCCGAGTGTCGCGCCCCGAGCGCGTTGATCTCGCGCTCGTACTCCGACTCCTCCATGAAGCGGGCGATCTCCGACGGCCCCATCCGAATCAGTTTCCGGTAGTCCTCGTCGCTGAACAGCACCGAGCGTCGCGACCGGACGCGGGTGGTGACGTACTCCGGATTCGAACTGCCGGGGCTCGTGCTCATCGCTCGAACAGTCGGTTGCTCAGTTCCTTCAAGTTGTCCTCCCAGACCGTCTCGAGGAGCGAGTCGAAGGTGTTGTTCACGCGGACCCGCGACTCCTCGCTCTCGACGACGACGCCGCCGAGACAGTCGTAGGTCCCGGCGACGCTGAAGCCGTCGTACCCCTCGAGCAGGTCTTCGAGCAACGCCTCGTCGTCGGCGCGACCGTACACCGACACCGACTCGCCCTCGTCGAACTCCTCGGCGGCCGCGTCCAGCAGCGACGCGGTGAGCGACCGACGGCGCTCGCCCTCGATTCCGGCCAGGGTCTCCTCGACCGCCGACCGCACCTCTTCGAGCGCGTCGCGTCGGGCCTCCAGCCGGGCCTGCTTGGCCTCGAGCTTCGCGCTGGAGACGGCCTGTTCGCGCTTCTGGGCGATCTCCCGCTCGACCGCCGCCTCGCGTTCCTCGCGGATCTCTTCGGCGTCGGCCTCGGCATCCTCGACGATCTCGCTCGCCCGCGTTTCGCCCTCCTCGCGGATTTCCTCCGCACGCGCGCGGGCCTCGTCCCGGATGTCCTCGGCGACTGTGTCCAAACTCATAGTGAAGAGAACTGGGTGGAGTTAGCTACCCGCGCTGAACATCGCCTCGAAGAATTCGGCGGTGTCCCACGGAATCCCCGTCGTGAGGAACAGGGTAACCAGCGCCAGGATCACGAGTGTCTCCGGCAGGACCGTGAGGATCAGCCCACGGACGAACATGTCGTCGTCCTCGGCGACGGCGCCGACGGCGGCCGCACCGATACCTCGCTCCGCGTAGCCCGCGCCGAGCGCCGCCAGCCCGACCGCCAGCGCGGCGGCAGCCTGTGCGGGGATCAGCGGGAACGACGTGGCGTTGTTCTGCAGTACGACCGTCGCGAGTTGTGAAGTAGCTTCGAGCATTGGGTTCACTTCGGGTTTCCGAACAGGCACACGTCCGTTCAGACTGGGCATAAAACTTCCCAAAAGAGACGGGCACTCTGGCCGTTGGAACCGCTGATTTCGGCCGATTCCATGGGATTCGTTCACAGCGCTCTCGGTGTCCCGTCGGCGCGCCGTGGCCGCCGCTGGGGCGTGGGTGCACGGAGAACGGAAACGGCGGACGGATCGCGGCCGTCATACTGTTTATCGTAAGTCACTACCGGTGGTTCGCCGAACCACCGGTAAACAGTACAATAAACCGTATCAGTCGTCGGTCGTGTACTGCCGGTCGTAGCCGAACGGCTCGTACTCGCGGCCGCCGCCCTCGTAGAACTTCCCGAAGAACTCGACGTACTCGAGACGCACGGCCTGTAGGCCGGCGCTCGTGACGCCGAGGGCGAGCACGAGCAGGTGCCCGACCACGAGGACGACGATGCCGAGGACCAGCATCCCCGGCCCCATGTTCATCAGCCCCTCGAACATCACGGTGCCGTGGGGCTCGCCCGAGTACATGAAGTGGTACTCACCCTCGGCGGCGTAGGCGCCGAAGAAGAGGAGGTTGACCGTGAAGGCCATCCCCGCCTTCGCGAGCAACACCGCGGCGATCCGGGTGTACGACAGCGCGTTGACGAACACGTTGAGGAACTCGATGGCCTCGACGGGTTCGCCGACGATCAGCAACACGAGGCCGACGGCGAAGAGCACGCCGGCGACCATGCCGACCGTCGGCCCGATGCCGAGGCCGGCCTCCAGGCCGACGATCTCCCACACGTCGTACAGCAGGGCGGGCTTGGCGTTCGCGGCGTGCTCCGAGAACACCCACACCCACAGGCCGTTGAGCATCAGCAGCCACGACCCGCTCTCCAGGACCGCGTGCTTGACGTCGTGGAACTGGTAGTTCTCGACGAAGTCGAACAGCCACCCGATGTTGAGGTGGAGGACGCCGACGAGGACGCTGATGACCAGCCACGCCTGCGCCCAGAGCAGGTAATGCGGCTGGAGGCCCTTGTGCAGGGGTGCGTGGCCGCCCCAGAGCAGTTTCGACACCTGGTGGGTTCCGAAGAGTTCGCCGTAGAGGATACCGAACAGTATCGTGAAGATCCCGGCGAAGACGGTCACGCCGCCCATGCTCCGGAAGGCGTCGCTGTCGAAGTTGGTGAGGAGGTAGTAGCCGATGAGGGTGTAGACCACCCCGTAGCCGACGTCGCCGATCATGAACCCGAAGAACGCCGGGAAGGTCAGAAAGAGGACGACCGTCGGGTCGAACTCCGCGTACTTCGGGCGGCTCACCGCCTGGGTGAGCACCTCGAAGGGCTTGACCACCCCGGGGTTGTCCTGGACGACCGGCGGGTCGTCGTCGTTCATCACGACGCCGCCGCCGTCGGCCCGCACCTCGTCGCCGCCGTCGACGGCCGTCGCCCCCTCGACGCCGCCGGCGACGTCCTCGCGGACCGCCTCCTCGCCGTGGGCGTCGAAGGTCGCCCGCTGGAGTTCCTCGACCTCCGCGTGGTCGCCGACCGCCTCGGTGATCGCCGCGGCGAAGTCGGTGTACTCCTCGCTCGGGATCCAGCCCTCGGCGACGAAGGCGTTGTCCGTCGTCGCGAAGGAGAGCGGCGCCTCACGCTTCTGGACGTCGATGGTGAGTTTCTCCTCGGCGGCCAGCAGGAAGCCCGCGGCGTCGAGTCTCACCTCTTCGAGTTCGTTCTCGACGGTCCGGAGCTTCGATTCGAGCTGCTGTTTTCGGTGGTCGAGCTCCGAGACGTACTCCTCGGGGGAGCCCTCGGCGTCCGGGACTTCGAGTGCGGTGAAGTCGACGCCGACCAGGGCGTCCGTGATCACGTCGTCGTCGGCGCCCTCGACCGGTCGGGCGAAGATGGCGATCACGCCGTCCTCGGCGAACAGCTCGACGTCCTCGATGCCGTCCGCGTCGACCATCGCGCGTTCGACCTCGTCGGCGTTCCCCTCGCCGACCACCACGTCGAGCGTGTCGTAGCCGGCGAGCAGGTCCAGATCGATCCCGAGCGTCGCGAAGGGCTCGACCGCCGAGAGCCGGTCCTCGACCTCGCCGAGTTCGCTCCGGATCTCGTCGCGCCGGTCTTCGAGGTCGTTGACGCGCTCGCGGATCTCCCCGAGTTCCTCCTCGAGGGCGTCGTCGGTGACGATCCGCGTCGGGCCGGCGTCGGCGTCGTCCACGTCGAGAATGCTCTCGATGGAGCGGACGGTCACCAGCTTCTCGGAGGCCTCCTCGGCGCCGTCGATCGGGTTCCCCGGTTCGAACCCCTCCCAGGTCCCGTCGTACTCGGTGACGTGAAGCAGGTTACGGTCGTGGACCGCCTCGACGACGTCGTCCATGACCGCCTTCGAGCCCGTCACCGACACTTTGCTCATCCGCTCAGGTCTGAGCATGCACCGCCTCCTCGAACTGTGCGATGGCGAATTCGATCGCCTCGTCCATCTGCGCCTCCGCCTGAGCGATGAGTTCCTCCCGAGTCTCCTCCCCGTCCTGCCGGATCTCCTCGGCCTCCGCCTCGATTTCGGCGGTGGCTTCCTCGAGGCGGCGCTCGGCCGCCTCCTCGGCCTCGCGTTCGGCCTCGGCGCGGATCTCGTCGGCCCGCTCCCGCGCCTCGGCGATCCGTTCCTCGCGGTCGGCCTCGGCCTCCTCGACGATCCCTTCGGCGTCGTCCTCGGCCGCCTTGATCCGTTCGAGAACCTCTGGTCTCGGCATACTACTGATCGTTGGAACCTTGCGGTATCGGATATAAGGTGTTTGCGGAACGCTACCGCCGACGACTGCCCTCACTCCGTCAGCGGGAGGACGACGCCGAAGACGAGCGGCGACAGCAAGAAGAGACACACGCCGAGCACCTCGGCGTCGAACAGCAGCGTCGCCTCCCACGCCGGGAGTCCGATCCCCAGCGCGTGGGCCGCGAGTTCGCCGAGCGCGCCGACCGCGAACAGCGCGAGTCCGAGCAGCGTCCCCCGCTTCGTCCACGCTCCGTAGTCCAGATCGCCGTATCGTCCGGCCATACGCCACGCTCGACCGCTTCGGGGTAAGAAGGTTGCGCTCGTCGACCGAAAGATACAGCATCGGACGCCGTCTGCCGGCACGTATGAACGCGACCCTGCTCGAACTGGTGCCCGCCCTCCTCGAACTCGCCGCGTTCGGCCTCGGGAGCGTCGGCCTGTCGGTTGCCGGGCTCTACGTCGAACGCGTCGCCCTCGCCACCGCCGAGAGCGGGCAGGTCAAACTCGGGGCCTGGATGGGGTTCATGGGCGCGATGGCGTTCTACTTCGCCTACCTCATGGCGACGGACAAGTTCCGGCCGAAACTGGCGACGGTTCGACGGCGGCTGGCCGAGTGACGACTCGCTCGCAAAAGCTGGAGCAAAACCCTACGCCAGCGGCGTCCGCTCCACGACCGTCCCAGTCCCACCTTTTCCTCGCTCGCTACGCTCGCTCGCAAAAGCTGGAGCAAAACCCTACGCCAGCGGCGTCCGCTCCACGACCGTCCCAGTCCCACCTTTTCCTCGCTCGCTACGCTCGCTCGCAAAAGCTGGAGCAAAACCCTACGCCAGCGGCGTCCGCTCCACGACCGTCCCAGTCCCACCTTTTCCTCGCTCGCTACGCTCGCTCGCAAAAGCTGGAGCAAAACCCTACGCCAGCGGCGTCCGCTCCACGACCGTCCCGTCCACGGTCGGGTACTGCTCGACGATTTCGCCCTGGCCGACGTCGCCCTCGTCGACCATCTCCTCCAGCAGCCACCACGCCAGTTCGACGTGGTCGGATTTGACGGTGTAGAACTCCTCGGGGATGCCCAGTTCCGCTAGGCGCTCCTCGGTCACCCAGGTCTTGCCGTAGACGAGGGTCCCGTCGTCGGTCACCTCGTCGAACTCCCGACGGATGCTCCGGGCCATCCGCTTCAGCCGGCGGCGGTGCTGGGCGGCGTCCTTGAACACCGAGGTACAGAAGTAGACTCGGTCGTGGTCGCCCATCACGTCCAGAATCTCCTCTTTGGGCGACTCGACCGCGCTCATGTGCCCCTCGCGGAGGTCGTAGCCCGCCTCCTGCATCCGCCGGTAGTTGCCGTCGGACATCTCGAACTCGTTGATGTTACAGAACTCGGCGGCCCCCTCGTCGAGGAACTCGAGGAACTCGGGTTCGGCGCGGATTCCCGGAATCTCGAACGCCGGGGTGAGGCCCTCCTCGCGGGCGATATGCAGGATCTCCTCCCACTCGGTGCCGTGGAGGTCGCCCCAGAGATCCAGCGGCGGGTGGAAGCGAATCTCGTCGAGGCCGGCCTCCGAGAGCCGACGCATGTTCTCCCGGCCGCCCGTGATACCGGTGTAGAGGTGCGTGTGGTGGTCCTCGCCGAACTCGTCTTTCAGCAGGGAGAGGTAGTGGCAGGTGCGGTCCAGCGACTCCTGTGGTTCCCCGCCGGTGATCGACGTGCCGAGGGCGTCCATCCGGCGTGCCTCGGTGAGGACGTCCTCGTCGGATTCGACCTCCCGCTCGTTGGCGTAGACCGTATCGACGTTCTTCCGGTTCTCCCCGAGCGGACAGTAAAAGCAGTCGCGCTGGTCGCAGTAGCCGTAGACGAACAGCACCATCTTCCCGCCCTTAGCGCACTGTTCACAGCCCTTCGAGATCATTCGTTGTTCACGACTGGTCCCCGAGGTTGGAAAACCCGTCGGTACGGAGTCCGTGGCTGTCGGGGCGTCAGTCGCCCCGGCGGGCCAGCAGCCCGACCGCCAGCAACGCGGCCACCGCGCCGATACCCCCGAATCCGGGGCCGATCCCGGTCGTCGCCGTCCGTCCGCCGGCGTCCGTCGTCGACGTGGACGCCGTCGGGGGCGGCGTGCGTGTCACGACCGGCGTCCCCGTAGGTGTCGCGGTCGGCGTCGGCGTCGGCGTCGCGGTCGGGGCCGCCGTCGGTCGGTCGAGCACGACGACGCCGAACACGGAGAACCCTGGTGTCTCGGCCGTCAGGACGACCACCCGGTCGTCGGCCCGCGCGACGGTCGTCTCCAAGACCCGAAGCCCGTCACCGTCGTAACGGACGATCCGGAGACGCTCCGGCGTCCCGCCCATCGCGTCGACCGTCGACCGGGCTACGGTGATCCTGAGCGACCCGCCGTCGGACGCTACGTCGCCCGGTGGCCTGATATCGACGGCGCCGAGGACCCGTCCGTCCGGTTCCGGCGCCACGCTCGGGAACGACCCGACCGGGTCGACGGTGACCGACCCCGTCGTCGCCGACCCGAACGTCACTCCGACCTCCTTGACTGGACCGGCGTGGACGGTCTGAGACACCGAATCCTCCCCGACGAGAACCGATCGGCCGACGTCGTCGCGGGTGCTTCGCTCGACGACCCCGGTGAGGGTGACGGTGATCGTGCCCTGGTCAGTGCCACCGTTTCCGTCGTCGACGGTGTAGGTGAAACTGTCCGTGGCCGTCTGACCGGCGCCGAGGCTCCCGAACTGGCCGTTGGGATCGTAGACCCAACTGCCGTCGCTGTCGACGGTGACCGTCGCCCCGCTGTCGAGGGTGACCATGCTTCCCGAGGCGAAGCTCTCCCCGTCGACCGCGCCGAGCGAGAGCGAGTCTCCCTCGACGTCGGTGGACAATTCCAGCAGATCGGCACCGTCCCCGTCGTCGACCGTGAGTAGGCTGTTCTCGTCGGTGGTGGCGGTGTCGTCGTTGGCCGTGGGCGCGTCGTTGACCGGAGCGACGGTGACGTTCAGGGTCGCCGTGTCGGTGCCGCCGTTGCCGTCGCTCACTTCGTAGGTGATACTGACATTGGCGGTCGCGTCGTCGCCGGGGTCGAACTGGATCTTGTCGTTGTTCGGACCCGTGATCCGGGCCGTGCCGTGACTCGGACCGTTCGTGATGGCGCTCACGTCGAGGGCGTCGCCGTCGACGTCACTGTCGTTGGTGACGACATCGACAGTGACACTCGCGTCCTCGTCGGTCGTCGCGGAATCGTCGCTCGCGGTGGGTGCGTCGTTGACCGGATCGACGGTGACGTTCAGGGTCGCCGTGTCGGCGCCCCCGTTACCGTCGCTCACTTCGTAGGTGATACTGATATTAGCGGTCGCGTCGTCACCGGGGTCGAACTGGATCTTGTCGTTGCTCTCGCCCGTGATCTGGGCCGTGCCGTGGCTTGGACCGTTCGTGATGTTACTCACGTCGAGGGCGTCGCCGTCCGGGTCGGTGTCGTTGGCGACGACGTCGACGGTGACACTCGTGTCCTCGTCGGTGGTGGCGGTGTCGTCGTTCGCAGTCGGGGCACCGGCGATCACGTTACTCCCCTGTGTGGTCGCCGCGCCGCCGAAGAAGTTGAACGAACCGGCATCGTTCTTGGTCACGTTGATCGTGACCTTCTGGAGCGTCTTGCTCGAGTTCGTCTTTACGGCGTAGCCCCAGATTCCGGCTTCGTTGGCGTTTTTGTAACTAGTACTGTAGTATCGATCCATCCCGTCCCGAACCGCGTAGCCGGGGTCGCTCGGTCCCGAGGTATTGAACCAGTCGGGGACGGTGAAATTCTGTGATGTCTCGGTCGATCCGTCGGTGTAGTTGAGTTTGATCTTGAACTTCGCCGGCGTGCTCGGCCCGGCACCCCCGGCCGACGCGACGACGTGGGTGGTGTTGTACTGGCCCTTGGTGACCGACGCCGTCACGCTCCCCGTCCCGGTGGTCTGCCACGCGTTGCTGTCGTTGGAGTCGAAGTCGGCGAGGTCGAACTTCGGGTGGACACCCGCCGTTGCGGCGAACACGCCGTCGTCCGGAACGCCTTGGTCGGCGGGATTACCGTTGTTCTGTGCCACCGACGACGAGACGAGCGAGTAGTCGCCGTTGTCGAAATCGCCGGCCGTATCGTCGTTCGCCCCGCGCACGACGTCGGCGTTGTAGATACCCGAGAACTCGAGTTGGGACGTCGTCTCGGCCGTAGCCGTCCCCGAGAACGCGACAACGCCGGCGAACGCCGACGTGACCAGCAGCACCGACAGGGTAACTGCGCGCAGTTTCGACGCCCTCGACATCACGACTGTCCCGAGACGTGTTCGTGCACACTCGTCCAGTCGGGCGACTGGGGCTCTATCTGCCCGTCTGTGCGCCCGACTGCTTGCTGATCACGCGACGATTCCAGTGATGGACCTGTCGTGGCCACGGCTTCATCAGACTCGTGATTCATGCACAGTAATGGAATAGATGTAACAAAACCGTTCGGATCGCGCTGTATCGGGATGTGAGCCCGTATGGAGGGAACTGCGCGAGGAGGTGATCGACGACCGTCGGAGACGACCGAAGACCGACGATCAGCGACATCCCGACGCGTGCCGAACGTGTTTTTAGGGTTCCGGCACTCTTATCGACGACCATGCCGTACGATCCCGACACAACGGCAGTCGTCGTCGTCGACATGCAGAACGGCTTCTGTCACCCCGACGGGAGCCTCTATGCCCCCCCGAGCGAGGCGGCGGTCGGCGAGGTGGCGTCGCTGGTCGATCGGGCCCACGAAGCGGGCGCACGCGTCGTCTACACGCGCGACGTCCACCCGCCCGAGCAGTTCGACGGGACCCACTACTACGACGAGTTCGACCGCTGGGGCGAACACGTCCTCGAAGGCTCGTGGGAGGCCCGCCTCGTCGACGAACTCGACGTCCGCCCCGCCGACCACGTCGTCGAGAAACACACCTACGACGCGTTCCACGACACCGAACTCGACGGCTGGCTCTCGGCCAGAGGGATCGACGACCTGCTCATCTGTGGCACCCTCGCCAACGTCTGTGTCCTCCACACCGCCGGGAGCGCGGGGCTGCGGGACTACCGACCCGTCCTCGTCACCGACGCCATCGGCTACATCGAGGAGACCGACCACGAGTACGCCGTCGACCACGCCGACTGGCTGTTCGGCGAGACGACGACCGTCGACGCCGTCGACTTTCTCCCCACCTGCTGACCCGATAGCAATAGTTATTATCTGAGCGCCGATGTGTTAATACATGACGGTGGTCAGCGTCTCGATGCCCGAGGAACTGGTAGAGCGGATCGACGCCTTCGCGGACGAACACGGCTACACCGGCCGGAGCGAGGTCGTCCGCGACGCCTCCCGATCCCTCCTCGGCGAGTTCGAGGACAAGCGACTGGAGAACCGCGACCTCATGGCGGTCGTGACGGTCATCTTCGACTACGAGACCACGAGCGTCGAGGAGCGAATGATGGGGCTCCGTCACGACTACGAGGGGTTGGTCGCCGCCAACTTCCACAGCCACGTCGGCTCCCACTACTGCATGGAGCTGTTCGTCCTCGAAGGGCGGCTGGAACCCATCTCCACGTTCGTCGGCAAGATCCGGGCGACCCAGGACACCCTCAGCGTCGACTACTCGGTGATGCCGGTCGACGAGTTCGGGCCCGCGGTGCCGTCCGAGTGAATCAGCCGGACTCCGCCTCCGACTCGACGACGATGGCACCCCTCGCGCCGAGCGAGTGGTGCGGCGCGCAGGCGTAGCGGTAGGTCCCCGGCTCCTCGAACGTGTGTTCGAACCGGACACCCGGCTCGGTGTACACCTCCGTCCCGATGTCGGCGTCCTCGAAGCGGATCTGGTGGGGTCCCCCCGTCCACACCCAGCGGACGGTCGTCCCGGGCGACACCCGGGCCGCCGGGGGCGAGAACGTGAAGTCGCTCTCCCCCTCCGCCGAACCGACGGTGACGAGTGGCGACGAGTAGTCCCGCCAGTCGACGACCGTCCCGTCGTAGATGTTCACCCCGGCCAGCCAGTCGTCGACGGCCGGATAGTCGCTCGACGGGGGGTCGGCCACGACGACGACGCCGATCATGCCGGCGTCGCGGCTCGGCTCCGAGACGTAGCGATAGACCCCACGCTCCTCGAACCGGTGGGCGAACGTCGTCCCGTGGGATCCGACGGGGGCACCGCTATCGAACGCCCCGTCGGCGGCGACGACGTTCGCGGGGTCGCCGCGACCGCTCCACTCCCACGTGACGGTCGTGCCGGGGACGACGCGGACGGCGGCGGGCCCGAACGCGTCGTGGCCGTGGCCCGCCCCGCGGCCGTCGCCGACGGTCACCGTCGGGTCGGCGTCGGGGGCGTACCGCTCGACTGCCCCCTCGTAACCGTTCGCGTCGGCCAACCAGTCGTCGAGACAGCCGCAGTCGTCGTGATCGTGACCGGCGCCGGACGTCGCGCCGGTCGATTGCCCTCGTGCCGTGCAGCCGGCCAACGCGCCGGTGCCGAGGAGGGAGACGGTCACGAACTCGCGCCGGGACCAATCGGACGGATCGTGCATAGCTTTCACACCTCCCGTCGGGCTCCCCGCGGGCGAATAAAGTACTCCGGGGCGCGTTCCCGGATTCTCGGAACGCTCCCGTCCGGCGACTCCCGGCCGTCTCCGCCCCATCCGTTTTGTCCCTGGGGGACCGATCGATCCCCCGTGACCGACCTCCGCTATCTGCCCGCCGCCGACGGCGTCACCGAGTTCGAGGCGACCGTGACCGAAACGACCGACGACTACGTCGTCCTCGACGGGACGTACTTCTACCCGGGTGGCGGCGGCCAGCCCCCGGACCGGGGCGAACTGTCGTGGGACCGCGGCCGGGCGACCGTCGTCGACGCCGAGAAGAACCACGGCGACGTGCGCCATCACGTCGCCGACGTCGAGGGGTCGCTCCCCGAACCGGGTGCGACGGTCACCGGTCGGATCGACGCCGGCCGGCGCGACCGACTCCGCCGGACCCACACCGCCCAACACGTCGTCTCGCGGGTCGTCCTCGACGAGTACGGGGCGGCGACGGTGGGCAACAGCGTCTCGGTCGACGGTGCCCGGATCGATTTCGAACCCGCCGACTTCGACGACGAGGACCTGGCGACAGTCGAGCGCCTGACCAACCGGATTCTCGACCGGAACCTCCCCGTCGAGAAGGTCGAGCGCCCCCGTGCGGCCGTCGAGGACGCGGTGCCGGAGGGGCGGACCCAACTCGACTCCATCCCCGAGAGCGTCGATCCACTCCGGGTCGTCGCCATCGGCGACTTCGACCTGTGTCCCTGCGGGGGGACCCACGTCGACCGGCTGGGCGAGGTGGGGGCCGTCCGGCTCACGAACCGCGTCTCGAAGGGGGCTGACGTCGAGCGGATCGAGTACGTCCTCGAACCCTGATACGGAGTACTGTAACTGTTCACCGGTGGTTCGACAGAAGTCCGGCGAACCACCGGTAATGACTTACGCCAAACAGTATGACGCCGGGGCCACGTATTTCGGAGCGGAGGCCGTACCGCCGGTATGCTCAGAGCGGCGCTACACGCGTTCGGTTACGCGGTTGCCCACGTCCTCTTTCTCGGTGCCGACACCCCGACGACCGTCGCCCGTCGCCTCCGCTTGGCCTACCGCCTCGTCGGCGTCGACGTCGTCGAGACCCCGCGGGTCGACGACGTCGAGCGGACGGTCTTCCTGTGTCCCTACCGGAACCTCGGCGCGGCGTGGTTCGGCGAGAAGTGGCTCTGTCACGACGTCCTCGACCGCGTCGACGACGGCTACGTGACCTACCTCCGACGACACAGGGATATCGACTACCAGCGACCCCGCGGCTGTGCCGACCTGGCGTACTGCGACGAGTCGGCGTACTGTTATTCGGAGGTGTCCGAGCGCCGGTAGATGGCCCGAGACCTCCGGGAGCGGATCGCCGACCAGTTCTCCTACCGCGGCGAGCGCGCCGACGTCTGGCGGGGGTTCGACCACCTGCTCGACACCGAGGCCTTCCTCAACCTCGGCTACTCGCCGTGGTATCTCCCCCACGCCGTCGGGTCGAGCCAGGCGCGGCTCGCCGACCGCCTCGGCGACCGACTCGCGGCCGCGCTCCCCGCGACCGACGGCGTCCGCCTCCTCGACCTCGGCTGTGGACGGGGCGGCCCCGCCGTCCGCCTCGCCGAACGCTTCGGCTTCGACGTGATCGGGGTCGACCTCGTCCCCTACAACGTCCGCCGGGCCGCCGAGACGGCCCGGTCGGCCGGCGTCGATCCGGCGTTCGTCGTCGGCGACGCGACCCGTCTCCCGGTCGTCGCCGAGGCGGTCCCCGCCTGCGTCGCGGCCGACTCGATCGTCTACGTCCCCGACACCGCGGCCGTCTTCGCCGAACTACGGCGCGTCCTCGAACCCGGCGGCGTCGTCGTCTGTTCGGACCTCGTGGCGGCCCCGGACGTCGACGACGCCGCCCGCCGCGCGGTCGACGCCTTCGCCGACGCGTGGGACATGCCGCCGCTTCTCGCGGCCGACGCCTACGAGCGCGTCGTCGCGGACCACCTCACCGTCCGTTCCGTCGAGGACGTCACCGCCCACAGCGTCGGCCGGTTCCGGACCTGGACCGCGCTGTACCTGCGGCTGGCGGACGCGCTGGGCGGGCGGCCCCTCGCCGCCGTCCTCCGGCGTCTGGACCTCGATCCCGCGGCCGTCACCGAACGGATCCGCCGGGCCCACGATGCCCTCCCGCATCTCCGGCACGTGGTCGTCGTCGCGGAGCGGTAGGCTCGGATCGACGGACCCAAACGGGACCCCCGTCTACGGCCCGCCGATGGACATCCGGTTTCTCGGCGGGGCTCGCGAGGTCGGTCGGAGCGCCGTCCTCGTGAACGACCGCCTCCTGCTGGATTTCGGGATGCTGACCGGGAACCCGCCCCAGTTCCCGGTGGAGACCCCGTCCCCCGGGGCGGTCGTCGTCAGCCACGGCCACCTCGACCACGTCGGGACGGTCCCGTCGCTGCTCTCCGGTGACGACCGACCGCCCGTCCACTGGACGCCGCCGACGTACGAACTCGCGCTCACCCTCGCTCGTGACACGCTCAAGCTCCACGGCGGGTCGTACCGGTGTCCGTTCACGGAGAACGACCTCAAACGCGTCACCGAGGTCTCGGAGCCACACGGGTACCGTGAGACGTTCGCGGCGGCCGGCCACGAGGTGACGCTCTACGACGCCGGGCACATCCCCGGCAGCGCGCACGTCCTCGTGGACGACGGCGACACCCGGCTCCTCTATACGGGCGATTTCCACACCGACGACCAGCGGCTCGTCTCGGGGACGACCGCGCGGCCCGACGCGGACGTGGTGCTCTGCGAGAGCACGTACGCCGACGTCGAACACGAGGCCCGGGAAGACGTCGAGCAGCGGTTCGCGCGGAGCGTCGAGCGGACGCTGTGGGAGGGCGGTACGGTCGTCGTTCCGGCGTTCGCGATCGGACGCACCCAGGAGATGATGCTCGTCTGCGAGGCGTACGACATCCCCTGTTACGTCGACGGGATGGGGAAAGGCGTCACCGAGATGCTTCGGGGGTATCCCGAGTTCGTCCGCGACGCCGACGCGCTCCGGCGGGCGGCGTCCCACGCCCGGTTCGTCACCGGGCGCGACGGACAGCGCAAGCGCATCACCGACCAGAAGGCGGCGATCATCACCACCAGCGGGATGCTCTCCGGCGGCCCCGCCATGACCTACATCCCCGAGATCCGGGCCAACCCGACCAACAAGGTCACGATGACCGGCTATCAGGTCGAGGGGACCCCCGGGCGGGACCTCGTGGAGACGGGGAGCGCCAAAATCGACGGCCGCGTGATGCCCGTCAGCGCGCAGGTCGAACAGTACGATTTCTCCGCCCACGCCGACCGGACCGGCCTCCGCGAGTTCCTCGAGTCGTACCGGGACACGCGCGTGTTGGTGAACCACGGCGACCGCTGTGTGGCGTTCGCGGCGGAACTCGCCGCCGACGGCTTCGAGGCGACGGCGCCCGCGGTCGGCGACGAGTTCACCGTCTGATCACTCCGCCGTGTCAACGACCCGGTAGTTGATGTTGCCGTCCCGGAGGCGATCCAGGTGCGTCGAGAGTTCGTCCGCGACGGCGAGCAACAGAATGTCGAGCCCCCGGGCGGCGGCCTCCCCGACGGCCTCCGGCGTCCCGAAGCGCACGTCGGGATCGAGGTCGGCCGCCTGCGCCGCCGCGTACGCCTCGGTGCCCGCCGTCGCGACCAGGTCCGCGTCGGCCGCGTGGCCGGCGAACGTCGCCGTCTCCACCGCCGCGCTCCCGCCGTCCTGCACCCGGGGGATCGAGACGGCGGTCACCCGCCCGAGGTCGTAGTCGAGGACGCCCTCGAAGTCGGTGACGCCCACGTCACGCCCCGGATCGGCGCTCGTGACGGCAACCGCGGTTGTGCTTCCCGTCGCGCCGGGCGTCGCCCGGAGGACGCCGCCGCGCATCGACAGCGAGACCGCTTCGCCTTCCATGATCGGCGCGGTGGCGAGTGCGGTTTCGATCTCGACCTGGCCGATCACGTCCTCGGCGACGTGGCCGACGAACTCCCGGAGTTCGTCCGTCCGCCCGATGAGCCAGTCGACGCCTTCCTTGGTCACCTCGTACCGCCCGCGCCCGGGGCTCCGGACGTATCCCTCCTCGATGAGCCCTTGGAGGTAGTCGCTTACCGCCTGTGCGGTGATACCAATGTCGTCCGCGATCTCCCGCTGGCTGACGGCCGGCTGTCGCTCCGCGATGCCGACTAGGATCTGATACCGGGTCGCGGCACGCTTGCTCTGCAGGACGCCAGCCTCGCGGTCGGCGCTCTCTTCCATCGCCGTCACTCCGCCCGCGCTCCTCAAGTATTTTTTCCCTAGTCCGGGCGCGGTTGTGATTCTCGTGCCAGCACGGAAATCAGACTTTCGCCTGGAAAAGTAAACTTGTACGTCGATCAACCACGCCTGTCGTTCCCCTCGTACCGATTGATCCGGAACTCGGCGTAGCCGCCGTACGCGACGTCGAGCGCGCCGACCCACCAGTTCCACCGCTCGGCGAGCGACGCGCCGTCGGGGGCGTCCGCGAGTTCCGCGACGACCGTCTCGGCGTCCGGCGCCGTCCCCCGGTCGGTCGTCAGGCGACCGGCGTCCGTCAGATCCCGGGCCGCTCGGACCACTGCCCGACGCTCCCCCGCGCCGGCGTCGAAGGCGTCCGCGAGCGCGGCGTCGAGGCGCTCTTCGTCCACGCTACCGCCACCATTCGCTTCGTCGCTCGCGGTAGCTCGCGTCCCGGAACGGCGGGGGTTTCTCCCCGTCGGCCTCGGCGCCGAAGACGTGTGCCAGCCAGTAGCCGACGTGCCACCCCACCGCGTCGGTGTCGAGGTCGACCAGCCGGATTTCGACCCGCTTGTACGTCTCGATGGCGCCGTCGCCGTCCGGATCGGTGCCGTACGTGTTGACACACGAGCCACTCGAGGCCCCGCAGGTCCGCGTCGCGCCGAACCGGACGCGGACCGTCGCGTTCGGCGCCTCGGTCCGCTCGAAAGAGAGGTTGTCCGGCATCCCCGGCGCGCCCGACTCGTAGTAGGACAGCGCGTGCCCGACCTGCCGGTCGACGCCGTCCGGGTCCGAGGCGTTCTCCCGGTCGACCCGGACGGTGAAGTCGCCGTCGGCCCAAGGGAACGCCCGCTCCGTCGCGTTCGGCTGCGGTTCGGTGTAGATGACCGACCGCGCCTGCATCACCGACTGCGGCTCGTCGTCGTGCCCCAGTCCGAGCGTGTGTCCGAGTTCGTGTTCGGTGACGAGCGTCGTCGAGTCGTTCGACAGCCCCGTCTTCACCCACACCGTCTCCGGGCGGTCGATCATCCGGGAGTCGGTGATCCGTGGGGCACACCCGACCGCGTCCGCAACGCCCCCACAGTCCGGCAGCGTGTCGGTGAACGCGATCACGAGGTCCGGATCCGCGGCGTCGGGCCGCACCTCGTACTGCACCGGGAAGCCGAGGTACTGCTCGCCGTTCGCCTCCCAGAACGCCGCCGCCTCGCGCACCCGCGGCGCGAACGCCCGGTCGCGCTCGCCCTCGTTGCGGACGGCGATCACGACGGGGTCGACCCCCCACGGGTTCCCGTCCGGATTCGCCGTCGCCGCCGACCCCGTCGGCGTGGCCGACTCCGCCGGCCGCGTCGTCGATCCGTCGGCCGCCACGGGGGTCGGCGTCGGCGTCGCCGTCGTCGCCTCCGGATCGAGCGGCGTCGTACACCCCGCGAGGACGAGCAGCCCGACGACCACGAGCGTCCGCGCCGTCATACGCACCCTCCGTGGCGGGCGTTCAAAAACCGTTTCCCCTCGACGTCGGGCGTGGACCCCGTCGATGTGCGGTGCGGACGAGCTCAGTCCGACCGCGTCGCCGCGGCTACAGCCGACAGGGCGACGAGCGCGACGAACCAGCCGAACCCATCGCCACTCCCTCCGGTCGATTCGGGACTCGGCGTCGCGGTACCGCTCGGCGTCGTGGTCCGCGTCGACGTCGCGGTACCGCTCGGCGTCGCCGTGTCCATCTCGCTCGGCGACCGATCCGACGTCGCCGTCCGCGTCGGCGTCCGTACCGCCGTCCCCGGGCTCGTCGGCGCGACGACCGCGAACGTCGAGAACCCGGGCGTCTCGGCCGCGAGTACGACCGTCCCGTCGCCACGATCGATCACCTCGGTGTCGAGTCGCCGGAGGTCGTCGCTCCCCCGTTCGAACTCGACGACCCGGAGCGCCGCGGGATCGACTCCCGTACCCTCGACCGCCGATCGCGGCACGGCGATCTCGACGGTCGCGGATCGGCTCGCCGCATCGTCGGGGACGGTTACGTCGACGGCCGCGACGGTCCGTCCGTCGGGGTCCGGGGCTGCGTCGGGGAGGCTGCCGACCGACTCGACGGCGACGGCACCCGTCGTCTCTCGGTCGAACTCGACGGTCACCCGACGTGCAGTCCCCTCGTACAGCGCCTGAGTCACGGAGCGCTCGCCGGCGAGGATCGACTCCCCGATGCCGGCGCTCCCCCCGCCACCGGACGCACCGCCGGCGGTCTCGGCGGTCGGATCGCCGACCATGAAGACGGAGAACCCGGGCGTCTCGAACGACAACCGCACGCTACTTCCGGTCACGCTCTGGACCTGCGTCGCGAGGGGCTGGTAGCCGTTCCCGCCGCCCACGTACCGCCACACCTGCGTGTCGTTCGGCTCGCCGATCCGACTTCGGTCGACGACGATTTCGACCGTCGCGTTCGCGCCACTCGCCGGCTCCGGCGCCGTGATCTCGACGTACGACGCCACGCGGTTCACGTCGACGCCGCCGCTCGTCGTCGCGTTCGGCACGCTCGACGGCTTCGACGACAGGTCGCTGACCGTCGCCGTACCGCTCTGCCCCGCCGTGTAGTCGATGCTCGCGTCGACGACCTCCGTGCCGTTCACGTCCAGCGTCCCGGTCGAGGTGCCGTCGACGACGGTTCCGCCCTCGCCGCTCTCGGGGTCGCCGAGGACGACGACCGGTCCGAAGCTGGTGAGGTTGGCCGTGACGATGTTGGCCGCCGAATCGGGGGTGCTCGCGGCCGGCGCGTACGACCCGGACGCGGAGTCGTATCGGGCGAGTACGAGGCTCGATTCCTGCAGTCCGAGCGTGTCGTTGGTGGTGTAGTCGACGGTCACGTCGGCGAACGCGCCGGCGTCCAACCTGCTCAGTTTCCCGACAGTCCTGGCCCGCTTCCGCTCGTCACCCGGGGACGGGGACGTAGCCGACCCCTCGAACGAGACGTTTTTCGCTTCGATGGCATCGAACGTCGTCGCTCCCACGGTGACGTTCGAGGCGTCGAGCGGTGCCGGTGACACCTCGAAGGTGTCGGTGGTCGGCTGCACGTTCAGCTCCGGCCCGCCGTTCGCGGTCAGCGTCGTGTCGACGATCCGTGACCCGGTCTGCGGGCTGATGTCGATTCCGGCGTTCCCGTTGTCCCGTACCGTCGCGTTGGCGATCAGGAGTCCTCTGGCGCTTCGGTCCTCGAGGTACACGCCGTCGTCCGAGTTGTTCGCGACCGTGGCGTTCCGCAGGGTCGCGTCGAACCCGTCGTTGACGATCCTGATCCCGTCGGCGTTGTTCCGGGCGACGACGTCGGTCAGGGTGGCGTTTCGATCCTTGACCCTGAATCCGATCTGACTGTTGTTCCGGGCGACGACGTCGGTGAGAGTCGCGTTCGGCTCTCTGACGTTGAATCCCTCGGGACTCCCCGTCGCCGTCACGTTCCGGAGCGTGATGTTCCGTTCGTCCACCCTGACGCCGGACTCGGAGCCGTCGCCGTTGTTCGACGCACGGCTGTCCGTCAGGATCGTTCCCTTCGAGACGCGGATGCCCCAGTCACCGTTGTCGACGGCGGTGACGTTCGAGAAGGCGTTGTCCCCATTCTGGTCGTTCAGGCCGTAGTGGAGGTTGTTCCGGACGCTCACGTCGTCGACGGTCACGTTGCTGGCGTCGACCGCCAAACCGGTACCGCTACTCCCCTTCTGGGTGAGATTCCGGACGACGACGTTCGCCGCCTCGACGTCGAGACCGTTGCCCCAAACCGTCACGTTCCGGACGGTGGCGTTCTTTCCTTTCACGAAGATTCCCGAACCGCCGAAGGTGTTCTTCGCGTTGTCCAAGACGACGCTGTCGACCAGCGTCCCCCCTTCGCCGAGTCTGATCCCGGTGCGACCGTGCCGGGTGATCGTCACGTCGTCGAACGTGTTGTTCACGTACCCCGTCGCGCTCACTCCGTAGTCGCGGTTGTTCGTGACGACCGCGTCCCGAACGGTCGTGTTGGCCGCGCTGATCTCTAGCCCGTCGCCGTTCCGCTTCGCGGTGACGTCGACGATAGTCGCGCCGTCGCTGCCGAACGTGGTCTTGAGCCCGTCCCAGTCGTTGCCAGTCGCGGTGAGATGGCGGACCGTTCCCGAGATTTCGAGCCGGACGCCGTGTTCGCCGTTGTCGACAGCGGTGACGTTCGACAGCAGGACGCCGTCGCCCTCGTCGGCGATGATCCCGTTCGCCGCATTGTCCTCCACGGTCACGTTCCGGAGCGTCGCGTTCGTGCTGGACACCTCAGACTCCCCGACCTCGAACCCCTCGGTGCTGCTGTTCGTGACCGTGACGTTCTCGTAGGTGTTGTTCCGGCCGGCTTCCAGGATTCCCTCGCCGCTGGTGGTGTTGTTCACCGTCACGTCCCGCACCGTGTGGTTCGCGCTGTTGATCTCGAGGCCGGTGTACTGGGCTTGCCGGATCGTCACGTCGGCGATGGTCGAGCCGTTCGATGTCCCTTGCGAGAGGCCGACGCTTCCGCCGCGGATCGTCACGTTCCGGACCGTGCCGTTGGCGAAGGCGATGCCGTTGTTCGCGCTGTCGAGCGACTCGACGTTCCGGAGCGTCACGTCGTCGGCGTTCAGGCTGTCGATTCCGGTACCCGGGGAGTCGACGACGATGAGGTTCTGCACCGTCGCCCCGTTGCTCGTCACGTCGACGGTGTCCCCTCTGCCGGCGTCCCCGTCGAGGCGGCTGTACCCGCCGTCGAGCGTGAGACCTGTCCTCGCCCCGACGTCGACGCTCCCGTTGAACGTCCCGCCACCGAGGACGACGGTGTCGTTCTCGGCGGTCGCGTTGTCCAGCGCGAACTGGATGGCCGTCGCACTGTCGGTGTACGAGACGTTGACGTCCGCCTTCGCCCCGGCGTAGGAGGCGTTGATCGTCCCCGTCGTCTCGTCGACCCGATACGTCGCGTTGACGGTGCCGTCGCCGTCGGTCAGCGAGACGGCGAGTTGTCCGGGATCGGCGGTTGGCGGCGGGTTGCCGCCGGAACTGGCGGCGGCGGTCCCGCCGAACGCCCCGAGGCCGCTCGTGACGAGCAGGAGCGCTATCGCTACCGCCGTGAGGCGTATCCGTGTTCCCCCGGTCATCGAGATGCGATTTCGATCGGCGATACTGTTAGAAAGATGTCACCATCGGTCGACCCGCTGTCACTCGATCGTGTCCCCCACATATCCACCGACGACCAGGTCGAGTCGGAAAAAAGTGGTGTCGAAACTGACGGACGGTGCGCCGATCCCCCGCCTCGCGCGGCTCACTCCTCCGGTTCGACGTTCGCCAGCCGCATCGCGTTCCCGGTGACCGCGAGGCTCATGCCCATGTCGCCGATCACGACGGCGTGGATGACGCTCACCAGGCCGAGCGGGGCGCCCGCCGCGAGGATCATCTTCACGCCGAGCGACGACCAGATGTTCGTCTTGATGACGTGGTTCGCCCGCTGGGCGAGCGCGACGAGGTAGGGCAGGCGCGTCAGGTCGTCGCCCATCAGCGCCACGTCGGCCGTCTCGATGGCGGTGTCGGTGCCCGCGGCGCCCATCGCCACGCCGACCGTCGCGGCCGCGAGCGCCGGCGCGTCGTTGACGCCGTCGCCCACCATCGCCACGCCGCCGTTCGTCCGGTTCCAGGGCAGGCGGGCGTCGTCGGCCGCGGCCGCCTCGGAGTCGGCCGCGAACTCGCGGATCGCCGCCACCTTCTCGTCGGGGAGGAGGTCGGCCCGCACCTCGTCGATCCCCACCTGCGACGCGATGGCGCGGGCGGTCCGCTCGTTGTCGCCGGTCAGCATGACCACCCGCTCGATCCCGAGGTCGTGCAGGCGGTCGACGGCCGCGGCGGCCGCCGGGCGGACCGTATCGGCCACGGCGATCACGCCCTCCAGTTCCTCGGCCGTGCCCACGAGGACGACGGTCTTGCCCTCGGCCTGCAGGCGCGGGACCACGTCGTTCACGAGGTCGAGGTACGCCCCCTGGCCGTGGTCGCAGGCCTCGGGTTCGAGGTCGGCGCCGACGGCGAGGCCCCCGTCGGTCGCGATGTGGGCGTGTTCGAGGTCGAATCCGAGCGACTCGAACAGCGCTGGTTTGCCCGCGTAGTGGGTGACGCCGTCCAGGTCGGCGCGGACGCCCTCGCCCGTGATCGACTCGAAGTCGGCCACCTCGCGGTCCGGCACCCCGGTCTCCGTCGCGCGGTCGACGATGGCCGTCGCGATGGGGTGTTCGCTCCGCCGCTCCAGGGCGGCCGCACACCCCAGGACGTCGTCCTCGCTCGCCCCGTTCAGCCCCACCACGTCCGTCACGCCGAGTTCGCCGGCCGTGATCGTCCCCGTCTTGTCGAGGGCGACGGTGTCCACCTCGCCCATCGCCTCCAGGCGGTCCCCGCCCTTGATGAGGACGCCGTTGCGTGCCGCGCTCGTGATTCCCGAGACGACGCTGACCGGCGTGCTGATGACGAACGCACAGGGACAGGCGACGACCAGGAGCGTCAGGCCGCGGACGAACCACGTCTCGAACGCCGCGCCCACGAGCAGCGGCGGTCCGAGCGCCGTCGCCACCGCCAGCGCCACCACGACCGGCGTGTAGTACGACGCGAAGCGGTCGACGAACCGCTCGCGCTCGGATTTGTCGCGCTCCGCGTCCTCCACCAGGTCGATCACCTTCGACAGCGTCGACTCCGCCGCTGGCGCCGTCGCCTCCACCTCCAGATACCCCTCGGCGACGATGCTGCCGGCGTACACCTCGTCCCCCGGCGCGACGTCGACCGGGACGCTCTCGCCCGTGATCGGCGACTCGTCGACCGCGCTCCGGCCCTCGTGGACGACGCCGTCGACGGGCACGCGGTCGCCCGGCCGCACCACCACCAGGTCCCCGACGGTCACCTCGTCGACCGGCACCGTCTCCTCCTGGCCGTCCTTCCCCGCCGCCCCGCGTCGCACCGTCGCCGTATCGGGCGAGAGATCCATCAGCTCCGACATCGACGACCGGGCGCGGTCCATCGAGTAGCGCTCCAGGAGTTCGGAGACCGAAAAGAGGACCGCGAGCGTCGCCGCCTCGAAGGGCAGGTCGACGGCGATGGCGCCCACCACGCCGGCGCTCATCAGGAAGTCGATGTCGAGGCTGCGGGTCCGCGCCGAATACCACCCGTTCCGCAGGATGGCCTGCCCGGCCACCGCCGCCGCGAGGACGTACAGCGCCCAGTCGACGGTGATCGTCCGCCCGAACCCGGTCGCGAGCGTCGCGTTCGCGCCCGTGAGGGCGTACTCGAAGACGACCCCGAGGAGCAGGGCGACGGCGCCGACCCCGGTCTTCAGCGCACGCCGACTCCGCCAGATCGACGACTCCGTCCGGTCGCCCTCGACCACCTCGTAGCCCGCGTTCTCGACTGCCGCCACCACGTCGCCGCGGGTCGCCCGCCCGGGGTCGTAACTCACCTCGACCCGACCCGACGCCGGTCGGGTGTCGTAGTCGACGACGCCGTCGAGACCGGACAGCGCCGACTCGACCTTGCCGGCACACGACGAGCAGTCCATCGACGGCACCGCGAGCGTCTCCGTCTCGACGTCAGCGACGGCGTAGCCCGCCGCGTCGACACGCCCCCGGACGGCCTCGGCCGTCGTCTCGTCGGGGTCGTAGTCGACGATCAGGGTCCCCGACGCCGGCCGCGTCTCGACCGTCCCCACCCCCGCGAGCGTCCGGACGCTCCGCTCGACCTTGCCGGCACACGACGGGCAGTCCATGGCCGGGACGGACGCCCGGAGGCGCTCGCCCCGGGCCGTCCCGTCCGGGCGGCGGTCGGCGCCCGCCGCCCCGTCGTCACAGTCGCACTCGTCGCTCATTAGCTCGCCCTAGCCGTCACGTCTATATTAATCCTCTTGCCAATATACGGGATCTAGAGTGGAATGTTTGCCAAAATAAGCTGAATCAATTAATAATTCGTCCCCGGATGTTCGGCGTCGCCCGCGCGCCGGGCGCGTCGGCCGCGACGCTCGGTTTCGACGTGCTTTTTATCGGCGGCCGTCTGAATCCGGGCATGGCAGACTTCAAGGTCGTCGTTTCGGACCCGGATACGGGTCGAACGGAGCAGTTCGAGGTCGACGGACAGGACGCGAACCGGTTTCTCGGGCGCGAACTCGGCGCCGAGGTCGACGGCGGCGCCGTCGGCCTCGACGGCACGACGCTCGAACTGACCGGCGGGTCAGACGACGCCGGCCGTCCCCTCCGCGCGGACGTCGCCGGGCCGTCGCTCAAGGAGGTCCTCCTCGAGGGTGGCGTCGGCTTCGATCCGTCCCGCGACGGCGAGCGAAAGCGCGTGACCGTCCGCGGGCGCGAGATCAGCGAGGCCGTGGCACAGATCAACGCGAAGGTCGTCGACGGCGACGCCGGCTTCGGCGCGGACGAGGCCGACGACGAGGCCGACGCGGACGACGAGTAGTCGTGCCCGACCGCGTCGCCAGCGACGGGGATGCGGTGACGACGTACCGTGCCGAACTCGCCCGGAGCGGCGGCACCCGCCGGCCCTGTCTCCGCTTGCCCGACGACGTCGCCGTCGACCCCGGCGAGTTCGTCCGTCTGGTCCTCGACGGCGACGAGTACCACGCCCGCGTCGACGCCGACGCGTCGGGCCCCCTGCTCCGTGGGGCCTACGACAACCGTCGCCTGGCGCGGAGCGACCGCGAGGGGACGAACCGCCTCGTCGAGTGGGTTCGCGGCACCGACCTCGACGTCGGCCGGAGCGTCGACGTCGACGAGGTGACGCCGGGCCACCGCTACGGCGTCCGCGTGCCCGGCCGCCGGACGGTGTACTCGGTCACCCGCCGCCCGGACGACTCGCTTACCGCCATCGCCGAGGACCTACGCGACGAGTAGCCGGAACGCCGCCCCGACGAGCAACAGCGTCCCCGCCAGCGCGAGCAGCGCAACCACCCACGTCGGCCGTTCGCCGACGGCGAGTCGTCCGTCGAGGGGTGCCGCGTCCGATCCGGTGAGAGTCACGACGCCGGCGACCAGGATGCCGACCCCGAACAGCGCGGTCAGCGCGGGGAGGACGGCGAACGATCCACGCAGGTCGACCGCGCCGTCGACCACCAGTCCGGTGCCGAACAGCGCGTAGGCCGCGCCCGAGAGCTGTGTTCGGTTCATACCCGATCGACGACGACGACGCCCAAAAACCCCCGTCGTCCCGTCGACCCACCGGCCGGAAACGACCCTTCTTTACGCCTCGGCGACCTGCCGACGGTATGAGCGACCCCGACCTCGACGCCTTCCTCGCCGGCGACCGACTCGACCACGTCGCGCTCTACCTCACCGACGACTACCTCGACGACGAGGGCACCCTCGCCGATCACGGCACTCCCGTCGACGGCGGCGTCGTCCTCGTCGTCCCGGGCGAACAGGGCCGCCGGCTGTTCTCGGCCGGGACCGGCATGGACGCCATGGCCTTCGCCAAGGAGGCGATGGGTACCGAAGGCGACATCGACCCCGGCCTGACCGGGGGTACCTGCCCCGACTGCGGCGAGGGCGCGGCGTTCGTCCTCGCCTTCGCGGAGGCACAAAACGAGGAGGTCGGCGGCATCTACACAGAGGGTGACGTGATCCACGCCTACGCCGCCTGTCCCGACGGCACCGCCTTCTCCGATCGCTGGGTCGTCGGCGAGGTGTAGTTACTCGCTCGCGGCTTCGAGCAGTCCGGTCATGTACCCGACGGCGAACAGTCGCCCCAGCGTGTGGTACCCCGGGTTCGAGTTGTCCTCGCCGGCCATCGTCGGCACGTGGTCGGGACGCATCGGCCCGTCGAACCCCACCTCCTCGTACGCGCGCATGGCGGCGAGCATGTCTGTCGGCCCGTCGTCGTGCCACGTCTCGACGAACCCGTCGGCGTCGCCCTCGACGTCGCGGAAGTGGACGAAGTTGATCCGGTCGCCGAACCGGCGGATGGCCGCGGGGATGTCCGCACCCATGGCCGCGAAGTTCCCCTGACAGAACGTGATCCCGTTGTACTCGCTGTCGTAGATGTCGAGGACGCGGTCGTACGCGTCGACGCTGGTGACGATCCGTGGCGTCCCGCGAACCGACTCGCGGGGGGGATCGTCGGGGTGGAGGCCGAGTTTCACCCCCGCCTCCTCCGCGACCGGAACGACCGCCTCGAGGAAGTGTTCGAGCGCCTCCCACAGCTGCTCGTGGGTGATCCCCTCGCCGTCGCCGCCTCCCCGCAGTTTCGCGTCGTCGTAGCCGGTCACGTAGGAGCCGCCGCGGGACTCGACGTGTGCCCCGGTGCGCGCCCAGCGAATCCCGGCCATCCAGTCGTAGCAGACGACCGGAATCCCGACCCGACCGCAGTTACGGAGGAATGTTTTGAACGTCTCGATGTCCTCGTCCCGCCCCTCGCGGCCGAGGCGGATCCGGTCGGAGATGGGGACCGATCCTTCGAGGACCGCGAACTCCAACCCCGCATCCTCGAGCCAGTTTCGTAGCCCGAGCAGGTCGTCGAACGACCACTGGGTCCGCCCGTCGCCGATCTCCAGCGGGTGGATGACGGCCTGCGTGACACCCATCTGTTTGGCGAGTTGCCATCGTTCGTCCGGTTCGGGCGGAAGGATGAGGGCGGGTTCTACCATATGTCGGGATGTCGTCCTGCGTAAATATACCATCGGGATGCTCCGTCCGGAGATATTCCTGAGCCCGACGACGGGAGGTCGTGCCATCTCGTCGACTTTCGTCCCGGTCAGGTTGCGCCCCTCCTCCCGTGGCGTTGCGTTCACTCCCGCCGTCCCGACGGCCCGCTACTCGTCGGCCGTCCCGTCGTCCTCGATCAACCGTTCGAACGCCGCGAGGATCACCCGCTTGGTCGCCTGCCCCTCGGTCGTCCAGTGGTGGGCGTAGTCGAGCATGTCGTCGTAGACGTCCGGCTTGCAGCCCGCGGCGCGGGGGTGGCCGCCGCCGTTCACCTGTGCCGCCACCTCGTGGGCGCGCTCGAAGCCCTCGCTCCCGCGGATGCTGGCGCTGCCGGCGGGTTTGACGATCACCGCGGCGTCGGCCCCGTCCTCCCGCAGCGCCTCGGCCACCTCGTTTTGCGAACACCGGCCGTAGGTGACGCCGACGGTCCACGGCCCGACGTCGTGCAGTTCGGCGCGGTCGACCGCCGCCTCGATCAACCGCTCTTTCTCCACGCGCCGGTCCTCGAGGTAGTCGACGACCGGTTCCGGAAGCGCCGGGCCGTACCGCCCGACGACGGTCACGTACTCCTCGGCGCTCGCCCAGTGGGCGTAGTCAGCCAGGTCGTCGCTCCGGGGGTCCTCCTTGATCCAGAGGTCGTGATCCCGTGTGACTGCCGCGAGGTCGACGAGGTGGTCGGGGAAGTCGTCGGCCAGGGAGCGAAGCGCCACGTCGGCGGTGCACTCCTCGTCGGACTCGCCGATCACGAGGTCGACACCCGCCGCCCGGACCGCGCTCGCCACGTCGTCGTCCCACTGGTGGTGGTCGAACCAGCGGACCGTCGCCGCGCGGTCGGTCACCGCGTCGGCCGCCTCGACGACCGACTCGTCGTCCGGACAGAGGTCACAGACGTAGACGTCGACGCCGGCGTCGGCGTACTCGGCGACGCGGTCGAGCGCCTCGGACAGCGAGTGGGGACTCGCGGTCACGAGGCCGACGGGCGAGTCCTCGGTGTCCTCGTCCTCGTCGTCGTCGTCTCCGTCGTCCAGCCCCGGATCCAGCCGCGCCGCGAGCGACGCCTCGAACGGCGCCACGTCGAGCGCGGCGTCGTAGCGCTCCCGCAGGAGCGCCACACAGGCGAGGCCGTCGGCGTCGCCGTCGGCGACCACCACCGCCTCCGCGCCCTCGATGGCCTCGCGGGCGCGCCGGTCGGCGTACTCCTCGTCGAGCGAGTCGGGATAGAAAAAGCCCGCACCGGGGAGGCGCGACTTCCGCGAGAGGGAGCGTCCGTCGTCGTCGATCAGGTCGTCGTCCATACCGACCGGACGCGGGCCGCCCCGAAGTATCCCGCGATTCGGCCGGTGACGGGTCGACTAGGCGCTCGCGGCCGCGTCGCGAACCCCGTCCCCGCCGTCGTGTTCGCTCTCGTCGAGCTGTCGGACCGTGAGCACGGGCACCGGGCAGGTGCGGACGACTCGCTCTGCGACGCTGCCGATGAGAAACCGGTTCTCGCCGTGCCGGCCGCGGGTCCCCATCGCCACCATATCGGCGTCGTGTTCGGTCGCGTACTCCCTGATCTTCGTCGCGGGACGTCCCTCGCGGACGGCGGTCGTGATCGGACGGTCGGCGGCCGTTTCGATATCCTCGAGCGCCGCCCGTCCGTCGTCGTCGAGGGCGGCGCGCATCTCCTCGCGCACCTGATCGGGCGAACTCTCGACTTCCCCCTCGTCGACGACGTAGAGCGCGTGGACCGCCGCGTCGAAGCGCTCGGCCAGGTCCAGGGCGACGCTCACGGCCCGGCGGACGCTCTCGGAACCGTCCGTCGCGATGACGATGGTGTCGAACATGGACGCGAGTTCGGCCGGTCGGGACATAAACCCGGTGTCCGGCAGCACGGCGCGGGCGTCGGGGGAGCGTTTTTGCCCGTGGCCCGCGCAGGCTCGCTTATGACCGATCCGCTCTCGCCGTCGCTCGTGCTCGTCCCCGTGGACGGGAGCGAGGAGTCGCTCGCGGCCGTGGAGTACGCAGCGGCCATCGCCGACGAGTACGACGCCGCGGTCCACGCGCTCTACGTCGTCGGTGACGACGTCGCCCGCGCCATCGACACCGGGGCGGTCGACGACGAGACGCTCGCGGCCGACTCCGAGGCGTTCCTGGACGCGGTCGTCGACACCGTCGCCGACGCCGACGTCCCGCTCTCGACGTCGATGGCCCACGGGTTCTCGACCAGCCGCCTCTCCCAGCATCCGGGCAACGTCGTCCTCGACACCGCGGAGGAACTCGGCGCCGACTTCGTGGTCGTCCCCCGCGAACCCCTCTCGGGCGAGACGGACGACGTGCTGGCGAAGGCCGCCGAGTACGTCCTCCTCTACGCGAGTCAGCCCGTGCTCTCGGTCTGATCGGCCAGCCGGATCGCCATCTCGTGTTCGAAGCTCTCCGTGTCGCTGGCGCGGAACCCCACCTTCTCGTAGAGGCTGATCGCCGGTTCGTTCCAGCGCTCGACGCTCAGCCACACGCGTTCGAAGCCGTCCGCGGCGCCGGCGCCGAGGAGCGTCTTCAACAGTCGGGTGCCGATGCCCGCGTGCTGGTAGGCCTGCAGGACGAAGATGGCGAGTTCCGCGGTGCCTTCGGGTTCGTCGGGGACGAGCGTCGCGTGGCCGACGGCGTCGTCCCCGTGGGTCGCGACGACGTTCACCGTCTCCTCGCCCGTGATGGCGTCGAGCCACTCGGTGATGCGTTTCTCGGTCGTCGGCGGGATGCCCTGGGCGCGGTCCGCCGGGTCGAACGCCTCGTACATCGCCGTCAGCGCCCCGCGGTCGTCCGGGTCGTAGCGCCGGACGGTGATCGACCGCCCCTCGCGGTCCTCGAACGCCGTCGGCGGCCGGGGGAACGGTCCCGATACCTCGTCGGGGTAGGTGCTGTCGTCGGTCATCGGACCAGCGTCACCGAGATGTGGGAGTTCAACAGGACGAACTCGGCGATGCCTCCCAGCTTGATCTTCCCCATGGGGCTGGTCTCGCCGCCGCCGAGGACGATCCGATCGTACTCTTCCCCCTCCGCGAGTTCGACCAGCCGACTCCCCGGATCGCCGTCGAGGTGGCGGACCGCGGCCCGCACGCCCGCGTCGTCGAGGACGTCCTGCACTCGTCGTTCGATCCCCTCGGGGTCCGCCTCCGTTGCCGGGTTCCGGAGGATGGCGACCGTCAGATCGTCGCCCGTCTCGGCGACGCGGGCGACGGTGCGCTCCAGGGCGCGGATCGAGTCGTCGCTCCCGCCGATGCCCAGCAGTAGCTTCATGACCGACGTCTCGGTACGGCGACTGAAAAAGGTACGCGACCGGTCGTCAGACGGCCGGCAGACGGCGACGGAACGCTTTTGCGTCGGCGACCGGAACGCCGGCACATGAGCGACGACGCGCCGGCGGCCGAGGATGGGCGGGGGACCGCCGACGACCGGACCGACGCCCGCGGCGCCGACTCGGCCGCGGACGCCGACTCGGTCCCCGCCGACGTCCGCAAGTACGAGCGCTTCAAGAAGATGGACGGCGCCGAGTACGACCGCGTCAACTCCTTTCTCCGCGACCGGACGTACATCACGGCCCGCGAGTGGGCCATCGCGCGACTCTGTGTCGACTTCCGCACCGAGACCGGCGTCGAGATGACCAAGATCGGCGAGAACCTGCCACGGCTCGTCCCCTTCATGACCGACACCTACACGCCACAGGCGGTCAACCAGGCCCGGACCTCCTTCGAGGACAAGGTCCAGAAGGCCGGCGCGACCTTCCTCTACGGCGCCATGTCCGGGTTTTTCACCGCCGAGGAACTCGACGAACTGATGTACGAGGTGACCGAAGTCGCGAAGTTCCTGCTGGAGGTGGAGGGCGTCGACCTCTCGGTCGCCGAGGAACTCGACGCCGAGGACCGCGTCTCCGAGGCCATGCGCGAGGTCCGCGAGTCCAGCGCGGAACTCCGGGACGACCTCGACTAACCGACGTTCTCGCCGGCGGCCGTCCCGAAGGTGTCCATCGCGGCGTCGTACACCCGGTCCCCGCGGACCGTCGTCCACTCGGGGAAGACGCCCTCGAACCCCTCGAAGGGCGTCCACCCACACTTCGAGTGGAGCCGTCCCCCGTCGACCGGCCGCGGTCGTTCTAGGTCGTACAGCGCCAGATCGGCGTCCATGCCGGCTTCGATCCGCCCCTTGCGCTCCAGCCCGAAGGTGGCGGCCGGCGCCGCGGCGGTCAGATCGCGGACCCGCTCGACGGTCAACGGGCCGTCGCGCGTCTCCGCCAGCAACAGCGGCACCAATGTCTCGACGCCGGGGACGCCGCTCGGTGCCGCGAGCAGCGACGCCTCCTTCTCCTCGCGGGTGTGGGGCGCGTGGTCCGTGGCCAGCAGATCGACCCGGCCGTCGACCACCCGCTCGTCGAGGGCCGCCCGCCGCTCCTCGCTCCGGAGCGGCGGGTTCATCCGTCCGTAGGTGCCCAGGTCGTCGAGGTCCGCCCGCGAGAGCAGGCAGTGGTGTGGCGTCACCTCGCAGGTCACCCGGTCGGGGGCGTCGGCGACGAGGTCGACCGCCTCGGGCGTGCTGGTGTGGGCGACGTGGAGGCGGGCGCCGGCGTCGACGCCCACCTCGACGGCCCGCTCCACGGCCGCGATTTCGGCCTCGGCGGTGCGGTACGCGCTCCACGCGTCGGCGTCGGCGTCGACGCCGACCCCGTCGCCGGCGGCGTCGCGGGCGGCGTCGTCGAACCGGGTCGCGTCCTCGGCGTGGACGGTCACGGGGACGCCGGCCTCGACGGCTCGGTGGACGGCGTCCTCGAACAGGTCGCCGTCGATGCCCATCTCGCCCGTCGAATCGGCGAGGAACACCTCGCCCAGCGCGACGAGCGGGCGGTCGAACAGGGTCTCGGGGTCCCACGACTCGGTCACGCCGCCGTTGACGCCGTAGTCGACGAGCGAGTGCCGGGCGCACAGCTCCTTCTGGTCGAACGCGGCACCGGTCGTCGTCGGCGGATCGGTGTTGGGCTGGTCGATCACCGTGGTGACCCCGCCCGCCGCGGCGCTTCGCGACCCCGTCCGCCACGTCTCCTTGTGCGGCGCTCCGGGTTCCCTGAAGTGGACGTGGGCGTCGACGGCGCCGGGGAGCAACAGTCGCTCCCGGGCGTCGATGACTTCTCCTGCGGCGTCGAGGCCGGCTCCCACGGCCTCGATCCGCTCTCCCTCGACCCGGACGTCCCGAACACGGCCGTCGGCCAGCCGTGCGTTCCTGACGAGCATACCCCCACCTGTCACCCGGTCGCCGTAAGTCCCTCGCTCACACCGCCCGCCGGCGGACGGTCGCGTCGCCGTCGATCAGCTCCCGCTCGACCGCCGTCCGGACCTGCTCCGGATCGGACGGGCCGCCGGCGGCCGCCACGCTCCCCACGCTCCCCGGGTCGAACGGCTGGCCGAGCGCGTCGTACACCGGCGCGAGGACCGACGCCAACTCCTCGCGGTCCGCGACCACGACACACCCCGCCACCAGCGCCGCGTCCGTCCGCACCCGCTGGGCGATTCCGACCACCTTCCCGCCCGCCCGCAGCGAGTGGCTGCCGGGACAGAAGGACGCTGGCGGCTCCCCGGCCGCCGTCTCGACGCCGACGGCCGAGAGCGCCCGCCGCACCCGGTCGGCCGTCGCCTCGTAGCGATCCGCCAGACCGGCGCGGGCGTCCGCCACCGGCACCGCGCGGGCGAAGGCGAGCGTCGACCCCGTGTGGGCGACGGCCCGGCCGCCGACGCGGCGCTCGATCGGTTCGAAGCCCCGCTCCCGGGCGACCGCACGGGCGCGGTCGTACCCCGGTTCGGCGGCGTCGCGCCGACCGAAGGCCACCTGTCGGTGTGGCGTCCAGACGCGCACGGCCGGTTCGCCCGTCGCTCCCGTCCGCGCGAGCATCGCGCCGGTTCGTCCCCGGTCGGCCTCGACCGTCGCCGCCCGACCGCGCAGGACGCGCATGGGTGTTCGTGGATGTGGACGCACATAACTGGCGAGGCCTCGGCGCGGCGAGCGGTCGAACGCGACCCGACCGTATAACTCCGCTCGCGCCAACCCCCCGGTATGGTCACGGTCACGGCGTCGGCGCTGTCTCACTTCCGGCGGTTCTCGCTGTTCAACTCCCCCTACGCCGCCCACGACCGCGGGTGTGCTATCGACCTCTATCCGGCGACCGACCGCGCTCCCTCGCCGGTCGCGGGCGTCGTGACCGACGTCCGGAGCGTGCGTGCGCCGCCCCGTCCCTACGCCGTCGCCGAGGATCACCTCCTCCTGATCGACACCGGCGACCGCGTCGCCCGAATCCTGCACGTCGACCCAGCGGTCGATCCCGGGACCCGGGTCGCGGTCGGCGACACCCTCGGCGAGACGATCCGCTCGGGCTTTTTCGCCCCCTGGGTCGACGACCACGTCCACCTCGGCTTTCGCGACCCGGACGCGAACCCGTATCGCGCCGCCGGCTCGCTGCCGGTCACCGTCGACGTGCCCGTGCGGGCGCTCGACTGGAACGGGACCGGCGTCGTCCGCGAGGCCGGCGAGACGTTCGTCGTCCTCGACGGACCCCGTCACCCCGACCCGGGGTCGTGGGCCGGGCTCGCCGGCGCCCCGGGGACCGTCCTCGACGGCGGGTGTCCCCACTACGACGGCGGCGGCGTCCTCCCGGACGCCGAGGGCCGGACGCCCGTCTCGGTGGCCGGCGACCGCGTCGGCGTCGCCGAGGGGCGGGCGGTGACCTGGGACGGCGTCACCCTCCGGGCGAACGGCCGCCCGATCACCGGCCTGTCGCTGTTCGTCGCCCGGGACGCCGCGTTCGGCGCGAAGCTGGTCGCCCCGGACCACGACTTCGCCCGCGGTGACCGGGTTCGGGTGTCGGCGACGTCGGCGTGATCGCTCGGCGACGGCGCACGCGCACGGGGGACTTTTGAGTCTCCTCGCCGAACGAACGGTACGATGAGCGACGACCCCGATGTGCCCGGGCGCCCGGCCGACCGGGAGTCGCCGGTCGGCGAACCGGTCGTGCGCGCCGATCCGTCCGTGACGGGCGAACGGGCGGACGAGGCCGTCGGGTTCGACCCCGACGACCCCGAGAGCGTGCAACTCGCCGCGGACGTGGTTCGTTCCTTCGCCGAGAACACCGTCGGCTCCGAGGACCACGTCTACATGCTCCGGGGGGCGGCGGCGTGTGCCGCGCTGGTTCGGGGCGTCGGCTCGTACAAGGCGGCCGCCGAACGCGCCGGGGGTGACGTGTCGGTCGCCTTCATCCGGAAGTGGGCGCGGGTCCACGACCTCCCGCAGGCGATCCGGCGCCACGTCGCCCGGGGGACCATCGCCCCGACGGCGGCGAAACACATCGCCCGCGTCGGCGGCGACGACCGCTACGCCCTGGCGTGGGCCACGCTCGAACACGACCTCACCGTCCGCGAAATCCGGCAACTGGCCAGCGAGGTGGGCGACGGCCGCTCCGTCGAAGCGACCCTCGACGACCGCAGTCTCACCTTCGGCCGCATGGACCTGACGCTCCCCCCCGCGCAGTATATCGAACTCCGGCGGCTGGCGTCGGTCGAGAACCGCGACCCCGACGACCTGGTGGCCGAGGCGCTGTCGGCGTACCTGGATTCGTAAGCAACGGCCGTCTGCGACGATATCCGTTCTTACTCACGGAGATATACGAGTCATCGGGCGGGATATCATTCCCGGATGTGTGAACCGACCCATCCGAAGACGCGAGGCCAGCGTAGCGAAGCGGCAGTCGTTCACGAGTTCGTCCGGCGGGGAATCACCGTACTCCAGCCCTTCGGAGACAACGAGCGGTACGACTTGGTCGTCGATATCAGCGGTACCTTCTACCGTATTCAGGTGAAGACGGGACGCACCGTGAACGGCCGTGTTCAGTTCGAAACGCGGAGCACGGCTACCGTCCCGAATCGCGTAGAAAAGAACGGGTACGAGGGACAGATAGACGTCTTCGTCGTCTACTCTCCGGAAAGGATGGAGACGTACGTAGTCCCGGTTTCGGAGGCCCCACGTACCAGTATGGGCCTTCGTATCGACGACCCCGATAAACAGTCTCCGAACGTCAACTGGGCGGACGAGTACCGACTTGACACTTGGCTCACTGCGCTCGACTAACCGGGGTATCGTAAACGTTTATACTCCCCACCACGACCCATCGAACAGGGCCGGTAGCTCAGTCAGGCAGAGCGTCTGGCTTTTAACGTGGCAGTTCCCCACATCAGGGGAAGGTCGCGGAAGTCACCAGACGGTCGGGGGTTCAACTCCCTCCCGGCCCGTGCACTGAACCGCCGAGCGACAGCGAGGCGGTGAGGGAACCGGCAGGAAGGAGTTGAACCACGCGAGACGAGCGACGACGAGTCTCGCAATCGGGTTCAACTCCCTCCCGGCCCGCTTCTGCGCGGAACGAACGTGACGAGCGAGGCGGCTACGGCGAAGGGAACTGCACCACTGCCGCGTCGGCGAAGGGGTCGCCGTCGGCGTCGGCGATGGGTCCCGTCTCCGACCCGCCGGGACCGTGCCACAGCGTCGCCGTCAGCACCGTCTCGCCCGTCGGCGGAAACCCGCTCGCGGTAAACGGTGTCGGGGCGATCGGGGCGACGAGTTCCTCGTATCGGCCGACCGGGAGCGGCGCGACACCGACCAGCGAGTCGCGCCGAGTCGGAATCCCGCTGCCCACGCCCGGCGTGTGCAGGCCGACGATGTAGTACGGGTCGTTCCCGTCGGGAGCGGGCACGGTTCCGTTCAGGTCGGCGACGAGGCCCGCCGCATTCTGGATGGGCCCGGGTTCGGCGCCGAGCGTGTCGGTCGGGCCGGTGTATTTCACGTCCGAGAGTGTGAATCGGGCGTACGTCTCGGCGCCGCCGGGGAGCGGGATCGGATCGCCGGCGCGCTGATCGGTCACGTCGACGCCGCCGACCGTGTCGACGGGCACGTCGTTGCCGAACGATCGCTCTACCTGCCCGGTGCCGTCGTTGTGCCGGCACTGTTCGGTGTAGAAGCCGAGATCGAACCGTACGGCGTCGGACTGCACTTGGTTAGCGTGGTCGACGGGGAGCCACCAGACGACGAACACGTCGTGGGGGGTAGCGGCGTCGGTGTCGTCGCCGCCGGCGAAACAGCTCCGCCCGGTTCCGCCGCCGGTCTCGGCGTCGATATCGCCGACGAGCGGATACCCCGGCGCGTTCTCGATCAGCGCGAGGAAGGTCCGGAGTGAGACCTGTGCGCTCTGCTGCTCCCGGGCGTTGAACAGATCCCGGAAGACGGCGACCTGGATTGCGTCGAGGAGTTCGACGACCCCGTCGACTTCGTCCGGGTCGTCGGCCTCCGGTTCGGTCGTGCCCCCCTCGCTCGCCGAGCGCAGGCCACCCTGCAGCCAGACGTAGCCCGGATTGTCACAGAGTTCGAACCGGAAGCCGACGATGCCGAAATCGCCCGGTTTCACGTCCGCGAGGTCGACGAGAACCGTGTCCTCCGGCGCGTTCCGGCCGGTTCCACAGAGGTTCTGACTTCCGTAGACGCCACCGTTGACCGTGTTCTCGTTCAGGTCGTTCAGGAGAGCCTGTCCCTCGCCGTCGTCGACGACGAATTCGATGTCCTTGGCGTCGGGCGCGTCGGGCGGCGCCGGCAGCGTGAAGTCAGCCGACTCGCCGGGCGCCGGCATCCCGGCGTGCTCCGCCTCGTCGCTCGACCAGTCCGAATACCAGTTCGTCGCTGCGACCGTCATATCGAGCGTCCCAGCGGTCAACCGGTTGTTTTCGAACGTCTCTTGATCGCTGAAGTACGCGCTCGTGCCGAGGCCGGCACCAGCCGAGGCGATACCGATGCTTCCGAGTGCCGCGAGCGCCTTGCGGCGCGAGAGGTCGAAGTTCTCGGTCATTTCTTCCGCCTCCCCGTGCGGGAGTAACCGACCCTCGTTCCCGGAGCGTTCTAATTAATCGCCGATTGAAATCGATCGCCTGTCCGCGAGGAATACACAAACTCCGCATTGTTTTGTGCGTGCAGTCGTGACCGGAGCCGGTCGCGACCGAGCTGGTCGCTCACCCCCTCACGACCAGCCGCGCCTCCGTCTCGCGCACTCCGTCGACGACCACGTCGACGGCGTGGTTCCCGCCGGACGGGTTCCGGCTCACGGCGTACTCGACGAACAGCGCGCCCTCGGTCCGTGGCTCCGCGAGCGTCACGTGGAACCGGCCGTCGGCCGCGACGCGCACCTCGTCCACGGTGACGGCGTCGTCGTCGCTGCGGACGCGGACGCCACGCTCCGGCATCACCGCCGTATCGAGGCCCCCGTAATCGACGGCGACGGACCGTGCCGGGACGTCGACTTCGAGGACGAGCGTGTGCGCGACCGGGGTTTCGGCCGCACCGGGGAGCGACGTGTCCGCGAGAAGTGTCGTCCGCAGGTCCGGCGTGGCGGCCGCGTCGTCGGTCGGGCCGGCGACTGGCGTCCAGCAAGCAACGTCGACGGACTCCGACCGTGGCGACGGGCCGGCGGGAGCGTCTTCGTGTTCGGCGGCGTCGAACGCGCAGTTCCGGACCCGCGGCGGTGATACGAGCCGTTCGAGCGTCGCCCGGGCTGATTGCCGCCGGCTTCCGGGTGGCACGGCCGATGCATCCTACTCCATCATTCTAAGTAATCGGGGCATTGGCACCGCTAATCGCCGATTAGCCGTCCACCCGCTCGCCCTGATAGCTCCCGTCGTAGGTGCCGTCGTGGTTCGCCTCGGCGAACACCAGTTGGGCGATCCGGGCATCGGGTTCGATTTCGACGGGGCGGTGGACGGCGAGGAGTCCTTCGCCGCGGCCCTCGTAACCCGCGTCCCAGACTGCCGTGTGGAGCATGCAGGCGTTCCGCATGAGCGACGAGCGCGGGTAGACGAAGCCGACGTGGCCCTCGGGGATCCGGATGGTCTCGCCGTAGCGGGCGACGTAGCCGCCGGGGGAGAGGACGTACGCGTCGGCGTCGGGGTCCGGATTGAGGGGTTCGCGCTCGGCGACGTGCTTGCCGTCACGACCGATCCGGCCGCGCTCGGTCGGTTCGAGGACCGCCTCGACGGTCAGGTCGACGCCGTTGGGCTGGACCTGTTCGGGCGTGACGGGCGTGACGTGGTCGGCGACGAACGGGCCGGCACGGAACATACCGGGGGGTCGCCGAGCGGCGACAAAACCGTGGCGGTCGTTCGGCGCCTGTCGAATCGGGGTACGTTCGTAGTGAAAACCGACTCGGTAGGAGTTAACGCGCTTCAACGCGGGATTTATGTCCGTCGGCGGTCGATGGCCGGACGTTATGGGACAGACGCTCACAGAGAAGATCCTCGACGACCATCTCGTCGAGGGGGATCTCGAACCCGGCGAGGAGATCGGGATCGAGATCGATCAGGTGCTCACACAGGACACGACCGGCACGATGGTCTGGCTCCAGTTCGAGGCGCTCGAACTCGACGAAGTCCAGACGGAACTCGCCGCGCAGTACTGTGACCACCAGACCTACCAGTTCGACTTCAAGAACACCGACGACCACCGCTTCCTCCGGTCGGCCGCCGGCACCTACGGCGCGTACTTCTCCCGCCCGGGCAACGGCATCTGCCACAACGTCCACAAGGAGAACTTCGCCGCGCCGGGCAAGACGATGCTCGGGTCGGACTCCCACACGCCGACGCCGGGCGGCCTCGGCGAACTCGCCATCGGCGCCGGCGGCCTCGACGTCGCCGTCGCGATGGGTGGCGGCCCCTACTTCGTCGAGATGCCCGAAGTCGTGAACGTCCGCCTGGAGGGCGAACTGCCCGAGTGGGCGACCGCGAAGGACCTCATCCTCGAGATGCTGCGCCGGCTGTCGGTCAAGGGCGGCGTCGGCAAGGTGTTCGAGTACACCGGTCCCGGCGTCGAGAGCCTCTCGGTCCCCGAGCGCACCACGATCACGAACATGGGGACGGAGCTGGGCGCGACCACCTCCATCTTCCCGACCGACGAGCGCACGAAGGACTACCTCGAACGGCAGGGCCGCGGCGAGGAGTACGTCGAGCTCTCGCCCGACGAGGACGCGACGTACGCCGACGAAATCGTCGTCGACCTCTCGGAGCTCGAACCCCTGATCTCCGCGCCGTCGATGCCGGACAACGTCGTGCCCGTCCGCGAGGTGGCCGGCGAGGACGTCGAACAGGTCATCGTCGGCTCCTGTACCAACGGTGGCTACGCGGACATCCTGCCCGCGGCGAAGATGGTCTCGGGCCGCGAGATCCAGAAGGACCTCGAGATGATCGTCGCACCGGGCTCGAAGCAGGCCGGCGAACTCCTCGCCCGCGAGGGCTGGACCGCCGAGATGATGGCCGCCGGGGTCAACGTCTCGGAGTCCACCTGTGGCCCCTGTATCGGCATCGGTCACGTGCCCGCCTCCGACTCCGTCTCCCTGCGGACGTTCAACCGCAACTTCGAGGGCCGCTCGGGGATCGAGGACGACTCGGTCTACCTCTGCTCGCCGCAGGTGGCGGCCGCGGCCGCGCTCAAGGGCGAGATCGTCGACCCCCGAGATCTGGCCGAGGAACTCGGCGACCTGGAGTCGCCGGGCGTCGAACTCCCCGACCGGTACGACGGGTCGAAAGCCGACATCATCGAGCCGAACGAGGCCGTCGACGACGACCTCATCAAGGGGCCGAACATCGGCGACGTCCCGCTCAAGGACCCCCTGGGCGCCGACATCGCCGGCGAGACGCTCCTGAAGATGCCCGACAACATCACGACCGACCACATCATCCCGGCCACGTCGGACATCCTGAAGTTCCGCTCGAACATCGACAAGCTCTCGGAGTTCACGCTCTCCCGCGTCGACGACACGTTCGCGGAGCGCGCCCGCGAGTCCGACGGCGGCGTCCTCGTCGCCGGCGAGAACTACGGCCAGGGCTCCTCGCGTGAACACGCCGCGATGTGTCCGATGTATCTCGGCATCGAGGCCGTCCTCGCGCAGTCGTTCGCCCGCATCCACAAGGCGAACCTGTACAACTTCGGGCTCCTGCCGCTGACGATCGACGAGGAGACCTACGAGCGGATCGATCAGGGCGACCACGTCGAGATCGTCGACGACGTCGCCGAGGCCGTCGCGTCCGGCGCCGAGGAGTTCACGATCCGCGTCAACGACGACTGGGAGGCGACCGCCGAGTTCGACGCCTCCGAGCGCGAACGCGAGATCCTCGCGGCCGGCGGCAAGCTCACGCTGACGAAACAGCAGTACGAGGAGGACTCCGGCGGCGCGACGCCCGCCGACGACTGAGGCGACACCGTTTTCGACCCCCTCGCCCGAGGGCTTTTGCTCCCCTCGTCCGTACCGATCGGTGTGGCCGTCCCGACACAGCCCGCCGACGTGACGGTTCGCGGCGCCGAGCAGTCGGATCTGGGGGCGGTCGTCCGGATCGAACGGGAGTCGTTCGGCCAGCCGTGGCCCTACACCGCCTTCGAGCGGTTCCTCGACGAACCCGGGTTCCTGGTCGCCACCCGCGACGGCGGGGTCGTCGGCTACGTCGTCGGCGACGTGACGCCCAACTTCGGGCGCGATATCGGACACGTGAAGGACTTGGCGGTCGCCGAGACCGCCAGACGGCGGGGCATCGGTCGGTCGCTCCTCGTCCGTTCGCTCGTGGCCCTCGCCGTCGAGGGGGCGAAGCTGGTGAAGTTGGAGGTCCGCGAGAGCAACGACCCGGCACAGACGCTCTACCGCGACGTCGGCTTCGAGACGGCACGGCGGGTCCCCCGGTACTACCGCGACGGCGAGGACGCCCTCGTGATGGTCCTCGACGTCCCCGAGTGGCAGGAACGGCGCTAGAGGTTTCACCCGGGAGTCCCAACGGCACCCATGGGATTCGCCTGTCCGGTGTGCGAGACGCCCCAGCGCGACGCCGAACATCTCGCCAACCACCTGGCGTTCACCGCCATGCTCCACGGCGACGCCCACGAGCGGTGGCTCGACGAGACGGTGCCGGGATGGGAATCGGACGGCGCCGCGGAACTGGCGCCCGTCGTCGCCGACCACGCCGAGGAGACCCCCTACGACGAGGTGTTCGAGGAGTCGATGCCCGCGGACCGACACGACGGGCACGACCACGCCCCCCCAACCGGCGGCGCCACGGCCTTCGAGGCGGCCGACCTGGACCCCGAGGCCCAGCGGACCCTCGCGGCGGCCAAGGAGATGACGCGGGCGATGCTCGGCGAAGGGGACGGCGACGCGGACGACGACGGAAAGGCGTAAATCCCGGTACCGGGAGGCACACGTATGGACACCGAGGGGGTCTTCGATCCGGAGACGCTCGACGCGGCGCGCGAGGCCTACGAGTCGGTCGGCCCGGCGGCCCAAACCGCCGTTCGCGAGACGGCGACGGCGATGGACTTCGACCGCGAGGAGTACGCGGACCGCGTGACGAGCCAGGTGGTCGAGACGGCCCGCGACGCCATCTTCGCCTCGCTGCTCGTCGTCCACGTCGCCGACCGCGACGCGTTCGAATCGTGGCGCGCATCGACCGACGCGGACTTGACGATGCTCGGGAGCGAGGACGTGGACAACGTGGTCTGGCACGCCGCGCCGTTCGCCGACGCGGCGGTCGCCGCCACGTTTCAGGACGAACGCGACGCCGCGGTCGCCACCCTCCGCCGGCAGGCGTTCGGCCGGCTGTATCGGGACCGTCTGTGAACGGCGACCGGCCGTGCGCTCGCAATCACTGAGAATCGGAGGGGGTTTTTTCCATAGCAGGTTGTCGATAGCCGAGCATGCCCAGTTCGGACGGTTCGGGGGTCGACCGACAGCGGCTGCAGCCTCTCTTCGACATCTCGCCCGACGCGATCATCCTTCACGACATCGAGGGCACCATCATCGACGTCAACGACCGAACGGTCGACAGTCTGGGACTCGAACGCGCCGAGCTCCGCACGATGAACGTCGCCGACGTCGAGCGAGCGCACAGTCACGCGGAGCTACGGTCGCTCTGGCGGGGGATGGCTCCCGACGAGCGGGAGACGGTGGAGGGGACCCACCGTCGCGCGGACGGCTCGACGTTCCCGGTCGAGGTGTCCATCCGTCGGATCGAACTCGACGGCGACGACTACTTTCTCACGCTGAGCCGGGATATCTCCGAACGCAAGGAGCGCCAACGCACGCTCGAGCGACAGGCGGCGTTCCTCGAACACTCGGCGTCCATCGTCGCCGTCCTCGACGAGCGGGGGACCATCGAGTACCAGAGCCCGTCCGTCGAGCGCGTCCTCGGCCACGACCCCGACGAGTTGGTGGGGGAGACGGCGTTCGAGTACATCCATCCCGAGGACCGAGAGCGGGTCCTCAGGCAGTTCCGAAACGGACTGGAGAACCCGGGCCTGGAACGGGTCGTCGAGTATCGGTTCCGGAACGCAGACGGCGAGTGGCGCTGGCTCCGGTCGCTCGGAACCAACTGTCTCGACGACCCGTCCCTCGAGTGTATCATCGTCAACAGCGTCGACGTCACGGCGCGAAAGGAGCGCGAGCGGGAACTCGAACGCTACGAACGGCTCGTCGAGAACCTTCCGGTCGGGGTCTACCGGTGTACGGCCGGCCCGAACGGCGAGTTCCGGCTGCTGAACCGTTCGATGGTCGAGATGTTCGACGCCGACTCGAAAGCCCACCTCCGTGAGCACTCGGTCAGCGACCTCTACCGCGATTCCGCCGAGCGCGAGGCGTTCAGCGAGCGACTCGCGGACGAGACGGTCGTGAGAGAGCGGGAGATCGAACTCGAAACGCTCGACGGCGAGGCGCTGTGGGGTGCCGTCACCGCAATCGCGAGGGACGTCGGTGAGGAGACGGTGTTCGACGGGGCGATCCAGGACGTCACCGACCGCAAGGCGTTCGAACGGCAACTGTCGGCGCTCCACGGGGCGACTCGGGAGTTCGTCGAGGCGGCGTCGAAAACGGAGGTCGCCGAGATCGCCGTCGAGACTGCGACCGACCTGCTCGGGTTCTCGTTGCCCTCGGTCTGGTTCCCCACCGACGACCGGACCGAACTCGCCCTCGTCGCGAACTCGCCGGAGCATCAGGCACTCCTCGAGGAGGCCGGGACGCCGGCGCCGACCCACCCGCGGGGTAACTGGCTCTGGGACGTGTTCGAGGCGGGCGAGACCGTGATTCGCGATTCGCTCCCCCGAGACGCGCCCGCCGCGGACGTCCCCCTGCGGTCGTCGATCGTCCTCCCGCTTGGCGAACACGGCGTCCTCACGTGTGCGGCCACGGGGACGACCGAGTTCACCGACCGGGAGATCCAGCTCACGGAACTGCTGGCGCGGAACGTCCGGGTCGCGCTCGATCAGATCGAGCAACAGACAGCTCTCAAACGGCAGAAACGGCTCATCGACGACCTGCTGGACGGGATCGACGATATCGTCTACGTCTTGGATTCGACGGGCCACCTCCGCCGGTGGAACGAGGCGTTCGAAACGGTGACCGGATACGACGGGGAGGCCCTCGAAACCATGCACATCGCGGACTTCTTCGGCCCGGACGACGCCGACGCCGCGGTCGAGGCCGTCGAAGAGGCCTTCGAGACGGGCGACACCCGGATGGAACTGGCCCTGCTGACCGACGACGGGGAGTCGATCCCGTACGAGTTCATCGCGAACACCTTCGAGGATCCCTGTGGCGAGCCCGCGCTGGCCGGAATCGGGCGTGACCGGACCGTCCACGTCGAGTACGAACAGCGGCTGCGGGAACAGCGCGACAACCTCGAACTGCTGAATCAGGTCGTTCGCCACGACATCCGCAACGACCTCCAGCTGGTGTCGTCGTACGCGGAACTGCTCGACGAACGCGTCGACGACGAGCGTGGATACGTCGAGACCATCGTCGAGAGCGCCGACCAAGCGGTCGAGCTGACGAAGACCGCCCGGGAGTTGGCCGACGTCATGTTGGCCACCGAGCAGGGGCGAGCCGCCGTCCCCCTGCGGCCCGCGCTCGAAGACGAACTCGACGCCATCCGAACGGCGTACCCCGAGGCGACGTTCTCGGTCGAGGGATCGATCCCGGACGTGGACGTCGTCGCCGACGAGATGCTCGACTCGGTGTTCCGCAACCTGCTGAAAAACGCCGTCCAACACAACGACCAAGCGGCGCCGACGGTCACCGTTTCGGCTCGAACGCGCGACGACGAGGTCGTCGTCTACGTCGCGGACGACGGGCCGGGTGTCCCCGACGATCAGAAGGAGGTGATCTTCGGGCAGGGTGAGAAAGGGCTGGAGAGCGGGGGGACGGGACTCGGGCTCTATCTCGTCCAAACGCTGCTCGACGCCTACGGCGGGGCGGTGTGGGTCGAGGACAACGACCCCGAGGGCGCGGTGTTCGTCGTGACACTGCCGACGGCGGGGCAGGACGTGGGCGCCGACCGGTCGGTCTCGGGGACGTGACGCGACGGGCGCGCGGCGGTGTGGCGAAACGAGTTTATTCCAACCGCCCCAACGGCGACCGTGCGACCGATCACCCGCCGCGCGGTCGTCGGCTTCGTGTTCGTCGTCCTCGCCCTCCTCGCCCTCGGCGCCCTCCCCTCGCTTTTGGCCTCCGGCGAGCCATACTACCTGACGGCGACGCCGACCGACGCCGACGGCCCCGCCGTCGACGCCACGAACCTCTCCGACCGTCGGTACCCCTACCTCACCGAGGCCATCGACACCGGGCGGTCGGCCCCCTACCGCCGCGGACCTATCGGGCTGAAGGAGGCGTTCTCGCACTCGCCGTTCGACGAGCGACAGGGACTGATCGCCCGGAACCCCGACGCCCGTCGGGACGGCGGCGTCCTCGTCGTCGACGGCGAGGATCGCTACCTAGTGGAGGTGACGCGGTCGTGAACGACGGCGAGGACCACGACTGGCCGGTGCTCGAGTCGGTCACCGAGTACGAGACCGGCTGGTACACCGGCGGCTACGACCTGGTGGAACAGCCCGACGGCTCGACCAAACGCTACTACTGGGCGGAACTCCCACCCGCCGCCGTCGTCGTCGCCGTCGCCGAGGGGTCCCTCCTCTTCGTCGAACAGTACCGGCCGACGATCCGCGAGACCCACCTCGAACTCCCCGCGGGCATCGTCGAGTCCGGCGAATCCTTCACGACGGCCGCGGCGCGCGAACTCCGCGAGGAGACGGGCTTCGTTCCGGACTCGACCGCGCTCCTCCAGGAGTTCTGGACCTGTACCGGCGTCCTCCGACACCGCCGCGGCATCGTCTTCGCCGAGGGGCTGACCCCCGCCGACCGCGACCTCGACGGCAACGAGTTCCTCACCCCCCGTCCCGTCCCCGTCGAGGAGGCCCTCGACGTGGCCCGCCGTCAGCCGACCAACGACGCCACGGTCGAGGGTGTCCTGCTGGCCCGGGAGGAAGGACTGCTGTGAGCCTTCGCGATGGCGGGCAGACGCGTGCGGCGGCGCACACGGGAGGTGATGGCTTCGGAGCCCGCCGCTCGCTCCCGACGCTCCGGATCGCGGCCCCGCCGCCGACCCGCCGGGATCGGCGGACGATCCGGAGTGACGCGCCGCGGGCCGTAACGAAAATCCAGATTCCACCTATCCGACGACATAAGTTCCGCCCCGACGGAGAGGGTGGTAATGGTCCCTCGTCTCGGACGCCCCGACCTCTTCGTCGACCGATCGTCCCTCGCCACGTGGTGTCACCATGCCTGACCGCTCCTCCCTCACCGTCCTCGCCCTGATCGTCGCCTTGACGGCGAGTACTCTCACGCTCGGGGCCGGCGTCGCTGCGGCGGACAGCCAGGTGGCGATCCAGTCCGCGACTGTCGATTCGGAGACGCCACGCGTCGGCGAGGACGTGACGGTCAGGACGACGATCCGCAACTTCGAGAGTGCCACCACCGCCGCCCGGATCAACCAGGTGTCGCTCCGGCAGGGCACCCGCACCCTCACCACGTCGAAGGACCCGGGCACGATCGGCACCGGCGGCTCGATCGAGTTGCCCCTGACGACGACCTTCGACTCGCCCGGACGCAAGCAACTCACGGTCCACGTCTACGGCGTGAGCGCCGACGGCAACGTGTTCAACCTCGAGTATCCGGTGTCGATGACGGTCAACGACCACGGCGGCGACGTGCAACTGTCGCTGGAGACGCCGACCGACCCCTCGACCGAGAGTCGGGTGAACGTCACCGTCGCCAACGGCGCGGCCACCAACGTCTCCAACCTCCGCCTGACGCTCTCGGGGCCGAACGCCACCGTCGAGGATGCCAGCCGGGTGAACGCGTCGCTCCTCGGCGGTCGCGAGCGCGTCGTCGGGTACGACGTGACCTTCGACGGCGCCGGCCGGCACCCGCTCACCGCGACGCTCGGCTATCGCGACCCGAACGGGAACCGGGACACCGTCACCGAGACGCGGACGTTCGTCGTCGACCCAGCGCGCGTCGACGCCGAACTCGACGCGGAGGTGGTCCGCGAGAACGACACGGCCCGCATCGACACCTCGCTCACCAACTTCGGGAACGTCCCGCTGGAGGGGGTCCGTCTGCGCGCCGAGTCGGACGGCGAGACGGTCGCCCGCAAACTCGTCGGGGACGTGGGGATCGAGTCCACCCGTGACGTCTCCATCGGCGAGTCCAGCCTGCCGGCCGGCGAGGTGACCCTCCACGCGGTCTACGAGGCCGCCGGCGACACGCACGAGACGGCGACGGTCGTCGACTTCGCGCCGACGACCGACGGGCGGATCACGCTGACCGGCATCGAGGTCCTCCCGGCCGGCGGCTCGATCAGACTCGCCGGTAGCGCCTCGAACACCGGCGAGACGACCGTGACCGGCGCCGTCGTGAGCGTCGTCGGGACCGACCGCGTGACGCCGGTTTCGCCGGCGAAGGACTACTTCGTCGGCAACGTCCCCGCCGGCGAGTTCACGTCCTTCGAGTTGACCGCGCGCCTGGCCGGGAACCGGACCGACGCGGTGCCCGTCCGCATCAGCTACATCGCGGACGGTCGGGAGTACTCCCGGGTCGTCGAAGTCGACCTCGCCGATGCCGGCGGTGGCGCCCCCGCCGGTCCGCAGGCTGGCAGGGGGGAGCCCGACGGCCCGCCCGGCGGTGGCGGCTTCCTCGGCGTCGGCCGGATCGACGTGGTCGGCCTCCTGCTTCGCCTCGCCGCCGTCCTCGCCGTCGGGGCCGGCGTGATCTACTGGTGGCGGCGCCGCAGCGACGACGAGCAATGACCGAGCGAACCCGCGACGCCCCCGAGGCCGACTCGCCCCCCGAGCGACCGGCCGGACCGGTCGCCGAACTCGACGGCGTGACCAGGGAGTACCGGAGCGGCGGCGAGACCATCGCCGCGCTCGCGGACGTGGACTTCGCGGTCGACCCCGGCGAGATGGTCGCCGTCATCGGTCCCAGCGGGTCCGGCAAGAGCACGCTCCTCAACGTGCTCGGCCTCCTCGATGTCCCCACCGCGGGGACGGTCCGACTCGACGGCGGCGACGTGACCGACTACGACGACGAGGCGCGCACGATGGCCCGCCGGCGCACCATCGGCTTCGTCTTTCAGTCCTTTCACCTCGTCCCGATGCTGACCGCCGTCGAGAACGTCCTCGTGCCGACGATGTTCGTCGAGGGCGACCAGCGCCCGCGGGCGCGGAGCCTCCTCGAACGGGTGGGGCTGGGCGACCGACTCGACCACCGCCCCGACCAGCTCTCGGGCGGCCAGCGCCAGCGCGTCGCTATCGCCCGCGCGCTGGTGAACGAGCCCAGACTCCTCCTGGCCGACGAGCCGACGGGCAACCTCGACCGCGACACCGGGCGCAACATCTTGGAGGAGTTCGAGCGCATCAGCGCCGAGGAGGAGGTCGGCGTGGTGTCGGTCACCCACGACGAACTGGTCACGGAGTTCACCGACCGGACGGTCGAACTGATCGACGGAGTGATCCAGTGATCGACCCTCTCGATTTCCCGGCGCTCCGGATGGCGTGGCTCAACCTCCGCCGGAACACGCTCCGCACCGGGCTGGCGACCCTCGGCATCGTCATCGGCGTCGTCGCCATCGCGGGCATCGGCATCACGGGTACGGCGCTCCAGTACGGCGCCACACAGGAGTTGGGCGGCCTCTCGAACACGGTGACGGTCTTCCCCGGCGAGGAGAACGCCGCCGACGTCATCACCGACCAACAGGTCGACTCCATCGAGCGGGTGGCGACGGGCGCGGTGGTCGCCCCCCAGCGCTCGGAGCGGATGGAGGTGGCCTCGCGCTCGGAGCGACGGCAGGTGAGCGTCGAGGCCGTCTCCCGGCCGGCCGCCCTCTACGACGCGGCCGAGGGGACCATCCCGACGCCGATGCGGAGCGGCGCCCTGCTCAACGCCGAACTCGCCGACGAACTCGGCGTGGAACTCGGCCAGACGGTCTCCATCGGCGGACGATCCTATCGGATCATCGCCATCCTCGACGAGCCGGGCGGCTTCGGGCAGGGCGTCTCGGTGGTCGTCCCGCTCGACGACGTCGACCGGGACGGTTACGATCAGGTGACCGTCGTCACCGAGGACGGCGAGGCGGCCCAGCGACTCGCCGCGGAGATTCCCCAGGAGTTGAACCAGCGCGAGGAGGTGGTCGACACGTTCACCCCCGCCGACATCCAGGAGAGCGTCAGCGGCTTCTTCGCGACGCTGAACGCCGCGCTCCTCGGCGTCGGCTCCATCTCGCTGGTGGTCGCCGGCGTCAGCATCCTGAACGTGATGCTGATGAGCGTCGTCGAGCGACAGGCCGAGATCGGCGTGTTCCGGGCCGTGGGCATCCGCCGGCGCGAGGTGATGCGGATGATCGTCGCCGAAGCGACGCTGCTGGGCGTGGTCGGCGGTCTCGTCGGCGTCGTCCTCTCCCTGCTGATCGGCTACGCGGTCAACGGCCTGCTCAACGGCCAGCCCGCCCTCGTCTTGCAGCCCCGCAACCTCGAGTTCCTCGCGCTCGGGTTCGGCTTCGCGGTGCTCGCGAGCACGCTCAGCGGTCTCTACCCCGCCTGGAAGGCGTCGACGGCCAACCCCGTCGAAGTGCTCCGCGGGTAGCCCGCGCTACCCTCCCTCGGTCGGAGGAAACGGTTATGTGACACAGCCCGCAAGGCCACCTACTATGGGACGTACGCTCACGGAGAAGATCCTCGCCGATCACCTCGTCGACGGCGACATCGAGACCGGCGAGGAGATCGGTATCGAGGTAGACCAGACCATCGCCCACGACCTGACGGGGACGATGGCGTGGCTCCAGTTCGAGGCGCTCGGCCTCGACGAGGTGAAAGTCGAGGTGGCCGGCCAGCACTGTGACCACCAGACCTACCAGCCGGACTTCAAGGTCTCCGACGACCACCGCTTCCTCCGGTCGGCGGCGGGCACCTACGGCGCGTACTTCGCACGCCCGGGGACCGGCATCCTGCACCAGGTCCACAAGGAGAACTTCACCGCCCCGGGGAAGACCCTGCTCGGCGCCGACTCCCACACCCCGACCGCGGGGGGCGTGGGATCGCTCGGCATCGGCACCGGCGGTCTCGACGTGGCCACCGCGATGGGCGGTGCGCCCTTCTATCTCGACGTGCCGGAGGTGGTGAACGTCCGCCTGGAGGGTGAACTGCCCGAGTGGACGACCGCCAAGGACGTGATCCTCGAACTGCTGCGCCGCTACTCCGTCAAGTTCGGCGTCGACAAGGTGTTCGAGTACACCGGCCCGGGCGTCGAGACTCTCTCGGCCCACGAGCGGACCGTCATCACCAACATGGGGACGGAGCTGGGTGCGACCACCTCGATCTTCCCGAGCGACGAGCGCACGAAGGAGTTCTTCGACCGACTGGGCCGGCCCGAGGACTTCGTCGAACTCGCGCCCGACCCCGACGCCGAGTACGACGACGAGATCGTCGTCGACCTCTCGGAGCTGGAGCCGCTGATCGCCTGTCCGTCGATGCCGGACAACGTCGTGCCCGTCCGCGAGGTGTCGGGGATCGAGGTCGATCAGGTGCTCGTCGGCTCCTGTACCAACGGCGCCTACGAGGACATCCTCCCGGTGGCGAAGATGTTCGACGGCCGTGAGGTGGCCAAACGGACCGAAACCATCGTCGCCCCGGCGTCGAAACAGGCCTCGGAGATGCTCGCACGCGACGGCTTCACCGCGGAACTGATGGCCGCCGGCGTCAGCGTCTCGGAGGCGACGTGTGGCGCCTGCATCGGCGCCGGTCACGTCCCCGCCAGCGACTCCGTGAGCGTCCGCACGTTCAACCGCAACTTCGAGGGCCGTTCGGGGATGGAGGCGGACGCGGTCTACCTCTGCTCCCCGGAGGTGGCCGCGGCGACGGCGCTGGCGGGGGAGATCACCGATCCCCGGGATCTCGCGGCCGACGTCGAGGAACCGGGGTTCGAGTACCCCGAACGCTACATCGGCGCCAGCGAATCGGACCTCATCATGCCCGACGAGGCGGTCGACGACGGCCTCGTCAAGGGACCGAACATCGACGAGGTGCCGCTGAAAGACCCGCTGGGGCGCGATCTGTCGGGCCCGGCGCTGTTGAAGATGCCCGACAACATCACGACCGACCACATCATCCCGGCCACCCAGGAGGTGTCGGTCTACCGCTCGAACGTCCCGAAGCTCTCCGAGTTCACGCTCAAGCGGGTCGACGAGACGTTCGCCGCCCGCGCCGCCGCGGCCGACGGCGGCGTCCTCGTCGCCGGCGAGAACTACGGTCAGGGCTCCTCGCGTGAACACGCCGCCCTCTGTCCGATGTATCTGGGGGTCGGGGCCGTCCTCGCGCAGTCCTTCGCCCGCATCCACAAGTCCAACCTGATCAACTTCGGGCTTCTCCCGCTGACGATCGACGAGGAAACGTACGAGCGGATCGACCAGGGCGACGAGATCGATATCGTCGACGACGCCGCCGCGGCCGTCGAGAGCGGGCAGGAGACGCTGACGATCCGCGTCGACGACGACTGGGAGGCGACGGTCGGCCTCGACGCCAACGAGCGCGAACGGGAACTGCTCGCGGCCGGCGGGAAACTCCCGCACACCCGCCAGCGGTTCGCCGACGAGGCGGGGGAGGCCTGAGCCTACGTCAGGAGTTCCTCGTCACACTCCGGGCAGACCTGCATGTCGTTGACGGAGCGGGCCGCCGGGTTCTCCCCACAGAGTTCACACGCCGGGACCGTGCGCTCGGGGGGCACTGCACGCGCGTCGCCGTCGGGGCCCTCCCCCTCGCCCTCCGCCATCGCCTCGTGCGGGAGCGAGGGACCCCGGATCCGCGTGAAGTAAAGCACGACCCCGAGGATCGCGAGCGACCCGACGAGGAAGCCGAGTTCGAAGGCCATCGGCGACCGTACGGGCTCGACGGCCGTTAGCCTTTCCCACGGTCAGGCGTCGATCAGCCCCCACGAGATCCGGTCCCACACCCGTTCGTACCCGTAGTAGGTCCCCGTCTTCACGAGGTTGGCCACGAGGCCGACGCTGACGGCGTCGCCGACGTCGCCGACGACCACCCACGCGACGATGACGGTGACAGCCACCATCGACAGCCGATAACAGACCGTCTTCACGAGCGCTCGACGCCGCGCTTGCCGCGGCGTTCGCGCGGTGACGCCCCCGGACATGTCCCGTCCTACGGCCGGTCGCGGCATAAGTGTAACCACGAACAGTAACTTCTAGAGGCGAACGTAACCTTATGTGGTTATATCCCGGCCGAAACAGCGGCGGCTACTCGAGGTCGGGCCGCGAGAGCTCGGTGTACTTGTCGGTGAGGAACTCGAGCAGGACCGGCGTGCCCTCCTTGGTCTTCTCGACGCCGCGTTCGATGGCGTCGGCGACGTTCGCGGGGTCCTCGACGCGTTCGCCGTAGCCGCCCATGGACTCGGCGAAGTCGGCGTAGTGGCCCGAGAACGGCGTGTCGTAACTCGCCATCTCGAAGTTGTTGAGGACGATTTCGAGGACCGGGATGTCCTCGCGGACGGCCGTCTCGAAGTCCATGCCGGTCATGCCGATGGCGCCGTCGCCCATGACGTGGACACAGACCTTCTCGGGGTGGACGAGCTTCGCGCCCATCATCAGGCCGAGGCCGTAGCCGAGCTGCGTGGTCTTGCCCCAGCCGAGGTAGGAGAGCGGTTCGGTCACCTCGAAGAAGGGGGCCATGAAGTCGCGGGCGTTGCCGGCGTCGGCGGTGGCGACGACCTCCTCCTTGTCGACCGTCTCGTTCAGTTCGTGGACGACCCGGTAGGGGTTGATCGGCGTCTCGTCGGATTCGAGCACGTCGGCCCAGTCGTCGCGCCACTCGGATTCGATCGCCGCGATCTCCGCGGTCACGTCGTCGTACCGGCCGAAGTCGGTATCGTCGATCCGGCTGTGGATCTCGTCGACGATGGCCTCGAGGACGAGTTTCGCGTCGCCGATGACCGCGAGGTCGGACTTGTAGTCCTTGTCCACGTCGCCGGGGTCGTTCGTCGAGTGGATGAGGGTGTTGTCCTCCGTGGGCGGCGTGATGCCGTACGCGGTCTTGGTGAAGCTACACCCGATGCCGAAGAGGACGTCGGCCTCGTGGACGAAGTGGTTGAGCTGACGGGGTTCGCTCTTCGACCCCGCGCCGAGCGAGAGCGGGTGATCCTCGGGGAAGGCGCTCTTGCCGTTGAGCGTGGTCGCCACGGGCGCCTCCAGCAGTTCCGCGAGTTCCTTCAGGGGCTCCCAGGCCTTCGCGTAGTGGACGCCCTGTCCGGCGTTGATGACCGGCAGGTCGGCGGAAAGCAGCGCGTCCGCGGCGTCGGAGACGGCCTCGGGGTCCGGCCCAGAGCGTGTCGACGACGTGGGTTCGTAGTCGATGTCGTCGACCTCCTCGTAGAAGACGTCCTTCGGAATTTCGACCAGACCCGGCCGCTGGCGCCCGTTTCGCGCCGCCTGGAACGCCCGCCGGATCGTCTCCCCGGTCGCCTCGGGATCGGTCAACTGCTCCGTCGTCTTCGTGACCGCCTGGTAGTTGATGAGCGAACTGAACTTGGGGTCCGTGTTCGTCTTCGCCCGCGAGTAGCCCGCCGGGAGCGCGACGATGGGCGCCGACTCGGCGTAGGCCTGGGCGATCCCGCCCACCGAGTTCTCCGTCCCCGGCCCGTGCTGGCAGGCGAACGCCTCGACCTGGTCCCCGGAGGTGATCCGGGCGATGCCGTCGAGGATGTGGGCGCCGGTTCGCTCCTGCCGGACGACGATGGGGCGGATGCCCGCCTCCTCGGCGGCGTCGTCGTCGAACAGGGGGTTGCTCGGGAATCCGATCAGGTGATCGACACCTTCCTCGGCCAGTATCTCCGCGACTGCGTCTGTTACGTTCATCCTACCGTTCACCCATTACCTCCGGGGTTGTAAAGTTAATTTTTATTAAAGATAGGGACAGATACCTAACTCGCAGTCGTCGATTGTCGAAGATTTGGGGGACGGACGTCCAACCGACAGTCGTCATCTGTCGAAACGTTGAATAGCGAGAGTCCGGATTTCGGACACATGCCCGAGAGACCGCAGCTCGAACGACTCTGTGTCCACGAGTCTGTATCGACAAAGATCCCGGTCGAGGGGTTCGCCGAGGCCTTCGCCGACCTCGACGTGCCCGTCGAGGTCGTCGGCGACGACGAGACCTTCGACCGGACGGACGCGGTCGCGTCGTTCCGTCCCCGCGATGCCTTCCTCGACGCCGGCTGGGTCCACTGCATCCGCGCCGGCTACGACGAGTTCGACACCGACGCCTACGAAGCCGAGGGCGTCCCCCTCACCAACAGCACGGGCATCCACGACACGACCGTCGGCGAGATCGCCGTCGGCTACATGGTGTCGCTGGCCCGGATGCTCCACGTCTACCGCGACCACCAGAACGAGAACCACTGGTTCGAACCCGACTACGAACGGCCCTTTACCGTGGAAAACGAGCGGCTCTGTGTCGTCGGCCTCGGCACCCTGGGCCGCGGCATCGCCGAGCGCGCCGACGCCCTCGGGATGGACGTCGTCGGCGTCCGGCGCTCCCAGGAGTCGGTCCCCGGGGTCTCGGAGATCTACCACCCCGACGACCTCCACGAGGCCATCGACGGCGCGCGCTTCGTCGCCATCGCCGTCCCCCATACCCCGGAGACCGAGGGGATGTTTTCGACCCCCGAGTTCGAGGTCATGCGCGACGACGCCTACCTGATCAACGTCGCCCGCGGCCCCATCGTCGACGAAGACGGCCTGATCGAGGCCCTCGACGCCGGGACCATCGCCGGCGCCGGCCTCGACGTCTTCGAGACCGAACCCCTCCCCGAGGACAACCCGCTCTGGGACTTCGAGGAGGTCATCATCTCCCCGCACCGCGGCTCCGCTACCAACCGCTATCACCTCGACATCGCCGACCTGGTGATGGAGATCTTCGAACAGCACCGGGCCGGCGAGGAACTCCGCAACCGGGTCGCCTAGGGACCGATCGGGTCGTCGAGTTCCGCCGCGCCGACCGGTCCACCACAGGCTCCACACTGCCCGACGTGGTCGGGACCGGTGCCGCCTTGTGGACGTGGCCGCAGTCGTGACACACTTGGCGCGCTGCGTCGAGCATGCGCGCGGCGGTTTCGTCGGCTCGACGACGTGTCTCGGGGCCGCCGTCGCAACCTACTAACCGTCCCCACCACTACGACGGCCGATGGGTGCGCGACCGTTCGACGCGCTCGCCCGGGCCCTCGACCGCGCCGGGATCATCGACCCGCCGCGTCTCCGCGAGACGTTCGACCTCTCGTGGCCCCGGATCGTCACCGGACTGGCCATCCTGTCCAAATCCACCGTGGATCTGGCGATGGTCGGCTGGGACGTGGGGACGGCGGCCGTCGCCGGTCTCGCCTTCGCCAACGTCTACTGGCAAGTGGGCAAGTACCTCGGCATCGGCCTCGCGGGCGGGACGGTCACCCTCGTCTCGCAGGCCTACGGCGCCGGGGACTCGTCGCGGGCCAGCGCGACCGTCGCCGTCTCCCTCGCCGTCACGCTCCTGATCGCGACGCCGATAGCGACCCTCTATGCCGCGTTCGCGCCCGAACTCGTGGCTGTCCTCGGCTCCGACCCCGAACCGCTGGGGCACGCGGCCACCTACCTCGCCCTCGTCGCGCCGGCGCTCCTGTTCGAGTTCCCGAACCTGATCGCCAGCCGAACCTACGCGGGCGTCGGCGACACCGTGACGCCCATGCTGATCCGCGCGGGCGGTGCCCTGCTGAACATCGCCTTCTCGGCGACGCTGATCTTCGGGTACGGCCTCGGCGTCGCCGGCGCCGCCCTCGGCACCTCGCTCGCCACGGGCGTCGTCGCCCTCGTCTTCGCGTGGGGACTCGCCGGCCGGTCGTACGCCGGCCGCGGCGCGTGCCCCGTCGCCGTCACGCGCTCGACGCTCGGGTTCGACGGCTTCGCGGCCCTGACCCGCCGGCTGCTCTCGGTCTCCGCGCCACTGATGGCCCGCCGCACCGCCGAGATGCTCGTCGCCTTCCCGCTGGTCGCCATCGCGGCCACCTTCGGTCCCGCCGTCGTCGCCGCCTACGAGGTGGCCCGGCGGGTCCGAACCCTCCTCGACAGCTTCTCGTGGGGCTTCTCCATCGCCGCGAGCACGCTCGTCGGCCAGCGCCTCGGCGCCGGCGACGCGGCCGACGCCGAAGCCTACGCCCGTGCCATCGTCCGCCTCTCGGCGACGGTGTATCTCGTCGCCGGCACGCTCGTCTTCGCGCTCTCGGGGCACGTCGCCGGCCTGTTCGTCGACGACCCCGCCGTGATCGGCGTCGCCGGCCCCTTCGTCGCCGCCGCGGCCGTCAGCGTCGTCTTCCTCGGCGTCGACGGCTCCGCCACCGGAACCCTCCGGGGTGCGGGCGACACCCGCTACCCCTTCCTCGTCTCGCTGTTCGGCCGGTACGCCTGTGCGCTCCCGCTCGCGGCGCTCGGCCTCGTGACGCCCCTCGGCGCCGCCGCCCTACTCGGGGCGATGGTCGTCGAATCGGCGGTGCCCGCCGCCCTGAACGTCTCCCGCGTGCGGTCGAACCGCTGGAAGGCCGTCGGCCGGGCACACGTCGCCGCCGGCGCGAGCGACTAACCCCGATCCGCGGCCCGTCGGCGACCCGGTCGACCAAGCCGTGCCGTTTTGTCGCTCCGCCCGTACTGTGGGTATGACCGACATCGGCATCGTGGGCGCGGGCGCGGCCGCCGCGGCCGCCACCTACGTCATCGACGGCGCGCTCCCCGACGCATCGATCACCGTCTTCGAGAAGTCGGGCGGGCTCTGTGGCCGCGCGGCGACGCGCCGCCGCGGCGACGTGACCTACGACTACGGCGCCAACTACCTCAAGGACGACGACGACCGGGTGGTCGACCTCGTCTCCACCTTCGACGACGGTCTCGTGGAGGTCGCGGGCGATATCCACGTCTTCGACCGCTCGGGGACGGTGAGCGAGGGGCGCGACGCCGACGAGCGGAAGTGGACCTACCGGACCGGCCTGACCCGCCTGGCGAAACACCTCTTCGGCGCCACCGACGCGACGGTCCACCGGCGGACCCGGGTCGAACGGATCGCCCGATCCGACGGCGCGTGGACCCTCACTGACGACGACGGCGGGACACGTGGCCCTTTCGACGTCCTCCTGTTGAACCCGCCCGCACCGCAGACGGCGACGCTCCTGGAGACGGCCGACTGGGACGCCGCGGCCCGGGACGACCTCCTCGCGGCGACCCGCGACGTTGACTACCGCACGGTGTGGACGGCCGTCCTCGGCTACCCCTTCGAACTCGACCGTCCGTACTACGCCCTCGTGAACACCGACAAGGAACACGACGTCGGGTGGGTCGCCCGCGAGGAGTGCAAACCCGGTCACGTCCCCGACGGCGAGTCGGTGCTGGTGGTGCAGGCGAACCACGAGTGGTCCGTCGAGCGCTACGACGCGGATCCGGCGCGGAACGTCGCCGACCTGGCCGACCACGCGGCCGCCCTCCTCGACGACGAGCGCCTGGCCGACCCCGCGTGGACCGACCACCAAGGCTGGCGGTACGCCCTCCCCGAGTCGGGGCTCCGCCGTGGCGCCCGCACCCCCGCCGAGGACGCCGGCTGCTACGTCCTCGGCGACTGGGTCGCCGGCGAAGCCCGCCTCCACGCCGCCGTCCGGAACGGCCTCGACACCGGGGAACGGATCGTCCACGCGCGCTGATCGCCCGCTCGCGCCGAACCGGCTGTCAATCAAATTACAAATAGATGTGTTTATATTGTCGATGAGCCTACCGATCCCCGATGGAACCCCCCGCAATCGCGACGGTCCTCGTGACGGCGTTCGTGGTGCTGTCGACGGTGGGCGTCGGCGTCGCCGTCGAGGGCACGGAGACGGCGGCGAACGTCCCGGACGCGGCGGCACAGATCAGCCAGACCGGCGGTGCGAGCGCGCTCGCCCCGCGCGGACGCTGGAACCCGGCGACGAGCCGCGGCGAGATCATCCTCGACGGCGGCAGCTACTACCGGGTCTACCAGGGCGAACGCGACGTGGATCGGTGGCGCCGCGCCAGCGACGACGCCGACGTGACGGGGGCGTCGTTGATCGGCGAGGGCGGGGCCGCCGAGGGGCAGGTTCTCGACCTCTCGGCGTCGATCCCCCGCAGCCAGCCGGTCGGCCGGTATTCGGACTCGGGGCTGTCGGCGCTGGTCGTCCAGCCGCGGGTCACGTCCCTCCGCGTACTCAATCGCCGGGGCGTCGAACTCGGTGCCGACGCGACCGTCCCGCGCGATAGCCGCCTCCTCCTCCGGGCCGACTGGAACTTCGCCGAGGCCGAGGACCTGCAGATCGATCTGGTCCGCGACGGCGTCCGCTACGAACGCGAGGCCCTGTCGACCGACGCGTCGAGCGAGCAACTGGCCGCCCTGCCCGACGGGTTCGCGCGGGCGAATCTGGCCCGCGAGGTCCAGGGGTCGGGGACCACCGGTCGCCCGACCGCGGCGTGGCTATTCGACTGCTCCGACCTCGATTCCGGCACCTACACCCTGCGGGTCGAGGGCGTCGACGACCTCACCGAGGGGGCGGCCGCCCGGACGATGCGGGTTCGGATCGGCTCCGACGCGTCGCCGACCATCGGCGTCGACGGTCGGACCGTCACGCGCGGGGAGTGGTCGCGGTACACGGTCTCGGGGGCCGAGCCGGGCGACTACCACGCCGTCTCCGTCGATCGGAGCCGGCTCCGGAGTTCGTCGACCGACCCCGCCGGGCTGTTCCGCTCCGTCGGCGACGTGGTGGCGACCGGGAGCACGAGTCGGGCGGTCTACGCGGTCCTCGAAATCCCCGAGAGCGGGCGGGCGGTGGGCGCCGTCGACACGGGACTGCTCGACACCGGGCGGACGTCCCTGCGGTTGCACCCGGCCCGGTCGAGTCGCGCCGACGCCGTCGCGAGCGTGGACAGCCAGCCGGACGGGGTCCGCGGGGTTACCGTCGACGTCGAACGGGGCGGCCTCTCGACGAACGTCGGGGACCTCACCTACACCGTCGGCTCCGAAATCGACGTGCGCGGCACCGGCGAGGACGCGGACCGCGTAGCCCTGTACGTCCGCGACGGCGGCGACTGGTACCTCCTGACGCTCGACGGCCGTGCGACGACGCGGGTCGACTCCGACGGCGTCTGGGAGGCGCGGCGGGTCGTCCTCTCGCGGGAGGGCGACGGCGGTCGGCTGTTGAGCATCCCCGGCACCTACCGGCTGGCCGTCGTCGACGCCGACGCACTCGGGAGCGACCCGCCGCGACGGGTCTCCCGCTCCGAGTTCGACCGCCTCCGGAGCGTCCAGCGGAACATCCGCACCGTCGCGCCCGGCCTCGCCGCCCGGCCGATCACGCACGGCGGCGAAGTCGCCGACGTCGACGACGTGACCGTCCGCGGAACCGCCGCCGGCGCCACCGAGGTCGCGGTCGTCCTCGTCGACGAGCGCGGCGGGATCCGCACCGAGCGGGTTCGCGTCGACCGCGATACGACCTTCGAGGTGACGTTCGCGCCCGACGACCTGGAGCGTGGCCGCGTCACGGCGCTGATCGCGACCCCCGGCCGTGACGGCCGGTTCGGGAGCGGGAGCGTGCGCACGCCCGACGGGACGTCGATCACCCTCGACTCCGTGGGCGACTTCCTGCGCTACGTCGAGTCACAGCGCGACCGGAGCCTGACCGGCCAGCAGGTCCTCGCCCGGATCGACGGCCAGGTGCTGACCGTCGCCGGCGGCGACGACCTCGCAGTCCGGGAAACGTTCCGGCTGGCCGGTCCCCGGACGACGGTGACCGACGTGGTGCCGGCGTCCACCCCCGACGCGACCGGCGTCCTGGCCGTCCCACCCGGCGAGACGATGCTCGTCCGCGGGGCGACCAACCGGAACCCCGACGACGCCACCGTCGTCGTCGAGGTGACCGAGGGGCCGTCGGCGGCGTCGTTCCCGTTGGTGACTGCGCCGTCGTGGTCGGCCGACGGCGTCTGGACGGCGCGGCTGGCGGTGCCGAGCGACGCCACACCCGGCACGTACACCCTCGAGGTCGACGACGGCGAGAACACGTTCACTCGATCGGTGGTGGTGGGCCGGACGCGGACGCCGACCCCGACGACGACCCCGACGGAACGCCCGACCGCCACCGCCACGGCGACGCCGACGGCGACCCCGACGGAACGCCCGACCGCCACTGCCACGGCGACGCCGACGGCGGCGCCGACGAGCGGCGACGGCTCCGGCTTCGGTCCGCTCGCGTTCGTGACCGCGCTCCTCGCGCTGGCCGCCGCCGCGGTAGCTCGCCGGCGCTGAGCCGCCCCCGGCTCAGACGGATTACTGTAACTGTTCCACTGGCGGTTCGCCGGACCGTGGCGGCGAACTACCGGTGATGACTCACACGAAACCGTATCAGGCCCCGCGGACCCCGGCCTCGACGTCGAACCGGCGGAACGCCGGCAGCGTCGCGGCCGCGAGTGCGATTTCGAGGCCGCCGACGACCAGGAACGCCGCCCGGTAGCCGTAGGCGTCGGCGACGAGGCCGCCCGCGACGATGCCGACGAGGAAGCCCACGCTCCCGGCGATGTTGAATCCGGCCATGGCGACGCCACGGTCCGCGGGGGCCGCGAGGTCCGTCACCAGCGCCAGCGTCGCCGGCACCATGAGCGCCCCGAGGACCCCCACGAGCACCATCCCCGCCTGGGCGGCCCGCAGGCTCGATACGGCGCCGACGAGGATCACTGCCCCGCCGTACAGCGTCGATCCCCCGACGATGGGCAGGGTCCGGCCGATCCGGTCCGAGACGACGCCGAAGGGGTACTGGAGCAGCGCGAAGGGGGCGAAAAACAGCGCGAGCGTCAGCCCCGTCGCGCCCGGACTCAGATCGAAGACGGACCGGAAATAGAGGGTGCCGACCAGCGAGAAGAAGCCGGCGGTGAGCCGGTCCGCGAAGCCGAAACAGTAGGGGAGCGCGAGCCGCGGCGTCCGGCGGAGGCCGGCGAACGGCGACTCCCGCTCCCCGGACGCGGGCGCCCGATCCACCACGAACGGCACACAGAGCGCGACCAAGAGGAAGACGCCGCTCGCGGCGTACAGGGGGACGAACGGCCCCAGTCCGTAGAGCGCGCCGCCGACGGGAGCGCCGGTGGCCGTCCCGAGGCCGATGGCGATGCCCGCCGCACCCATGTTGCGGCCGTGAGAGCCCTCCAGGTCCATCAGCATCGTCATCGACAGGGAGAAGGCGCCGACGACGGCCGCGCCCTGGAACGCCCGGAGTGCCAGTACGGCAGCGAACGAGAGGCCGAGGGCGCCCGGCAGGACCGCGAGCAGGGCGTAGCCGACGGCGCCGAGGGCCGCCCCCGCGGCCACGAAGGGGACCCGTCGACCCGCGGCGTCGCTCGCCATCCCCCAGGGGACCGCGAAGAGGACGAACGCCGCGAACTCGACGGCCAGAAACCACATGCTCGCGTCGAGGTCCGTCGTGGCGCCGAGCGCGCCGACGAGCGTGTCGATCCCCGGATAGAGGAGCACCTGGGCGAACAGGGTCGCGAACACGACGCCGGCGAGCGCGGCGCGACTGCGGATCCGGGACACGACTCTCCGTCGTCGGAACGCGGGCGTCCACCGTCTACTGTCTTTCGGGACGCCGACTTGCGACGAACTCTAGACGGAGTTCGGCCGGACCTTGAAAAACCCATTACCGGGTGGCTCCCCTCGATCCGGATATGCTCCGACTCGCACGGACCGGTCCGCCAGGACTCGCGCCGACCGACCGCCCGGAGGTGTGCCGGTGATCCCCGCCGCGTGGCGCACCCGCCTCCCCGCCGCCGCCGTCGCGCTGGCGAGCGGCGTCGCCGCCCTCGCCGGTTCGTACGCCGTCGTCGGCGGCGCGTCCACCTTCGTCGCGGCACCGGTCGCGAACCTGACCAACACGCTCGCCCCCGCGGCCCTCGTCACGTTCGCCATCACCGTCCTCGGCGACCTGGGGAGCGACTTGGCCTACGCGTCGGGACTGGCGGCGACGGCCGCCCTCCTCGGCGTCGTCGTCGCCGTCGGCCGGGCCGCCGCGACGTGGGCCGAACGCCCCCTGTTCGCGCCCGCCGCCGTCGGCGTCGCCGTCGGGGTCGTCGCCGCGGCGCTGACCGGAGCGGCCGACTCGGCGGTCGGCGCGGCCGTCGGCGCGGCGGTGGTGGCCACCGTCGCCGACTTCGGAGCCGGAACCGGGACCGGAGCCGCCGCGTCCCCCCCCGACGGCTCCCGACGCGCGCTCCTCTCGGGGGTCGCCGCCCTCGCCGTCGCCGCCGTCGGCGTCGGCGGCCGGCGGGCGTTCGCTCCCGCCGAGCCGGTTCCGACGAGGCCCGTCCCGGAGGACGTGGCCGCCCGCCTCGACGACGCCGCGGCGAAGTCCCTCGACGTCGAGGGGCTGGAACCGCTGGTCAGCGACAACTTCTACCAGGTCGACATCGCCAACGTCGACCCCGAGCCGTCCCGCGAGGACTGGTCGCTCCGGATCCACGGCGCCGTCGACGCGGAGACGACCTACGACTTCTCGGACGTCGAGGCGATGAACCACGACCACCGGTTCGTCTCGCTTCGCTGCGTGGGCGAGTCGCTCAACGGCCGGAAACTCGACACCGCGCTCTGGACGGGCGTGCCCCTGATGGACTTACTCGACCCCGTCGACCTCCAGGGGGAGTACGTGATGCTCCGGGCGGCCGACGGCTTCTACGAGGAGTTCCCCGTCGCGGCGCTCGAGGACGGCTTCCTCGCCGTCGGGATGAACGGCCAGCCGCTCCCCCGCGGCCACGGGGCGCCGGCGCGGGCGCTGATCCCCGGCCACTGGGGCGAGATCAACGTCAAGTGGCTCACCGAGATCGAGATCCTGGACGAACCGGCGACGGGCTACTGGGAGGAGCGCGGGTGGCACGGCACCGGCCCGGTCAACACCGTCGCGAAGCTCTGGGCGACCAACCGGCTCGCGGACGGCCGGATCGAGGTTGCCGGCCCCGCGTACGCCGGCACCCGCGGGATCCGGACCGTCGAGGTATCGACCGACGGCGGCGACACCTGGACCGAGGCCGATCTCTCCGACCCGCTCCCGGGCGAGGACGTGTGGCGACAGTGGGTCCACCGCTACGAGGCCACCGACCCCCACGAGGTGGTCGTCCGCGCTGTCGACGACACCGGCACCCTCCAGCCCGAAGACGAGGCCGACGCCTTCCCCAGCGGGCCGAGCGGGTGGGTGTCCGAATCGATCGACCCCGACTCGCTGTGAGCCGGGCCAACGGTTATCCCCCGCGGACCCAACCACCCTACGGCCGCCGATGGAGAAGGCACTCTGGTATCTGCTCGCCGGGACGCGCGGCGGAAAGAACCGCGCGCGGATCATCCGCCTCCTCGACGAGCGGCCGCGCAACGCCAACCAGCTACACGAGGAACTCGGCCTCGATTACAACTCCGTCCGCCACCACCTCGACATGCTCGAAGACCACGACGTGATCGAGAGCGGCGATCAGAAGTACGGTCGGCTCTACTTCCTCACCGACCGGTTCGACCGACACCGAGACCGGTTCGAGGAGATCACGGACCACGTCTAACATGGCACCCATGACCCCCACCCTGTCGATAGCGAGCGCCCTCTCGGGGCTGAACATCGCGCTACTGGCCGCCCTGCTCGTCGTCTGGTGGCGCAACTACCGACAGTTCGGGACGCCGCTCACGCTCGGACTCGTCGCCTTCGCCGTCGTCCTCGCCGTCGAGAACGTCGTCGCTATCGGCTTTTTCTTCAGCTCCGGGATGCTGTACGCCGCCGATCCCACCGCCCAGATGGCCGTCCTCACCATGCGCGCCCTGCAGTTCGTCGCGCTCGCCTTCCTCACCTACGTGACGCTGCGGTAGGACGGTCGCGCTCGGTCGACCGACTCGAGCGCCTCGTGGTCCTCGACGTCGATGTCGCGGGTCGTCATCCCGGCGTCCAGCGCCTCCTGGATGTAGTTGCGCACGTCGCCGTCCTCGTCGAGGAACTCGGCGAAGTACCCGCGGTAGGAGTCGACGTTCCGTTCCGCGGGAGGTTCTCGTCGAGTTTCTCGGCGACGAGCGCACAGATCTCCCCGTCCTGTTTCGTGTAGTCGGCGGCGCGCCACGCCGAGGCGTCCGAGTCGCTGGTCTGGTAGCCCGTCGTCATCACGTGTCCCGGCGGCAGGTCGGCGTACCAGTCGCACTCGGTGCACTCACAGCCGCCGGCCCACCCCGTGACGCGTGATCAGGCCGTCGGACTTGCTGGCGTTGAACACGTGGAACCGCTTTTCGTCCTCCAGGTTCGCCATCTTCTCGGCGATCAGGTCGATGGCTTCATCCCAGGAGACACGCTCGAACTCGTCCTCGCCGCGGCCCTCGGGGCTCGGGTCCTCGGGGTCCCAGCCCTTCCGGACCATCGGATACTTGATCCGCGAGGGCTCGAACGTGCGCCGGTGGAGCGTCAGCCCCCTCACCTCCCGTCGGTCCGTCATGGTCGAACCGCATACGTCAACGGACAACACGGGAACCGGAAAACACGATACGCGTGATTTCAGCGGCTTGGGACCCTCACGAACCGCTTCGCGAGGGGTTTATGTATTGGAGGAGGGCGGACGGGGCTGTGGCTCGCCGGTCACTGCGTCGGTTCGACCGTCAGGTCGCTCGCGATCCAGCCGTCGGTGTTGTCGGTCTCCAGGAAGACGGTGCGGCCGGGACAGCTCTCACAGACCGACACCGTCGGTCGTTCGGGAAACTCCGGCTCGGGCGCCGACTCCGACTCGTCGTCCGTCCCCGACTGCGTACCAGTGGGCATTGGGAGTGTTTAGGGGGACCTAAAATAAAAAGGATGCGGTTCCGGCGGCCACCCCGTCGCGACCGCGACGCATTTGTACCCGTGGATGGATGCACCCGACATGTACCGGGACGTGCTCGGCTGGGTCGCCACGCTCCTCGCGGTCACGGTCTTCGCACCGATCTTCCTGTATCTGGTCACCGGCGCCGCCGTCGGCTTTCTGGTTTCCTGTTCCGGCGGGCCGGCGGGGACGATGGTGGTCGGCGCCTCCGGCACCGAGAGCCTCGAACTCTCCTGTTCGGCGGTCCGGACGCTGGTGAAGACCGCCGTCGCGGTGGGGGGCGGTGCCGCGGCGACGGTCGGCGTCGCCATCGTCGCCGTCGGCGACCTCGTTCGAAGCACTCCCCGGTGACCGGCGGGACGTTTTTGTGTCGGGACGCCGTCACGTGCGCGTGGGGTGATGGCAGATGTCCCTCGTCCCACACGTGCCAGCCGACGAACCGAGGCGCGACCGAACACCACCCGACCTCGACGAAATCGTCGAACGGATCGTCCACGGCGAGTCACGACCGGCGCGCGGCTGACGCTACCGATCGTTCTGGCAGCGTGACGGGTCGGGCGGACCGGCGGGCCACCCCGAGTCGGTGTGGCCGCCGGTCACGGGGCCCGCCCGCCGTTACGCGGGCGACGGCACCGGATGTACTTCCCAGCAGTCCGGACACTCCGCGTGCGTCGGCCGTTCGTCCTCCGAGCTGACGATCCGACGACGTGGGATCTTCGTCCCGCAGTTCGGACACCGTGACATAGGGGGGTGGGGAGCGTGTGACACGGTCCCCACACGCGGGTACGGACTCCCTAGCGCATAGTTAATCGGTCCTTACCGGATTTCAGGCCGTGACCGAACGGGCCTCAGAGCAGCACCCCGCCGATGACGAGCAGGCCGACGCCCGCGACGGCCGCTGCGGTGAGAAACGGCGTCGCCGCCCGCGCCGGCTCCCGGACCTTCCGCTCGTCGAGTCCGTCGACGAGCCGTCCCGAGCCGACTTCGATCAGGCCGGTCATGACGAACCAGAGCACCACCATCGTGACGACGAGGTAGCCACGCGAGGTGCCGAGCAGGCTCTCGGCCGTGTACTGGGTCCCCGCGAGGTGGCCGCCGGTCAGAAAGAGCGCCAGCGACGAGACGCGCGACCACGTCCGGAACCGACCGATCAGCGACCGGAGCGGCGCCGCGTCGATGTCACCGTCCCGCGCCGCGGGCAACAGCCCCCGCGCGACGAAGAGCACGCTTCCAGCCCACAGTCCGGCGAACAAGAGGTGTGTCGCGTTTATCGCCGTGTCGATGGTCGCCATGCCCGTCGCTGGGAACGCGGCCGACTTGAATCCGGGGAATCCCGCGAGCCGCCGTCGGCGACGCCACGGACCGTCGGGATCGACCGCCCGCGGTGAATCGAAACCGATTAAACGCCCGCTCCCCCATCATCGGACGAGCCGAGGTAGCCTAGCCCGGCCAAGGCGGTTGCTTCGAGAGCAACTGTCCGTTCAGGACACATGAGTTCAAATCTCATCCTCGGCGCTTCTCTCGAACGTCCACTCGGTAGTCACGTCCGGCGACTCGACGAGCGTCCGGTAGACGACGCAGTACCGCTCGGTCGCGTCCCGAATCGACGCCGCCGTCTCCGGGTTCAGATCCCCCTGTAGCGTCACGTCCATCCGGATCGCCTGGAACCCCACGGGCACGTCGGCGACGCCCATCGTGCCCCGGAGGTCCAGGTCGCCGGCCACCTCGACCGACACGTCGGCCTCGACGCCGAAGTTCTCGATCACCGCCTGTGCGGTCAACTGCGAACAGGCCGCGAGCGCGCCGAGCAACAGGTCCCCCGAACACGCCGCCGTGCCCGATCCGCCCGCGCCCTCGTGGAGCTGTGCCTCGTAGACGGCCTCGCCCACCTCGACGCTACAGCTCGTCGCGTCCGCCCGTTCGCCCGTCGCCGTCAGCGTCACCTGCGCCGCCTCGGGGTCCGACTCGTAGGTTTCCTTCAACGGCTCCTGTGTCTCGCGGAGGTCCTCCGTCATACGTTGACGTGGGTCACGAGGCGTGAAAAGCGTTCCCGGCTACGGCGTTGCGGGCCCTCACGCCTCGTGGATGGCCTCCCCGCGGTCGAGGCGTTCCGCGATCCGGAAGGTCTGTTCGCCCTCCCGCCGCGTCGGCGTGTGGGCGGCGAGGTAGCGGGCCGTCGCGACGAGGTGGAGCCGTGCGGCCGCCGGGTCGTCGTCGACGACCGCGCCGTGGCGGGTAAACGCCGCCTCGACGTTCTGTCGGGGGTGGAAACCGGCGTCCTCGCGGAGCAGAACCTCCCCGAGCGCGCGTTTCAGCCGGGCGGCGTCGCCCCCCGACGCCAGGAACTCGGCGGTCAGGCGCCCGGCGCGGCCGACGGTGTCGTCGGCCTCGACCTCGAAGGTCTCCAGCAGGTCCGTCAGCGTCGCGTCCGGGTCACGGTCGCCGTCCGGATCCGGAAGCGGGACCGGCGGCGTGTTGAGAAAGCGGTCGAGGTAGACGCTCACGGCGCCGTCGAAGACGGCCCGGTACGTCTCGGGGGCGTCCGTCCGTGCCGCCAGCCCGCAGACCGCGTTGGCGTAGGTGTAGGTGTGGTGGACGGTGTTCCAGTCGCGGAACTCGTTGGCCGTGCCGAACTGCGCGACGCGGCGGGCGGCCGCGCGGGCGACCGTCCGCGCGAGTGCGTCGGCGCTCGCCCCCGCCGCGACGGCGTCGGTCAACGCCGACAGCGCCGCGTGCGGGTCGTCGTCGAGGAGTCGCTCGACGAAGTCCTCGGGTTCGGTCCAGGTCCGCCCCGCCCCGGCCGCGACCAGGTCCGGCAGGTCGGCGGCGGCGTCCGTGACGAGCCCCGCCACGTCGATCGGTTGGCGCCACGACGACCGCTCCTCGGCCCGGTCGGCGTCGGCCAGCGCCGGCACGAGCGTCGGGAGGACCCTGTCGGCGTGTTCCCAGCCGATTCGGTCCAGCAACTCGAAGGCCTTGTTCACGAAATCGAGGCGGTGTCCGGAGTCGAGATACCGGTGGTCGGTCGCCGCGGCGACGAACATCGCCGCGAGCGTCGACCGGTCGCACTCGGCGACGGCCGTCCGCACCACCCGCTCGGCCCCGTCGGCGTCGCGCAGGTCGATCGTCTCCCGGAACCACTCGATCAGGCGGTCGGGCGGGACCCGGTCGGTCGCCAGCCGGTCCTGCGCGAAGAACGGCGGTTCGTCCGCGCAGTCGTCCGCGACCGCCCCGAGGCCGACGTAGCGCGCCCGGCGACGGTCGGCGGGCCGCAGGTCCTCGGCCAGGTTCCCCATCGCGGCGAGGGTCGTCAGCCCGCTTCCCCATCCGTCCCGCCGGTAGTCGGCCCCGAAGGTCGTCCCGACCGTCAACGGGACGGTCGGCGGCACGTCCGCGCCGTCGAGGCCGAGGGTCGCCTTGGCGATCACGAGGTCCAGGGCCTCCCGGAGGCCATGTTCGAGGCGTTCCTTCCAGCGGTCGGCCGGCGGCGTCTCGGGATCCGGGTCCGGGTCGACGTACACCTCGCCGTCCCGCACCTCGACGGGGAAAGTGGGGACGTCGTCGGCGAAGGGGTCGAAGGTGTCGCCACAGGAGAGTTCGAACCGCGCGTGGTGCCACGGGCAGGTGAGGACGCCCGCGTCGACGGAGCCCTCGCTGAGCGGGAACCCCATGTGCGGACAGCGGTTGTCGACCGCGTGGAACGACCCCTCGTGGTGGAACAGGCCGACCGTCCGCCCGCCGACGCTGACGACCTGCGGACTCGACTCGCGGACCGCGTCGGCGGCCGCCACCCGCTCGAAACCGGTCATGGGCAGTGGTAACACACCGAGGGTCATAAGCCTCCGCTCCCGCTCACTCCCCTCATTTATGCCGTCCCCGCACCCACACGCCGGTATGACCCTCGGACGTGGCGTCGTCGTCCCGGACGGGCCGGTGTCCGACGCCCGCGAGTTCGCCGTTCGGTGTGAATCGCTCGGCTACGACGCCTGCTGGACCGGCGAACTCTGGGGACGGGACGCCTTCGTCACGCTCACGGCCGTCGCCGACGCCGTCGACGACCTCGTCCTCGGCACCGCCATCGTCAACGTCTTCTCCCGGTCGCCGGCGACGCTCGCGGCCGCCGCCGCCTCGCTCGCGTCCGTGGCGCCGGCGGGCGTCCGCCTCGGCCTCGGGCCCAGTACGCGGACGGCGGTCGAGGGTCTCCACGGCCGCGACTACGACCGCCCGGTACGGCGTCTCCACGAGACGGCCGAACTCGTCGCCGCCCTCGCCGGCGGCACGGGCCGTGTCGACTACGACGGCGAGACCGTCTCCGTCGCCGACGTGCCGGCGCTCGACGCCGACGTGCCGGTCTACACCGCGGCCCTCGGCCCCGCGGCCCGCCGGGCGACCGGCCGCGTCGCCGACGGCTGGCTCCCCCACAACGTCCCCTTCCCGGAACTGTCCGACGCCTTCGAGACGGTCGCCGCGACGGCCCGCGAGGCCGGCCGCGACCCCGACGCCGTCGCCGTCGCTCCCTACGTCCCCGCGGCGGTCGACGCGGACCCCGAGGCGGCCCGCGGCGCGATCCGCGACCACCTCGCCTACTACGTCGGGAGTGGCGAGGGGTACCGCCGCGCCGTGGCGACGGCGTTCCCCGACGAGGCCGAGCGGATCGCCGCGGCGTGGGGGGAGGGAGCGCGCGACGCCGCCCGGGCGGCCGTCACCGCCGAGATGGTCGACGCGCTAGGGGTCGCCGGTCGCCCCGAGACGGCGCGGGAGCGGTTCGAGGCGGTCGCTAACCTCGACGTGGTGGATCACCCCATCGTGGTCGTCCCGGACGGTGTCGACGACGCGACGGCCGAGCGCACCGTCGCGGCGCTTGCCCCCTAGGCGGGGTTCTTCCGCGAGAGGTCGCTCCCGCAGATCGGACAACGGTCGCGGTGCTCGTCGAACTCGCGCCCACAGCCCTGACACTGGAACCGCCACTCGCGCTGTTCGGAGATGCCCTCGCGGGCGATGACCTCGACGACGACGCCCAGGTGTTCCGCGACGTTCTGCATCGCGTAGTCGTCGGTGACGAGCGTGCCGTCGAGTTCGAAGGCGGCGGCGATCAGGCGCACGTCGGTGTCCGAGAGTTCCTCCGCGTCGCCCGTCTCGGCGGCCGCGCGCTCGATGGTCTCGACGGTGTTGTCCGCCGGGATGTGGATGTGCATCCCCGCGCCCTCCATCGCGTCGTAGCGGTAGGCGCTCTCGTCTTCGAGTTCCTCCTCGACGGCGGGGATCGAAGCCATCTCCTCGGCGGTGTGATACTCGTGGATGAACGCAGAAGAGTCGAGGACGTGCATCTACCGGTCGATGACGATGTAGTCTTTCACGGCCTGCACGCGTGAGACGGGGACGTGGAGCCGTCCCTCCTCGTCCTGCTGGAACCGGGAGTCCGCGGCCGGGAACTCCTCGTTCGGGGAGACGAGGAGGTCGTTCAGGGCTCCCGTCTTCAGGTTCATGGTGATGTTGTACAGCATACCGAGTTCCGTCCCGTCGGAGCCCATCACGGACTTCCCCGAGAGGTTTTCGGCGAGTACGTCGGACATGAAAGGGACATTCGCGGGGATGACCTTAAACGCCACGGGGTCGTCGGCCACCCACCGAACGCTGGACCTGCCGTCGGTATGTTGAAAGACTTAACTTCGGTCCACGGCTCTTCGGGGACAAGGAACGTTCTGCCGGGGGATATCATGTCAGATTCGGACACACGCGACCGACCCGACGCGCTTCGCACCCCCATTGTCGCCGTGCTCGGGCACGTCGACCACGGGAAGACCAGCCTGCTCGATAAGATTCGCGGCTCGGCCGTCAGCGAGGGGGAGGCCGGCGCGATCACCCAGCACATCGGTGCCACCGCGGTTCCGCTCGACACCATCTCTAGCATCGCCGGCAGCCTCGTCGACCCCGACGACTTCGACCTGCCCGGCCTGCTTTTCATCGACACGCCCGGTCACCACTCCTTCTCGACGCTTCGCTCACGGGGCGGCGCCCTCGCCGACATCGCCGTCCTCGTCGTCGACGTGAACGACGGCTTCCAGCCCCAGACCGAGGAGGCCATCGACATCCTCAAGCGAACGGGAACGCCCTTCGTCGTCGCCGCGAACAAGATCGACACCACGCCCGGCTGGAATCCACAGGAGGGCGAACCGATCCAGGTCTCCTACGAGGCCCAGAGCGACCGCGCCAGTTCCCGCCTCGACGAGAACCTCTACGAGATCATCGGTCAGCTCTCGGATTCCGGCTTCTCGGCCGACCTCTACTGGCGCGTCCAGGACTTCCAGGGCAACGTCGGCGTCGTCCCCGTCTCCGCCGTCACCGGCGAGGGGGTCCCCGACCTCCTGACCGTCCTCATGGGCCTCTCCCAGCGGTACATGAAAGATCAGATGGCCATCGACGTCGAGGGGCCCGGCGCGGGCACCGTCCTCGAAGTCAAGGAGGAGAAGGGCTTCGGGACCACCCTCGACGTCGTGATGTACGACGGGACGATCCGCGAGGGCGACGAGATCGTCGTCGGCGGGATGGGCGATCCGATCGTCACCGAGGTGCGGGCGCTGCTCCAACCGAAACCGCTCGCGGAGATCCGGACCGAGAAGCGGTTCGACCGGGTCGACTCCGTCGCCGCGGCGGCCGGGGTGAAGATCGCCGCGCCCGATCTGGACGACGCCATGGCCGGCGCCCCCGTCCGCGTCGTCCGTGACCGTGACCGCGAACTCGTCGTCGCCGACGTCGAGTCCGAACTCGCCGAGATCGAGGTCGAGACCGAGGAGGAGGGCGTCGTCGTGAAAGCCGACACCCTCGGCAGTCTGGAGGCGATGGCCAACGCCCTCGTCGAGGCCGAGGTCCCCATCCTCCGTGCCGAGGTCGGCGACGTGGCGCCCCGCGACGTTGCCGTCGCCAGCACCGCTGCCGAGGCCGAACACCAGGTCATCCTCGGGTTCAACGTCGACATCCTCTCGAACGCCGCGGACGAACTCGAGGAGAGCGACGTCCGCCTGTTCCACGACGACGTGATCTACCAGCTGGTCGAGGATTACGAGACGTTCGTCGAGGAGCGCCAGCGCGCCCAACAGGAGACCGTCCTCGACAAGATCATCCGCCCCGCGCGCTTCCGGATCCTCCCCGATCACGTCTTCCGGCAGAACGACCCCGCCGTCGTCGGCGTCGAGGTGCTGTCGGGGACGCTGAAGAACAACACCCACGTCGGCCGGTTCGACGGCAACGAGTTCGAGCGGCTCGGCCAACTCAGCGGCATCCAGAAGGAAGGCGAGGACGTCTCCGAGGCGCGGGCGGGCGAACGCGTCAGCGTCGCCATCGACGGCCCCACCGTCGGCCGGGGGATCGACGAGGGCGACGAACTCTGGGTCGACCTCCCCGAGAAACACGCCAAGATCCTGGAACAGGAACTCACCGACGAGATTCCCGCCGACGAACTGGAGGCCCTCCAGGGCTTCCTCGACAACCACCGCCGGCGGGACCCCTTCTGGGGCAAGTAACCCCCCACCCGGCGCCCTCGTTTCACCCCGCCGTCCATCGATATCGTATTCATATTATTTACAGAGGTTCCGACGTTGTTGGCTCAAGGTTCTCCAGTGGTTCTGCGGACGTTCGTTCGACTCTTTCGGTACACTCGGGGAAACTTTTTAGTCAGAAGAACGACGAGTACGAAACGAGGTGAGTACCGATGAGCGTTCGAACCACCCCGAGCGAGGGTACCGCCGTGACGACCACGCCGACGCGGTACGATCTGTTACTGGTACTGTTGCCGCTCCCCTTGCTCCTCGGGGCGGCGCTCTCGGCGGTCACGTCGGTACCGTTAGAACTGGGTATCGGCGTCGGGAGCCTGCCGTCGGCGCTGGTGTTCGGTTACGCCATCTGGGTCGCGGCGCCGACCCGTCCGGACCTCAACGGGCGGTCGGCGTGATGCCGTCGCCGACGGCATCCATCACCTGCAGGGCGGCGCTGGCGGCCAGCCCGCGGGCGACTTCGTCGCGTTCGTCGGTGCCGATTCCGGCTTCGAGGTCGTCGATGTCGGGCGTGAAGCCGGCGCTGACCGGGTGGCCGGCCGGCGGGCGGACGGCGACGGTCGCCGTCGGCCCGTTCGAGCCGTAGGACAGTTCCGAGCCCACGGTGTAACTGTTGGGCAGGTAGGAGCGGGTCTGCGAGACGATCCCCGCGACGGCCCGCTGGAGGGACTGCCGTTGGTCCTGTGTCAGTTCGACGTCCGTCGACGGCTTGCCGGCGTCGGCGACTCCGGGTGCGCCTCCGTACGGCGTGTTTCCGTTCATCCGAGTCGGTGAGGGTACGCGGAGCCCGTGTAAAAAGCCGTCGGAGCGTGTGATCCGGTGACAGGCGGCGTCAGTACTGGTAGTCGGTGAAGGCCATGACCGGTCCCGAGTCCTCGTTCTCCTCGATTTTCGCCTTGGCGTCGAGGAAGTCGGTCATCCGGACCTCGGTACGGTCGTCACGGATGGCGAACATCCCCGCCTCGGTGGCGAGCGAGGCGAGGTCGGCGCCGCTGTAGCCGTCGAGGTCGTCGGCCAGCTCCGCGAAGGCGACGTCGTCGGCGACGTTCATATCGCGGGTGTGGATGCGGAGGATCTGTGCCCGTCCCTCGGCGTTGGGCTTCGGCACCTCGATGAGGCGATCGAACCGGCCGGGCCGGAGGATGGCCTCGTCGAGCATGTCGAAGCGGTTCGTCGCGGCCATGATCCGGATCTCGCCCCGGTCGTCGAAGCCGTCCATCTCCGAGAGCAGTTGCATCATCGTCCGCTGGACCTCGGCGTCGCCGGAGGTCTTCGAGTCCGTCCGCTTGGCGGCGACGGCGTCGATCTCGTCGATGAAGATGACCGCCGGCTGGCGCTCCGCGGCGAGTTCGAACAGGTCGCGGACGAGCCGCGATCCCTCGCCGATGAACTTCCGGACCAGCTCCGAACCGGCCATCTTGATGAACGTCGCGTCGGTCTCGTTCGCGACGGCCTTCGCGAGCATCGTCTTCCCGGTGCCCGGCGGCCCGTGGAGCAGGACGCCCGAGGGCGGATCGACGCCGACCTCCTCGAACAGCTCCGGCGTCAACAGCGGGTCCTCGACGGCCTCGCGCACCTCGCGCACCTGGTCGTCGATGCCGCCGATGTCGTCGTAGGTGACCGTCGGCGACTCCTCGACCTCCATCGCCTGGGCGCGGGAGTCCGTCTCGTCGTCGAGGACCGTCTGGACGCTGAAGGAGTCGTTGACGGCGACGCGGTCGCCAGCCGCGAGTTCCTTGCGGATGCGCGGCGAGGGCTCCGTGAGCACCTCCTGGTTGTTGCCGTGCTGTTTGATGATCGTCCCCTCGTCGCTCACCTCCTCGACGGTGGCGACGTACAGCGAGGAGGTCTTCAGGACCTCGTTGCGCCGCTTGAGGTGGTCGACCTCCTCCATGAGTTCCTCGCGCCGGTCGTCGGTCTCGTCGAGTCGCTCCGAGAGTTCCTCGTTGACGCGGACCATGCGTTCGTAATGCTGGCGGATGGCGTCGAGACGCTCCGCGTCTGACATCTCCGGATCGAGGTCGAGCCGCGGCCGATCCGGCAGCGACGGACTCCGTGACATTGGTTGTGCCCCCTAAGAAGCGGGTGTAAATGTGCCTTTGGGTCGCGGGTCCTCCCGGACGTCCGCCCCTTCGGGCGGAACGCCCATCGCCGCCGCCGGATCCGCCCCGGCGTCAGCGCTCGTGGATCAGCCGCTCCATCTCGTCCAGCCGCTCGCCGTAAGTCGACAGCGCCGTCTCGATGTATGCGGCGTCGGTCGTGTCGACGCCGGCCCGTTCCAGCACCTCGGCCGGATACGCGGACCCACCCATCCGCAGGGCCTCGCGGTAGTCCGCCGCGGCGTCCTCGCCCTCGGTCCGGATCCGGTCGACGATGGCCGTCGCCGCGCTGATGCCCGTGCTGTACTGGTAGACGTAGTAACCGTAGTAGAAGTGGGGAATCCGCATCCACTCGCGGGCGATGCGGTCGTCGACGACCGCCGGCTCGTAGAAGTCCGCCTTCAGGTCGCGGTAGAGTTCGTCGAAGCGGTCGGGGGTGAGTGCCCCGCCCTCCTCGATCACCTCGTGGATGCGGAGTTCGAACTCCGCGAACATGGTCTGTCGGAACAGCGTCGACCGGAAGCGCTCCAGGTACTCGTCGAGGACGTGTCGGCGCACCCGTTCGTCGTCGACGGTCTCCAGCAGGTGGTGTGTCAGGAGCGTCTCGTTGACCGTACTCGCCACCTCGGCGACGAAGATATCGTAGTCGCTGTACTGCCAGGGCTGGCTTTCGTTCGTCAGCTCCGAGTGCATCGAGTGGCCGAGTTCGTGGGCCAGCGTGAACATCGAGGCCACGTCGTCCTGGTAGTTCATCAGGATGAACGGCTGGGTGTCGTAGGTCCCCGCCGAGAACGCACCCGAGCGTTTGCCCCGGTTCTCGTAGACGTCGACCCACCGCGAGTCGAGCCCCTCGGCCATCCGCTCCTGGTACGCGTCGCCGAGCGGCGCCACCGCGTCGACGACGTGGCCGACCGCCTCCTCGTAGGAAATCTCCGGGGGGTCGCCGGCGGCCATCGGCGCGTAGAGGTCCCACATCCGCAGGTCGTCGACGTCGAGCGCCTCGGCTTTCAGGTCCGCGTGCCGGTGGAGGTAGTCGAGGTTCGCCCGCACCGTCTCGACCAGGGTGTCGTACGCGTCGACGGGGACGTTCGGACCGTCGAGAGCCGCCTCGCGGGCCGTCTCGTAGTTGCGTGCGCGGGCGAGTTTCACGTCCTTGATCACGCTCTTTTTCAGCGCCGTCCCCACGCCGTTTCGCACCTCCGTCCACCGGTCGTAGAAGGCCTCGTGGACCTCGCGCCGGAACTCGCGGTTCGGCCGCTTCTGGAGTTTCGTGAAGTTGCCGAGCGATATCTCCACGTCCTCGCCGTCCGGGTCCTCGACCGTCGGGAACTCCATGTCGGCGTTCGAGAGCATGGAGTACACCTCGCTCGCCGCGTCGGTCACGTCCGAGAGGTCGGCGAGCAGCTCCTCCACCTCCTTCGACCGGGTGTGAGGTTTCCCCCGCAACACGTCGTCGAAGTAATGCTCGTACTCGGCCAGCGCGGGTTCGGCCTCGACGAACGCCTCGAGGTCGGACTCGTCGAGTTCCTGCAGTTCGGGTTCGACGAAGCTCGCGGCGCTCCGGGCGTCGGCCGCCAGCGACTCCGCGCGGGCCGACATGGCCTGATACTCGCTCTCGCGGGTGTCCTCGCTGCTCCGGAGGTTGGCGTAGGTCGACACCGTCGCAACGTCCCGGAGGAGGTCCTCGCGCAGTTCGAGCAGTTCGCGGAGCGTCTCGGGGCTCTCGGTGACCCGGCCCTCGTAGGCCGCGAGGTCGTCGATCCGGTCGCGGACGTCCTCGAAGGCCGCCTCCCAGTCCGCGTCGGTCGCGAAGATACTCTCCAGCGCCCACTTGTCCTTGGCGTCGATCTCGCCGCGTTCGGGAACCGAACTCATCGCCGCCCCGTACGGCGGCGCCCGCCGTAAGGGTTCGTACTCCGGCCGGGGTCGAGGTTCGGCGCGTGCCTCCGTGTACCCAACGTTTACTATACGGGGCGGAGTTCTCGGCATACGATGGTAGACCACGCCAGTCTCCGCGACCCGAACGCGGAGTATACGATGCGCGACCTCTCGGCGCCGACGATGGGTCTCACCGCGGACCGTGGCCCTCGCGACGTCGAGATCACCGACGTACAGACGACGATGGTCGACGGCAACTACCCGTGGATCCTCGTCCGCGTCTACACGGACGCGGGCGTCGTCGGCACCGGCGAGTCCTACTGGGGTGGCGGCGAGACGGAGATCATCGACCGGATGAAACCCTTCGTCGTCGGCGAGAACCCCCTCGACATCGACCGCCTCTACGAGCACCTCGTCCAGAAGATGAGCGGCGAGGGATCGATCGCCGGCAAGGTCATCTCGGCCATCTCCGGGATCGAAATCGCCCTCCACGACGTCGCCGGCAAGATCCTCGACGTACCGGCCTACCAGCTCGTCGGCGGCAAGTACCGCGACGAGGTCCGCGTCTACTGTGACTGTCACGCCGGCGACGAGTCCGAGCCCGCGTCGAACGCCGCCGAGGCCGAACGCGTCGTCTCGGAGCTCGGCTACGACGCTATCAAGTTCGACCTCGACGTCCCCTCGGGCCACGAGAAGGACCGCGCCAACCGCCACCTCCGCGGCCCGGAGGTCGAGCACAAGGTCGACATCGTCCGGGAGGTCTGTGAGACCGTCGGCGACCGCGCCGACGTCGCCTTCGACTGCCACTGGGCCTTCACCGCCAACTCCGCCCAGCGCCTCGCCGAGGCCATCGAACCCTACGACGTCTGGTGGCTCGAAGACCCCGTCCCCCCGGAGAACCACGAGGTTCAGGAGACGGTCACGAAGTCGACGTCGACGCCCATCGCCGTCGGGGAGAACGTCTACCGCAAGTTCGGCCAGCGGACCCTCATCGAACCGCAGGCCGTCGACATCGTCGCCCCCGACCTCCCCCGTGTCGGCGGGATGCGCGAGACCCGAAAGATCGCCGACCTGGCCGACATGTACTACGTGCCCGTCGCGATGCACAACGTCTCCTCGCCCATCGGCACCATGGCTTCGGCCCACGTCGCCGCCGCCATCCCCAACTCCCTCGCGCTGGAGTTCCACTCCTACCAGCTCGGCTGGTGGGAGGACCTCGTCGAGGAGGACGACCTCATCGAGGGCGGTCGCATGGCCGTCCCCGAGAAGCCCGGTCTCGGCCTGACGCTCGACCTCGACGCCGTGTCGGAACACATGGTCGAGGGCGAGACGCTGTTCGACGAAGCGTAGCGCCGTCGAGCAAGGGAATCTCCGATTGGCGTCGTTCGACGAAGCGTAGCGCCGTCGAGCAAGGGAATCTCCGATTGGCGTCGTTCGACGAAGCGTAGCGCCGTCGAGCAAGGGAATCTCCGATTGGCGTCGTTCGACGAAGCGTAGCGCCGTCGAGCAAGGGAACGGCGTTCCGATCCGCGTTGTCGACCGCCACCGGTGGGAAGCTTTTCCAGGCTCCCGCGCCCACGGACGAGTATGCCCTCGCTCGACGATCGGACGATCGCCCGACTGCGGGCGGTCGTCGTCGCCCTGTTGGTGTCGGGGATCGGCCTCGGTGTCGGCATCGGTCTCGTCCTCGCCCTCTCCCTGCTAACGGTCGGCCTCGGCGTGGAGCCCTCTCCTTTCGTCCTCCTCGTGATCTCGCTGATCTCGATCCAGGGGATCGCCTTCGGCGGCGTCGCCGTGGGCTATCTCCTCGTCCGTGGGTGGACCCCCGACGACCTCGGGGTTCGACTCCCCTCGGTTCGCGACCTCCTGTTCGTCGTCGGGGGGTACGTGACGGCACTCGTGGCCGCCATCTCCGGGGCCCTCCTCGTCAGCGTGACCGGCGCCCCTGCCGGTGAGAACCAGGTCACCGAGTTCGCCAGCGCCGATCCGAGCGTCCTCCTGTGGCTCGTCCCCGCCTCCTTCCTGCTCATCGGTCCCGGCGAGGAACTGCTCTTCCGGGGCATCGTCCAGGGCCGTCTCCGCGAGACGTTCGACCCGATTCCGGGTGTCGCCATCGCCAGCGCCCTCTTCGCCGCGATCCACTTCCTCGCCCTGACCGGCGGGACCGGCGGCCGTCTGGTGACGGTGACCATCCTGTTTTTCCCCGCGCTGGTCTTCGGGACCGTCTACGAACTCACCGACAACATCGTCGTGCCGGCGCTGGTCCACGGTGCCTACAACGCGACGCTGTTCTCGCTCGCGTACCTGGCCATCCGGCTCTCGGAGTCCGGGGGGCTCCAGGAGCCGGGGTCGGGAACGGGGACGGCGGCGGCCGTCCTCGTCGACGGCCTGACCGCGTTGCCGGTGTAGGCTGCCGGAACGGAACCCTTACCGCGCCGGCCCGAACAGTGGCGGTATGCGCGACTGCTTCGAGACCCGCGACGGCGACGCGCTCGGTCGGATCGGGGAGTTGACGGTCCCCCGCGCCGGCCGGACCGTCGAGACGCCGGCCCTGTTGCCCGTCATCAACCCCAACATCCGGACGGTGTCGCCGGCCCGCCTCGAAGCCGAGTTCGGTGCCGACGCCCTCATCACCAACGCCTACATCATCCGCGGGACCGACGACCTCCGCGAGCGAGCCCTCGATCGGGGGCTCCACGACATGCTCGAGTTCTCGGGCGCCATCGTCACCGACTCCGGCTCCTTCCAGCTGGCCGAGTACGGCGACATCGACGTGACGACCCGCGAGATACTGGAGTTTCAGCGGGAGATCGGTTCGGACGTCGCCACCCCGGTCGACGTGCCGACACCGCCCGACGCCGCCCGTGAGACCGCCGAGGCGGACCTGGAGACGACCGAGCGGGCACTCGCCGACGCCCAGGCCGTCGACACCGGCGAGATGCTGGTCAACGCCCCAGTCCAGGGATCGACCTACCTCGACCTCCGCGAGGCCGCCGCCCGCCACGCCGACGGCACCGACCTCGACGTGTTTCCCGTCGGCGCCGTCGTTCCCCTCATGAACGACTACCGGTACGCGGACGTGGTCGACGTGCTCGCGGCCGCCAAGCGCGGCCTCGGTGCCGACCGCCCCGTCCATCTCTTCGGCGCCGGCCACCCCATGATGTTCGCGCTCGCGGCCGCGATGGGCGCCGACCTCTTCGACTCCGCTGCCTACGCCATCTACGCCCGCGACGACCGCTATCTCACCGTCCGCGGCACGCGCCACCTCGACGACCTCACGTATCTCCCCTGCGAGTGTCCGATCTGTACCGCCCACACCCCGGACGACATCCGGGCCGCGGACGACGACGAGCGCGAACGGCTCCTCGCCGAACACAACCTCCACGTCTCCTTCGGCGAACTGCGCCGCATCAAGACGGCCATCCGCGAGGGGAACCTCCTCGAACTCGTCGAGACGCGCGCCCGCGCCCACCCCGCGATGCTCGACGGCTACCGCGCGCTGCTCGATCACGCCGCCCAACTGGAGCGCCACGACCCCGCCTCCAAGGGCTCTTTCTTCTACTGCTCGGCCGAGAGCGCCCGCCGCCCCGAGGTCGTCCGCCACCACGACCGCCTCGACCGACTCGACGCGCCCGACCGGCTACTGGTAACCGAGGGGAACGCGCCCTCTGGCGACCGATTCGACGCCGCCTGGCGACTCCTGCCGCCGTTCGGACCCGTCCCCCGGGCGCTCTCCGAGACCTACCCCTTCACGGCCGAACTCCCCGACCGGACCGACCGGACCGCCCAGGAGGCCGCGGCGCGCGGGGTCGCCCGCCTCGTCGACGCCAACCCCGAGACGGACGTGACGGTCGCCCACGACGACTGGGCGGACACGGCGCTCGACCGCCTCCCGGCGTCGGTCCGGGTCGAACTCCTCGGCGCGCGCCCGGATCGAAACGCCTGACCCCCGTTCGCGCCGCCCACACACGCACCGACGATTGATATGATAGCGGAACGTCAGTTACGCCCGACCGATGATCGATCAGCCGCGTTCCGACGGGGCGACCGACCGCGAGTCAGGCACACCCTCCGCCGACGGGGCGGCCGACGAACACCGACTCCCGTCGGGGGTCGCCGGGAGCCTCCGATCGCTCGCCGACCGGATCGACGGGTTCGCCGATGCGCTCCCGATCGGTCCCGCACGCCACCACGCCCGGCGGGCCGCCACGGCCGCCCGCACCGCCGCCGACGACGACGCCGACTTGGTCGCCCGGCGCGTCGCGCTCGGCGAACTCGTCACGGCACTCCGCCACGCCGCCGACGAGGCCGAAGCCAGCCGCTCCCAGTACCGGCTCCTCGAACTCCTGTACGAGGAGGCACTGCCCGTGACCCGCGAGGCGAGCGACGTCATCTACGGCTGATCCGTACGGTCACGGATCGAGCCGACGAAAGCCGCTCCGCAGGGGTCGCCCGGCGGCGGGTGACGCGCATCCGTCGGGCCCGCCGCGACCCCCCCCTACTCCGACGGGTCACCCGACGCCGCGTCGCGCATCCGGTCGGTGAAGTCCCACGAGTAGACGCGCTCGGGGTCGATCCGGATCGCCACCTCGTCGCGGTCCGGGTCGAGCAGCTGCCGGGCCAGCGCCGAGTCGGTGCCTCCGAGGTAGCGTTCGAGCAACCCCCGCAGCGTCGACTTGTCGTCGTCGGGGACGACGGTCGTCGAGCCACGGCCCCGGACCCCCCGATACGGCGGCTCGTTGGTCGACACCTCGAAGGCGACGCCGTCGTCGTGTCCGAGATACGCGACGACGTCCGCGTCCGCCGACGTGGCACAGACGAACCGGCCGGCGTCGGGGTCGAAGTCGTACCACAGCGAGAGCATCCAGAGGTCACCACCGGGCGTCCGGCAGGCCACCCGGATGGGCACCCGCGCGTCGGCCAGGAACGCCGCGACCGCCGCCCGGTCCCACTCGCCGGTGTACTCGGTCATGGCCCGCGTTGGAACGCGGGCGGCTAAAGGCCGTGGGTGGCCCGCCCGTTCCGGGCGGGAAACGACTTTGTCGCCCGGCGTTCGATACCCGGTCGTGTTCCCCGCACTCCAGTTCGGCGTTCCGGGTGGTCCGGAACTCCTGATCGTCCTGTTCATGCTGGTGTTCTCGTTCGCCGTCCCGCTCGTCGTCTCCGTGCTGATCTACCGGGACGCGAAGGGTCGGAACAGCCGCCACGCGCTCGCCTGGGCCCTCGGTGCCTTCTTCGGCAGCCTCGTGGTCTGGGTGCTCTACTACGTCGTCCGCGACGAGGTCGGTCCGTAGGCCCGCCGCGGACGCCCGCTGGCCGCGAGGACCCGCGCACCGAGCGGCGCCCGGGAACGAAACGTAGTTCCGCGCCCCCCTCCACCATCGCCCATGACCGAGTACTTCGAGGTCCACGCGCGGGACGGGGCCGCCCGTCTTGGCGAACTCCGCCTGCGCGACCCCGTGGCCACGCCCGCCCTCGCCGACGACGTCGTCGTCGACGGCGGGAGCCTCTGGGGGGCCGACCGTGACCATCCCGAGGGGAGCGAGGCCGAACTCACGGTCCTCCCACACCGGGCGTTCCCGGCCGGCACCGACCCGACCGTCCAGGACTCCTTCGCCGTCGACTACCCGGACGTGGACTACCCGAGCGTCGGCGTCGTCACCGCCGAGACGGCCGCCGACTACGGCTGTGACGCCTACGTGCTCTCGAACGCTCCGGGCGTCGTGGGCCACGGCGCCTCCTTCCGCGACGAACTGATCGCCGTTCGGGAGTCGATCCCCGCCGACACCGCGCTCTACCTCGCCGGCGTCGCCACGCCCCGCAACGTCGCGACGCTCGTCGCCGCGGGCGTCGACCTCGTCGACACCAAACTCGCCCGGGTGAAGGGTCGACAGGGTCGCTACCTCACCCCCGAGGGCGAGTACCACCTCGACGAACTCGACGAACTCCCCGGCGCCCACCCGAACGATCCGCCGCTCGCGGCGTTCACCCGCGAGGACTGTGTCGCCCACAACGTCGCCGCCCTCGAGGCCGAACTCCGCACGGTCCGCACCCGGATCCGACGGGGGCGGCTCCGCGACTACCTCGAGGGGCAGGCCCGCCACGAGAACTGGCTAACCGCCTCGTTCCGCGAGTTCGATCAGCAGTACCGCTACCTGGAGCGGCGGACGCCGGTGATCCGCGATACGGAACTCAGCGCGGCGAGCGAAGATACACTCAACCGTGTGGAGATCCAGCGGTTCGCCGACCGGGTGACGACCCGCTATCGCAACCGGTTTGCGAACCCGCTCGTGCTCGTGCCGTGTTCGGCGCGCAAGCCCTACAGCGACTCCCAGAGCCACGCCCAGTTCCACCGCGCCATCGGCTACCGCGGCCACGTCGCCTCGATGACCTCGCCCATCGGCGTCGTCCCCCAGGAACTGGAGTGTACGTATCCCGCCCAGCACTACGACGCGGTGGTCACCGGCGACTGGACCGACGGCGAGAAGGCCTTCGTCGCCGCGGTACTGGAGCGCTACCTGGAGCGCAACGACTACCCGCGGGTGATCGCCCACGTGCCCGGCGAGGGCTACCGCGACATCTGCGAGCGGGTGGCCGACCGGGTGGACGTCCCCTTCGAGTTCACCGTCGCGGACCACCCCACCACCTCCGAGTCGTTGTCGAACCTCGACGCGGCGCTCGCCGGCGAGCTCAAATACTCGAAGCGTGAGCGCCAGCACAACACGATCCGGGCCATCGCGGACTACCAGTTCGGCGCCGACGCGGGCGACGACCTCTTCCCGGACCTGCAAACGACGAGCCGGCACCCAAAACTCCAGGTACGCGACGGCGACGGCGTCCAGCTCGCGGCGCAGGTGCCCCAGTACGGCGTCCTCGCCTTCACCCTCGCGGGTGCCCGCCACTGGGTCGAGAGCGACGCGCCGACCAAACGGGTCGACATCGACGGCTTCGTCCCCCACGGGAGCGTCCTCGCGCCCGGCGTGACCGACGCCGACGCCGACGTCCGCGTCGGCGACGAGGTGGTCGTCGAGGGGCCGGCCGCCTTCGGTATCGGCCGCGCGACGATGCACGGCGACGAGATGCGGGAGAGCACCCGCGGCGTCGCCGTCGAGATGCGCCACGTCGAGGCGACCGAGGACAACGCTTAACACCGTCTCCCGACTACGTGTGGCGATGTCACCGCCCGTTCGACGCGACGTGTTGCGGGTCGACCTCTCCGCCGGGACCGTCTCCCGCGAACGGGTCCCCGACGGCTGGCGACGCGACTTCCTGGGCGGCAAGGGCCTCGGCGCCCGCTACCTCTACGACGAACTCGACGCCGGCACCGATCCGCTGGGGCCGGACAATCGGCTCTGTCTCCTCCTCGGCCCGCTCTCGGGCTACCTCCCCGGCGAGTCGCGCTACGCGGCGGTCACCAAGTCGCCCCTGACCGGCGCCTTCCTCGACTCCTACAGCGGCGGGTCCTTCGCCGACGCCCTCGCCGGCGCCCTCCCCGAGGCCTTCGGCCTGGTGATCGAGGGCGTCGCCGACGATCCGACGGTCCTCACCGTCCGTGACGGCGAGGCGAAACTGGCCGGCGCGGGCGACCTGTGGGGGGCCGACACCGTCGAGACGGACGCCGCCCTCGACGGCGCCGTGGCCTGTATCGGCCCGGCGGGCGAACGCCGGGTCGCCTACGCGACGGTCGCGTGTGACGCCGGCGACCACCACGCCGGCCGCGGCGGCGCCGGCGCCGTCATGGGCGCGAAACGGCTCAAGGCGGTCGCGGTCCACGGCGACCCGCCCGACCCGCCGCCGGCGCTCGCCAACCTCCGCGAGCGCTACGGCGCCGCCTACCGCGACGACGACACCGGCCGCTGGCAGGCCGCCGGCGAGACGGTCGAGAGCGTCGACTTCGCCAACGAGGTGGGCGTCCTCTCGACCCGGGGCTGGCAGGGCGGCCGCTTCGAGGACGCCGGCGATATCGGCATCGAGGCGGTCCGCGAGGCGGCCACCGGCCGCGAGAACGCGGACGACGCGGTGCCCGGCGGCTTCCGCGTCGACGTCGAGGACGGCCAATCCGTCCCCCGCGGCGGGGCGCTCATGTCCCTCGGCGCCGGCCTCGGGGTCGACGACTTCGACGCCGTGGCCCGCCTCGGCGCCGCCTGTGACCGTCTCGGGATGGACGCCATCAGCGCGGGCAACGCCGTCGCCTGGGCCACCCGCGCCGCCGACGACGGGGCCATCGACCCCGACGTCGACCCGGACCTCGCGTTCGGGGACGCCGACGCGGCCGAGCGACTGTTGTCGGCCATCGCCACCCGATCGACCGACTTGGGCGACACCCTCGCCGACGGCGTCCACGACGCCCGCGAGCGGTACGGGGCCGGCGCCGTGCCGACGGTGAAGTCGATGGCACTCCCGGCCTACGACCCACGGGGTGCCGCGGGGATGGCACTCGCCTACGCCACCAGCGACCGCGGCGGCTGTCACCGCCGTGCCCGCCCGGTCGAACGCGAGGCCTTCGCCCGCGACGCGTGGACGACCGCAGACCGCGTCAGGACCGTCGTCGGCGCCCAGAACGTCCGCTCGACGCTCTGGAGCCTCGTCGTCGACGACTTCGCGGGCGAGACCATGTGGGAGGACCTCGGCGCCGAGTGGCTGACGGCCGTCGGCCTCGAGTACGACCGCGACTCGCTGGCGCGGGTCGGCGAACGCGTCTGGACGCTCGTCCGCCTGTTCAACGTCCGCGAGGGCTTCGACCGCGAGGACGACACCCTACCCGCCCTGTTCGAGGACCCGCTTCCCGACGGGCCCGCGGCGGGCCGCACCGTCGACCGCGGGGCGTTCGAGGACATGCTCGACGCCTACTACGCGGCCCGCGGGTGGTCGGTCGACGGCCGCCCGACCGACGCGCTCGTCGACCGACTGGACCTCGCCGCCGTCGTCGACGCCGAGACGCCGCTCGGAAACGCCGCCGACGGGGCGGTCGTCGACGCCGGATCCGGGGACGGGGTCGGCGGACGCGACCGCCACCCCCGCAGTCGGGAGCCGTGACCGGGTCGAACCCAGCCCGGCCACACGACTGTCATCGCTGTGGCGAGACCATCGAACCGGGGGACATCTACGGTGCGCTCGACCTCCTCGACGCCGACGGCGAACTGCGGGTGTTGCTCTGTCGCTCCTGTTCGGCGGCGCTGCGCGACTTCCTCGAATGAGCGCCGACCCGGCCGGAGACGGCGACCCTGTCGAGCCGCTGTCGGGAGCCTTTTACCCCTCGCGGGCCACCCGACCGTATGGACGAATTCGACCTCGGCGTTCCCCGACAGATCCTCGACTCGCTTCCCGACGACGACGACGCGGCCCGAGAGGACATGCAGCGGGCCGTCGTCGGCCTCGAAGGCCGACTCAACGAGGCCGTCGAATCCGCCGACGACGAACGCGAGGCCGCACAGAACGTCGTCGGTGCCCTCGAACGCCTGGAGGAACAGCTCGAACAGTACGACGAGTTCGTCCCCGAACTCCGCGCGTGGGGGCAGTCGCCCATCTACGCCATCGCGTGGCGCAACCTGCAGGCGGACCTCATCATGCAGATTCAGGAGGTCGGCTGGGTCGCCGAGCGCATCGACCGTGAGCGCAACTACCGAACCGTCGAGGACGGCATCCGCCTGAGCGATCGGTAGGGCGCCGGCGGCACACCGTGTCACGTCACTTTTTACGACCGAGCCCCCAACGGATGACATGGATCTGGAACTGCGGTTTTTCGCCACGTTCCGCGAGGCAGTCGGTCAGAAGACTCTGGAACACGAGTTCGAGGACGGCGCCACCGTCGGCGAGGTTCTCCTGACTCTCGAATCGGCGTACGACGGCCTGGAAGGCAAGCTGATCGACGATCAGGGTGACCTCCAGCCGAACTTGAACATCCTGAAAAACGGTCGGGAGGTGCTACATATGGAGGGCACCGAGACGGTGATGGAGGACGGCGACACGCTGTCGGTGTTCCCGCCGGTGGCGGGCGGGGCATGAACGACGAGTGGGTTCGTCGGGAGCGCTCCTTCCGCGGCATCTCGAAGCGGCTGGCGATCCAGTATCTCGAAACCCTCGGCGCCGAGCAGGTGAGCGAGGGCCGCGTCGAGGCCGACGACTGGGCGGCCGACCTCTCGGCACAGACGGTCGGCGTCGGTCCGTCGGTGTCGCTGACACAGATCGACTTCGTCTTCGAGGGCGACCCGGACGTCCTCGACCCGCTCATCGAACGGTTCGCACAGAAGGCGATGCGCGCGGGTGGCTGACGTGTCCGGCCCGGAAGACTCCCCCGTCGACGGCCAGGTGTTCATGCTCGCGGCCGCCAAGGCGAGCGTCGGCCCCGGACGGCTGTCGGAGCTGCTGACATGCGTCCAGCGCGACCTCGACGACCGCTTCGACACCTACCGCCGCGAGTTCGAACGCGTCGTCGACGGCGAGGACCGCGAGGTGTTCCTCGTCCCCATGGACCACTGGGAGACGGTCGGCGACCGCCTCGGTCTCGACCGCCGGGAGATCGAAGCCGTCGCCCGCACCCACGCCGAACAGCTCCGGCGGATCGGCTCCGAGACCGACCGCCGCGAGGAGTTCGAGACGGCCCTCGAGATCCGCGAGGCGGTCGTCGTCGGTCGGTGATCGCCGTCCGGAACCGAAAGACGGTTGCCGAACCCGGGTCCACGGGCTGACATGCCCACCGTTCCCGACGGTTTCCTCGACGGCGTGCGGGCGACGCTCCCCCTCCTCCTCGGGTTGATCCCCTTCGGCCTCGTCGCCGGCGTCGCCGCGGTCGACGCCGGCCTCTCGCCCGCCCAGGCGGTCGGCCTGTCGGCGGTGGTCTTCGCCGGCGCCTCACAGCTCGCGACCGTCGACCTCCTCGCGCAGGACGCCTCCCTCGCGGTGGTCGTCCTCACCGCGGTCGTCATCAACCTCCGGATGAGCATGTACTCGGCATCGATCGCGCCCTACTTCGAGGCGCTCCGCCGGCGCTGGTCGGCGGCGTACGCCTTCCTCCTGACGGACATGTCCTACGCACTCGCCATCGCCGAGTTCACCGACGGGGACGGCGACGCCGACTCCACCACCGCCCCGAACGGCGGCTCCACGGGCGAGGACGGGGCGGTCCGCGACCGGTGGTACTACTTCGGCGCCGCGGCGTTCATGTGGCTCGTCTGGCAGCTCGCGACCGTCGTCGGCGTCGTCCTCGGGGCCAGCATCCCCGAGAGTTGGGGGGTCTCCTTCGCGGTGCCGCTGGTCTTCCTCTCCCTGCTCGTCCCCGAACTGTCGGACCGTCCACGGATCGTCGCGGCGCTGGTCGGCGGGAGCGTCGCCGTCGCCGGCGCCGGGTGGCCGCTGAACCTCGGACTGCTCGGCGGGGCGCTCGCCGGCGTCGTCGCGGGCGTCGTCGTCGAGGGGAGGGCCGCGGCGTGACGACCACGCACGGCCCGCTCGCCGTCTGGGCGGTCGTCCTCGTCGTCGGCGCGCTGACCTTCGCCATCCGGTACTCCTTCATCTACCTGCTGGGCCGCGTCTCGGGGGTGCCCCCGCGGCTCGAACGGGCGCTCCGCTACGTCCCCGCGGCAGTGCTCGCGGCGCTCGTCGCCCCGTCCTTCGTCGACCCCGGCCCGACCGTCGCCGCGACGTTCCTCGACGGCCGCCTGCTCGCCGGCGTCGTCGCCGCCGGCGTGGCCTGGACGACGGAAAACATGTTCGCGACGCTCGTGGCCGGGATGCTCACGCTCTGGACGGTGGGGTTCGTCCTGTGAGGCGGCGACCCCGACTCAGTCGTCGTTCGCCGACGGCTCGGGCGCCTCCCCGTCCCCGCTCGAGATGGGGTCGCTCTCCGTCTCGGTGAACCCCTCCGAGGATTCCATCCGGCGCTTGGCTTCGGGGTCGAACTGCGCCTCGATGTCCTGGTACTTGCTCACGAAGGAGAGTTCGTGGTGGCTCTCCGTGGGGTGACCCAGATAACGCTCCTCCAGGTCGAACTGCGCCGCCTCGTCCGCGTCGGCGAGGCGCTGGAAATCCTCGTAGACGGCGTGGGCGCCCGAGTGCAGGCCGAACAGGGTGATGAAGATGTACTTGTAGCCCAGATCGCCGAGTTCGGCGAACGTCAGCGGATCCGCCTCCTCGGACCACGCGAACGACGAGGAGTAGTTGAAGGCGAGGTCCAGGTCGGGGTGGGTCTCGTGGATCGTCTCCGCGTACTCGACGGCGTCCTCGCGGGAGGGGTCGGGCATCTCGGGCCAGACGAGGTCGACGCCGGCGTCGGCGTAGATCCGTCCGCGTTCGAGGTGTTCCTCCCAGTCGCCGTTCGCGGAGCCGTAGGCGTCGGTGCGGGCGATGATCACGGTGTCCTCGCACTGCTTGGCGTCGACGGCCGCCCGGAAGCGGGCCTCGGCGTCTTCGCGGGAGACGATCCGCTTGCCCGCGATGTGCCCACACCGCTTGGGCGTCGTCTGGTCCTCGATGTGAACCGCCGCGACGCCTGCCTTCTCGTACTCCCGGACCGCCCGGCGGACGTTGTGGATTCCGCCGTAGCCCGTATCGCAGTCGGCGATCACGGGGAGCGTCGTCGCCTCGGCGATCCGTTTCGCGTTCTCGACCATCTCGGTCATCGTCACCATCTCCAGGTCGGGGAAGCCGAACTGGCCGAGGACCGTCGAGTAGCCGCTCATGTAGACGGCGTCGTGGCCCGTCATCTCGGCCAGTCGGGCGTCGAGCGCGTGATAGAGTCCCGGTGCGAACACGAACTGCTGGTCGGCGAGTCGCTCGCGGAACTCCACGGCCGCCGGGTTGTCGATGTCCCGCGTGACGGTGTCGGTGTCGAGTTCCTCCGGCGTCATCGGCGGTCCTCCGTCGGCCGCCGGGTGGGTCGTCCCAGGTCGGGGACCAGCGGCGCCTCCTGAGCCAGTTCGTCGTCCGCCCGCCGCCGCGTGGCGTCGGTCCTGGGGGGCTGCCTCGTCGCCCGTCGCGTCGTCTCGCCGTCCGCCGTCCGACCGCCGTCCGTCCGGGTGTCGGCGTGGCCGATGTCGGGGACGAGCGGGGCGCGCTGTGCTAGCTCCTCGTCGGGTCGCTGGATCGTGGGGTCCATGTGTGTGGGGTGTCGGTCGTCGGTCCTCCGCCGATTCGCCTCGCGTCGGTGACGTGGTCGCGTACGTGCATCGCATCCGACCGGTGCACCGGCGGGCCAATAAACTTAATGATTGATAATGATAATATTCGTTAATGACTTTAATTGTCGGGTGGTACCAGTACCCACACCCACTTCACGGGGCTTAATTCCGTCCAGCGCGGTGGTTTCGGTAGATGGTAGCCGCCATAGAGATCGACGACCTCCGGAAGCGATACGGCGACGTGACGGCGCTGGACGGCGTCTCGCTGTCGGTGCCCGAGGGGAGCTTCTTCGGTCTCCTCGGGCCGAACGGCGCGGGCAAGACCACGTTCATCAACATTCTCGTCGGCCTCGTGCGGAAAAGCGGCGGCGAGGCGCGGGTCTTCGGGCACGACGTGGAGACGGAGTACCGCGAGGCACGGGACCGGATCGGCCTCGCGCCCCAGGAGTTCAACGTCGACCGCTTTTTCCCGATCCGCGAGGTACTGGAGCACAAGGCGGGCTACCACGGCATCCCCGCGGACGAGGCCCGCGAGCGGGCCGACGAGGCCCTGAAACAGGTCGGCATCTACGAGAAACGCGACACGCGCTTCGACTGGCTCTCCGGCGGGATGAAGCGGCGCTTTCTCATCGCGCGGGCGCTGGTCACCGATCCCGACCTGCTGATCCTCGACGAACCCACCGCCGGCGTCGACGTTCAACTCCGCCACGACCTCTGGGAGCTGATCACCGACCTGAACGAGGGCGGGACGACGATCCTGCTCACCACCCACTACATCGAGGAGGCCGAACGCCTCTGTGACGAGGTGGCGATCCTCGACCAGGGGCGGGTCGCCACGGTGAGCACGCCGGACGAACTCATGGACCGCGGCACCGACCGCATCACGGTCACCTTCCGGGAGCCGATTCGGTCGCCGCCCGACATCGCCACCAACGGGACGGTCGACAGCGTCGGCGTCGAGGACGGCCGTCTCGTCATCTCGGCGTCACGTGGCGGCCTCGTCGCGCCCGACCTCGTCCGCGAACTCGACGCCGCGGGCTACGAGATCGTCGACCTCGACGTCTCCCGGACTTCGCTGGAGGAGGTGTTCGTCGAGATGACACGGAACGGGTCGTCGGTCGCCGACGGAGGGGAAGCGTGAGCCGGAGCACCGTCCAGTTGAAGACGCTGGTCCAGCGGGAGATCCTCCGGTTCGTCCGACGGCCGTACAACACGTTCCTGCCGCCGATCATCACGAACACCCTGTATTTCGCGGTGTTCGGTGTGATCCTCGGGAGCCGGATCGGCGCCATCGCCGGCGTGAGCTACATCCAGTTCGTCCTCCCCGGGCTGGTCGTCCTCGGGGCCATCTCCGACGCCTTCGAGAACGCCTCCTTTTCGATCTTCCACGGCCGGTGGAACAACTACATCGACGCCGTCATCGTCACGCCCATGTCGAATTTCAATATGGTCGCGTCCTACGTGATCGCGAGCGCGACCCGGGGGATCCTCACCGCCGTCCTGATCGTGGCCGTCGGCCTGATCTTCACCGCGGTTCCGCTCTCGCACCCGCTGTATCTGATCGCCTTCGTCGTCGTTATCACCACGCTGTTCGGCGGGCTCGGCATCGTCGGCGGGCTGTGGGCCGACGACTTCGACTACCTCACCGTCATGAACCAGTTCATCCTCCGGCCGCTGGTCTTCTTCGGGGCGGTGTTTTACTCCCTCGAGGTCCTGCCCCCGCTCTGGCGGGACGTCTCCCTGCTGAACCCGATGGTGTACATGGTCAACGGCGTCCGGTACGGAATGATCGGCGTCACCGAGATCGATCCGAACGTCTCGCTGCTCGTCCTCACCGCCGCGACGCTTGCCGTCCTGCTCGTCGATTTCCTCCTGTTCAAGCGGGGCTACGGCCTGACCGAGTGACGATCTGCCAAGGTACAATCCGCGTTTTCGTCAAGCGAGCTTATTACCCGACGGAGTGGTCAGTGGGGAGTGCATCATGTCGAACAGTCCCGATGGCGGCTCACTGACCAAGGCCCAGTCGTACGCCTTGGTCGTGGTCGCCGCCGTCCTGTTGAGCGCGATCCTCGCGCCGGTCGCCTACGACCGGGCGACCCAACCCGACGGGACCGTCGCCGTCATCACTATCGAGGGGCCGATCACCTCGAACTCGGCGACGGCCGTCCAGGAGGACCTCCGCGAGGCCCGCGAGAACGAATCGATCGACGCGGTCGTACTGAACGTCGACAGCCCCGGCGGTGGCGCGGCCGCGAGCGAACAGCTCTACCTGTCTGTCCAGCGCACCGCGGCGGAGATGCCCGTGGTCGCGAGCGTCAAATCGACCGGCGCGTCCGGCGCCTACTACGCGATGCTCCCGACCAGCGATATCTACGTCACGCCCGCCTCCATCGTCGGCAGCGTCGGCGTCCGCGCCGCGTCCCCCGGACCCTCGCTCCCCGGCGAGGTCAAGAGCGGTCCGGACAAGGCCAGCGCGACCGCCGACCAACGACGCGCGCAGGTCGAGACGCTCCAGCGTGCGTTCGTCGGCAGCGTCATGAAACACCGGAGCGACGACCTCGAACTCTCCCGCACCGAGGTCGCCCATGCGAAGGTGTACACCGGCGCCCGCGCCGTCGACAACGGGATGGCCGACGAGATTGGCTCCACCCAGGACGCCATCCGTCAGGCCGCGAACGCGGCCGACCTCGACGACTACGAGGTGTACCGCAAGGAGCCGCCACAGACCGGCGGCCTCTTCCTGCTCAGCGCCGACGACGGCGGGGCGGTGGTCGTCGAGCGTAGCCCCGTCGGCTACGAAACCGTCGACACCCCGACGCTGTTGATGGTGTACGGAACCGTGCAGACCGAAAGCGAGGTGATCGGTAATGTCAGCGCCTAAGTCCAGACTCGTCGCCGTGTTCGTGATCGTCGTCGCCGTCCTCGTCGGCGCCGCGGCCGTCGCGCCGTACGCCCTCGGTACCGGCGGCGACGCCGGCGACGCGGCGTCCCCCGAGAACCAGCAGTTCCAGCCCGACACCGTCCTCCCCGACGAGGAACCCGAGGACGGCGAGATCAGCATGGCGAGCGCCGAGCGCGGCAAGACCGTCCTCGTGGACGTGGGACACAGCAACGACGTCTCGGAGACCGATCTCGAACCCTTGCTCTCGACGCTCGTCGAGAACGGACACGAGGTCCGGTTCTACCGCGGGCAGCGACAGGACCTCAACGAATCGCTCCGCTCGGCCGACGCCTTCGTCGTCGCCAACCCACGGGAGCGGTTCACGAACGACGAACTCGCGGGCGTCGAGGCCTTCACCGACGCCGGCGGGCGCATGCTCGTGATGGGAGGGCCGCCCTCCATTCAGGCCTCCGGCGGCCTGCTGTTCGGCCTCGGTGGGTTCGAACCCACGGCCTCCCGGACGACCGACCTCGCCTCGACCTACGGCATCGCCTACGGATCGGGCTACCTCTACAACATGGAGGAGAACGACAACAACTACAAGAGCATCTACGCCGAACCGGCGTCGAGCGGCGGCCTCGCCGACGGCGTCGAGCGCGTCGTGGTCCGGGACGCGGTGCCGATCCGGACCGACGGCGGCACACAGGTCCTCGTCGGGACCGAGGGCACCACCCTGTCGACGACCCGCGACACCGGCGAGTACGCCGTCCTCGCGCGGAGCCAGGGCGGGAACGTCACCGCGGTCGGTGACACCTCCTTCCTCTCCCGCGAGAACGCGTACGACGCCGACAACGAGGTGCTGATCGGCAACCTCGCCGACTTCCTCGTGACCGGCGACAAGGCAGAGGGCGCCCCCAAACCACCCGGCGCCGACGCGCCGAACGGTGGCACCGGTCCCGCCCCCGGTTCCGGCCCGACGGAGCCGCCGCGGGAACCCACGCCCGCCCCCGCCTGACCGACCGGCTGCGACGGTACCGACCGGTCGTCCGGCGTCCCGCTGACCGTAGCCTATTTCCTCGTCGCCCGTCGGTGATACAGTATGCTACCGGCCACCACATCGCGCCGCCGACTGCTCCGTCTGGTCGGGGCCACGGGTGTCGCCGGTGTCGCCGGCTGTGCGGGCGGGTCCGGCGGGTCGAGCGGCCCGGAACTCGTCGCCACTCTCGGCGCCGACGTGAAGAACTACGATCCGACGCTGGCGAACGACACCACCTCACGGAAGCTCATCGGCCTCGTCTACGAACCGCTCCTCTCCGTCGACTTCGAGGGGCAGGTCCGGCCGAGGCTCGCCACCGACGCCGAACGGCTCGACGATCGAACCTGGCGACTCTCGCTTCGCGAGGGTGTCACCTTCCACGACGGGAGCGACTTTACCGCCGCCGACGTGGTCGCCACCTTCGACCGCTACGAGGGGACGCCCCGCGAGTCCGACGTGTTCCTCTGGTACGACGACGCGACGGTCGTCGACGAGCACACCCTCGACGTGAGCCTCAGCGATCAGTATGCCCCCTTCGAGACGTCGCTCGGGGGCGTCCCCATCGTCCCGGAGGCGGCCGCAGCGGGCGACATCGACCTCTCGGAGCGACCGGTCGGGACCGGCCCCTATGCCTTCGAGACGCACGAACCCGACCGCCTCTTCCGACTCACCCGCTCCGACGACCACTGGTACGACGGGTCGGGCGAGGCACCCGCCACCCCACCAATCGAGACGCTCACCTTCCGTATCATCGTCGAGGGATCGTCGCAGGTTGCCGCCCTCCGGGCGGGCGACGTCGACCTCGCGAACAACCCCCCGGCGGACTCGATCTCCGACCTCCGGGACGACGACGAGATCACCGTCACCGAGCGCCTCGCCGGCGGTTTCGAGATGCTCGTCTTCCCCCTCGACTCGGACCCGTTCTCGAACCGCGAGGTGCGACGAGGGATCGCCCGGCTGATCCCCCGCGAGGAGATCCTCGATTCGGTGTTTGCGGGGGTCGGCCGCCCCGCGTACGCCCCCATCTCGCCGCTCCTCGACGACTACTCCTCCGAGTCGTTCCAGGCGGAGATGCGCGAGAAGTACCAGGGCTACGATCCGGAGCGGGCCCGCGAACTGCTCGCCGACGGTTTCGACGCCCTCGGCATCTCGCCGCCCTACGAGACGAGCATCGTCACCAACGAGACGCCGGAGCGGGTGCGGTGGGCCCAGCTCGTCCGCGACGAACTCGACGCCACCGACTTCTTCGACGTCACCCTCGACCAGTTCGAGTGGAACACCTACACCTCCCGGGTACTCGCCGGCGACTCCCACCGCTCGGACTCGATGATGGCACTCGGCTGGACCGGCGGCTGGGACCCCGACACCTTCCTGCGCAACCTCTTTTACAGCGGGCAGGCCACGCCCGCCTGCTGTAACGCCGCCCACTACGCGGACGACGACGTCGACCGCCTGCTCGACGAGGCGCTCGCCACCTACGACGCCGCCGAGCGACGCGCGCTCTACGAGGACGCCCAGCGACGGATCGCCGCGGACGCCCCCGTCGCGTTCGTCCGGTTCAGCAAGCGCCTCGACGCCCACCGGTCCGAGCGGGTCGAGGGCTTTCGCACCTACCCGCTCGACACCGGCGAGTTCACCGCCATCTACGCCCCCTGGGCCGACGCCTACACCACCGTCGGGGGTGGGTGATCGACCGGCCGATGTCGCTCCGACGGTACGTCGTTCGGCGGGCACTGCTCACGCTCCCCGTGCTCTTCGGCGTCTCCGTGCTCACCTTCGCCCTCGTGAAGCTCCTGCCCGGCACGCCCGTCGACTACGTCCTCCAGTTTCAGGAGGCGACGCCCGAACTCCGGGCGTCGCTTCGCGCCCAGTATCACCTCGACGAGCCCCTCCACCGGCAGTACGCACTTTGGCTGTGGGACGTCCTCCACCTCGATTTCGGCGAGCGGGTCGTCTCCGACCGGAGCGTCCGCGCCGCCATCGCGGCCCGCCTGCCCGAGACGCTCGCCCTCGGCGTCGCCGCCCTCCTCGTTGCCCTCCTCGTCGGCGTGCCGACCGGCGTCCTCGCCGCGGTGAACCGGGGCGGACCGATCGACGAGGGCAGTCGGGTCGTCGCGCTCGCCGGCATCGCCACCCCGAACTTCTGGCTCGGCCTCCTCCTGATCCTCCTGTTCGGCGTCCACCTGAACCTCGTGCCCGTGATCCCCCCCGTCGCGCCGCTTCTCGCCCCCGAATCGCTCGCCTTCCTCGCCCTGCCGGCGATCACCCTGGGCACCGCCTCCGCCGCCCTGTTCACCCGCCTCACCCGCTCGGCCGTCGGCGAAGAACTCCGGAAGGAGTACGTCCGCACCGCCCGCGCGAAGGGACTCGACGAGCGGACCGTCATCGTCAAACACGTCCTGCGCAACTCCCTGATATCGGTCGTCACCGTCGCCGCCGTCCAGGTTGCCGTCCTCCTCGACGGCGCCGTCGTCATCGAGCGGGTGTTCTCCTGGCCCGGCCTCGGTCGCCTGCTCGTCCGCGCCATCCTCCAGCGGGACTTCCCCGTCGTGCAGGCCGTCGTGTTGCTGGTCGCCGTCGCCGTCGTCCTCGCCAACCTGCTCGCGGACGTGGTGTACGCCTGGCTCGATCCGCGGATTCGCTACTGACTATGCCTGGACACACACCCCTCTCCGACCCGTCCACCCCGGACACCCGACGTACGCGAGGTGTCCGCCCGTGAGCGGCCCGCTCGACGACCGCGGCCGACTGCGCGTTCGGGGCTTCGACCCGACGGACGCGGCCGCCGCCCGCGACACCGAGGGCGACGGCGACACCGAGACCACGCCCGCCACCTCGACCGACCGCTGGCGACGCGCCTGGGACCGGTTCCGCCGCGACCGGGTCGCCGTCGCCGGCCTCGCCGTCATCGGCGTCCTGGCGCTCCTGGCCGTCCTCGCTCGCCCAGTCGAGGTCGGCGGCGTCGTCGTCCAGCCCGTCGCGCTGGCGCCCTACGACCCCGCCGCGTCCGGGGTCGCCGAGTCCTACCTCCCGCCCTCCCCGACCCACCCCTTCGGTACCGACTGGGCCGGGCGCGACGTGTTCTCCCGCGTCCTCTACGGCGGCCGGTACAGCCTCTCCATCGGCGGCATCGCCGTCGCCCTCGCGCTCGCCGTCGGCGTGCCCCTCGGGGCGCTCGCCGGCTACGTCGGCGGCTGGGTCGACGAGGCGATCATGCGGCTGGTCGACGTGCTCTATGCCTTCCCCTTTCTCGTCCTCGCCATCGCCTTGGTCGCGACCTTCGGCCAAGGATTCTGGAAGCTCGTCGGGGCGCTCGTCGCCGTCGGCTGGATCGGCTACGCCCGCCTGCTCCGGGGCGAGGTGCTGAGCGTCGTCGAACGCGAGTACGTCCTCGCGGCGCGGGCGCTCGGCGTCACCGACCGTCGGATCCTCGTCCGCCACGTCGTGCCCAACGCCGTCGCGCCGGTCGTCGTCCAGGCGACGCTCAACGTCGGGACCGTCGTCCTCTCGGCCGCGGCGCTCGGCTTCCTCGGTCTCGGCCTCCCGCCCGGCACCGCCGAGTGGGGGAGCATGCTCTCGGCCGGCCGCGACACCCTCGTCGGCGGCGAGTGGTGGGTCACCGTCTTCCCCGGCCTCGCCATCTTCCTGTTCGTGCTCTCGATCAACCTCGTCGGCGACGGCGTCCGGCTGGCGCTCGATCCCGACGCCGGCGCCGACACCTACCGCGGGCGCGGCGGCGCCCGTCGCGACGACCGGGAGGCCGAACGCTGATGGCGCTGCTCGAAGTCGAGGATCTCGCCGTCCGCTTCTACACCGAGGCCGGCGTCGTCCGGGCCGTCGACGGCCTCTCGTACACCCTCGACCGCGGCGAGCGATTGGGCGTCGTCGGCGAGAGCGGCGCCGGCAAGACCGTCGCCGCACTCGCCGTCCTCGGCCTGCTCGACGACCCGGCGCGGGTCGAGGGCGACGTTCGGTTCGACGGCGAGTCGCTCCGGGCGGCCGACGACGACCGACTGCGGGCGATCCGGGGCGGTCGGATCGGCATGGTGTTCCAGGATCCCGAAGCGGCGCTCAACCCCGTCTACACCGTCGGCGAACAGGTTGCCGAGGCGGTGCGTGCCCACACCGACCGCGACGGCGCGGCCGCGCGCGACCGCGCCGTTGCCCTCCTCGATCGGGTCGGCATCCCCGATCCGGCGACGCGGGCCGACCAGTATCCCCACGAGTTCTCCGGCGGCATGGCCCAGCGCGCCCTCGTGGCGATGGCGCTCGCGGGCGAGCCCGACCTGCTGATCGCCGACGAGCCGACGACGGGCCTCGACGTGACCGTCCAGGCCCAGCTGCTCGAACTGCTCGACGACCTCGCGACCGACGACCTCGCGGTCCAGCTCGTCTCCCACGACCTCGGCGTCGTCGCCGAGTTCTGTGACCGCGTGCTGGTGATGTACGCCGGCGAGGCCGTCGAACGCGCGACCGTGGACGACCTCTTCTACGAGCCGAAACACCCCTACACCGCGGGGCTGCTGTCCGCCGTCCCCCGGATCGGCGCCGACCGCGACCGCCTCTCGTCGCTGTCGGGGACGACGCCAGACCTCTCCGCCCCGCCCCCGGGCTGTCGCTTCCACCCCCGCTGTCCCTACGCCGAGGACGTCTGCACGAAACGCGACCCGCCGCTCGTTTCGACCGACGACGGCGACGGCGAGCCCCACCACGCCGCCTGCTTCGCCTACACCGGCGACCTGGACGGCGACCTGTCGTTCTCGGTCGACGTGGTGGACGACACGGACGACGGAGGTGCCGACCGGTGACCGACCCCCTGCTCCGCGCCGAGGGGCTCGTCAAGGAGTATCCCACCTCCGAGCGCTTCCTCGACCGCCTGCTCGGGAACCGTCGGTGGGTGCAGGCGCTCCAGGGCGTCGACCTGACCGTCCGCGCCGGCGAGACGCTGGCGCTCGTCGGCGAGTCCGGCTGTGGCAAGAGTACGCTCGGCCGCACCCTCGTCCACCTCGAGGAACCGACCGCCGGGACGGTCACCCACCGCGGCGACGACCTCGGATCCCTGTCGGCCTCGGCGCTCCGGGCGCGGCGCCGCGACCTCCAGTACGTCTTCCAGAACCCCACCGCCAGCCTCGATCCCCGCCTCACCGTCGGCGACGCGGTCGGGGAGGCGCTCGACGCCCACGACCTCGTTCCGGACGACCGCACTCGTGCCCGGCGGATCGCCGAACTGCTGGAGACGGTCGGCCTCCGCCCCGCGCACGCCACGCGCTACCCCCGGGAACTCTCCGGCGGCCAGCGCCAGCGGGTCGGCATCGCCCGCGCGCTCGCCGTCGACCCCGAGTTCGTCGTCTGCGACGAACCCGTCAGCGCCCTCGACGTCTCGGTGCAAGCCGGGATCCTCGACCTGCTCGCCGACTTACAGGCCGAACGTGACATCGCCTTCCTCCTCGTCGCCCACGACCTCTCGGTGGTCGAACACCTCGCCGACCGGGTGGCGGTGATGTACCTCGGCCACGTCGTCGAACGCGGCACCGTCGACGAGGTGTTCTCGCCGCCGTATCACCCCTACACCTACTCGCTCCTCTCTGCGATCCCGGAACCCGATCCGCGGTGGGACGGCGACCGGGTCGTCCTCGACGGGACCGTCCCCTCCGCGACCGACCCACCGGACGGCTGTGCGTTCCACACCCGCTGTCCGATCGCACAGTCGGACTGCGGGGCGTGGGACGCCCACCCCGACCTCGAACCGGTCGACGGCGACGGCGGCCACGAGATCGCCTGCCCCTATCACGACCTGCTGGAGGAATACGAATGACCCGCCCGCCCCGTCGCGTCGAACGGACCGACGCGCTCCGGCGTGACGACGACCCCTCGTCGCCCGCTCCCGCCCCGAAGGCGACCCGCTCCATCGACGCCGCCAGCGCGAGTCACGCCCTCCTCCCGCGGGCGCTTCGCCGTCGCGCTCTCACCGTCGCGTGCGCGACCGACCGCGAGCGCTACGCCCCCGACGACCCCGTCGACCTCCGCGTCACCGTCCGCAACCGGTTGCCGATCCCCCTCAGACTGCGGACGACCGCGCCGACCCCGTGGACCTGGGCCGTCGACGGCGTGGACCGCGCGTCGACCGCCGACGACCTGCCCCGGGAGACCGGCGCCGTCGCGTTCGCCGCTCGCGAGCGGAAGACGTTCCACACGCGGTGGTACCAGCGGTTTCGCGTCGCCGACGACGAGTGGGTCGCCGCCGACCCCGGCGACCACACCCTGACCGCGCGCCTCCTCGTCGACGACCCCCGACTCGCCGCGTCGACGACCGTCCGGATCGAATGAGTAGAGCCAAGACGGTCGGTCCCCCACGCCCGCCATGCGCCAGTTCGTCGTCGTGGGACACGACGCCCCCACGACCCCCGAGTTCGCACTCGACGACCTCGCCGGCGCGGCCGGTCGCCTCGACGTCCTCTGTCGGTGTGTCACGTCCGCCTTCTTCCTCTCGCATGCCATCCGCGAGGACGTCCGCGTCCACCTCGTCCTCGACGACACGTTCACCGTCACCTTCGAGGGGGACGACCTCCGCCGGCTCAACCCCGACGAGCGGAGCACGGCCGCGCTGATCCGGGGCGCCCTGGAGCGCCGCGAGGACGCCATCGGCCACCAGCCCGTCGAGTCGAGCCCCGGCGTCGCCATCCGCCGCCGCGGCTTCGCGGCGACCCTCGACGCCGCCGTCGACGAGCGCCGCGCCGGGGACGCCACGCTCGTCCAGCTCCACGAGGCCGGGACCCCCGTCGTCGACTACGACCCGCCGGCAGACCCCGTGTTCGTCCTCTCCGACCACCACGATTTCACCGGTGCCGAGGCGGACCTGCTGGCCGAGCGCGCGGACGCCCGCGTCCGCCTCGGACCGCGAGCGCTCCACGCCGACCACGCCGTCACCGTCGCGCACAACTTCCTCGACACCGATGGCTTTCGATCGTACTGACGCCGGGAATCACAACTGTTAAACTCGCCGCCGGCGTTCGTCCGACCGCGGGCCGGTGGGGTAGCTTGGTATCCTTCGGCCTTCGGGTGGCCGTAACCGCGATTCGAATTCGCGCCGGCCCACTTCTCCCGCGTTCTCACACACCTAGCAACGGCCTTCGGGTGGCCGTAACCGCGTTCTCGTGAGCGAAGCGAACGAGAGCGAGCGAGACGAGCGGAGCGAGTCTCGCGTGATTCGAATTCGCGCCGGTCCACTTCTCCCGCGTTCTCACACACCTAGCAACGGCCTTCGGGTGGCCGTAACCGCGTTCTCGTGAGCGAAGCGAACGAGAGCGAGCGAGACGAGCGGAGCGAGTCTCGCGTGATTCGAATTCGCGCCGGCCCACTTCTCCCGCGTTCTCACGCTCGGAGCGACGGCCGTCGCGCGCCCACGACCGACGCCCGCGTTCCAAGGTGATTTATCCGTCCGTTCCCCTACCCCGAACGTGGACGCTCCGTTCGAGGTTCTGGGGGTCGATCCGGACGCCGACGAGTCGGAGATAGACCGCGCGTACCGCCGGCGCGTGATGGAGACGCATCCGGACCAGGGGGGCTCCGCCCGCGCGTTCCAACGCGTCAAGGCGGCCTACGAGGCGATCATGGAGGGCCGGCTCCACGACGGCGACGGCGACGGCGACGGCGACCGCCGCGAGCCGTCGCGACCGGAGGGCTCCCGGGTCGAGTATCTCAACTACGCGGTGATCGAGGACCACGGGTGGAGCCTCGACGACGACGACCTGTTCGAGAAGGCGGCCGCGGCCGACCTCGATCCGACGGACTACGGCGAGTTCCTGGCCGAGCCGAGCGAGACGCTCCTGCAGGCCGCCGAGAACCGCGGGTTCGCGTGGCCCTACGCCTGCCGGGGCGGCGCGTGTGCGAACTGCGCCGTCGCCGTCGTCGAGGGCGAGATGACGGTGCCCATCGATCACGTCCTCTCGACTGAGATGCTCGAACGCGGCATTCAGCTCTCCTGTATCGGCGCCCCGACGACGGCCGAGTTGAAGGTCGTCTACAACGTCAAGCAGATGCCCGACCTCGACGACCTCATCCTCCCGCCCTACCGGTTCGAGCGGACCCAGTCGGTCGACTGATCCCCGGACGGCCGGTCAGCGCCGAACGAGGCCGACGGCGAGCAGCGCGAGCAGGGCCGCGACCGGGCCGAACCCGTCGCCGGCGGCGGGCGTCGTGGGCGTGGCGGTGGGCGTGGCCGTCGGCGTGGCGGTGGGCGTGGCCGTCGGGGTCGGCGCCGCGGTGGGTGTCGGCGCCGCGGTGGGTGTCGGCGTCGCGGTGGGTGTCGGGGTCGACGTGGCGGTGGCGGTGGGCGTGGCCGTCGGCGTCGCGGTGGGCGTCGGCGTCGCGCCGGCGACCCGGATCGTCGCCGTCCGGTTGCCGTCCGTGAGTTCGCTGCCCGCGACGGTGACGGTGTATCTCCCCGGCGTGGGCTCCCCGAGTTCGACTGTCGTCCGCTCGCCGCTGGTCGCGATGGAGCCGTTCCCGACCTCGTTCCCGGCCGGTCCCACGACCGAGACGTCCAGTCGGTCGGCGTCGTCGAAGTTGAACCTCGCCCGGACGTACACCCGTCGGAGGTCCTCGGGGTCGACCGGGTCGTCGGTGACGGCCTGTTGATCCTCGCCGCGGAGTTCGAGCCGTTCGATCCGGGGCCGGACGACCTGTAGGTCGGCCCGAATATCGGTGTCGTTTCTGGCGTAGTAGGCGCCGACCGGGACCCCGGTGAAGTTCGCGTCCGTCGGATCGACGGTGAACGAGGGGCCGCCGCCGACGGCGACGAAGGTCGTTTCGTTGGTGCCGACCGTTCCGTCGCCGGTGAGCCCCGCCGACGAGATGTCGAGCGTCTCGCCCGCGTACACCCGAACCGGCGGGCGCGTGTCCGCGGGTTCGTCCCGTGGCTCGCTCAGGGCGACGGCCGTTGGCGCCGTCGCGACGACGAGCACCGCGAGCGCGACAGCGACGGCCGTGAACCGTCCGACGTCGCGGGTCATCGTTCGGGTGTTGGGAAACCGAACGGATAAACCTATACCCGGGTGACCGCCCCTCAGCGACCCTGGACACCGGGGGGGAGGCTGGGGGAAGGCTAAATACGTGGGGCGGAAACCCGATTGTATGGACTGTCCGCAGTGTGACGGGACGCTCGCCACGTACGCCCTGGGCGGACAGGAGGCGTCCGTCTGCGAGGACTGCGGCTACGTCGGTATCCCCGCCGAACACCGTGGCGAACCCCGCCGGATCGAATCGTGGGACGACGCACTCCGCCGGTTCTACCGTGCCCAGGGCGCCGACGCGGAACCCGGCGTCGAACTCCGACCGCCGCTCTCCCGTCCCTCCGAGGGGTCGAGCGACGAATCGTGGGACGACGCCCTCCGCCGGTTCCACGAGCGACGGACGAGCGACGACGAGAGCGACGCGACCGGTTCGGAGGAGGGAGTCGACGAAGGCGAGAGCGACGCGACCGGTTCGGAGGAGGGAGTCGACGAAGGCGAGAGCGACGCGACCGGTTCGGAGGAGGGAGTCGACGAAGGCGAGAGCGACGCGACCGGTTCGGACGATTCGGACCGCGCCGGCGACGCGTCGGCGGAGACGTCGGCTGCGGGGACCGACGGGGACGGCGACGGCGCGGCGACGCGGACTCAGTCCTCGGCGGGCGACTCCTGAGCCTGCCGTTCGTCGCCGTCCTCCTGTTCCTCGTCGGAGCGCGCGGCGACGAGCGCGCCGCGGGCGACGCTGTAGAGCGGTTCGTCGACGCTCTGGACCTCGCTGATCGAGAACGGGATCGAGGCGTCACGCAGGTGATCCTCGAACAGCTTCTCGAAGCCGCGGGGACTGGACGTGCCGCCGGTGACGACGACCGGGACGTCCAAGTCCTCCTCGACGTCCTCCTCGTCCACCTCGCGGGCGATGTTCTCGATGACGTAGTCGAGCAGGTTCTCGTAGTAGATGGCGAGCGCGCCCTCGACGCCGCCCACGTCGGTGCGGAAGTCGAGTTCGAAGTCGTCCTCCTTGATGGAGGTGACCTTGTCGACGGGCGTGCCCGTCGCCTGAGCGGCCTGCTCGTCGATCCAGTCGCCCCCGCGGGCGATGGAGAACTTCATGACCGGGACGGCGTAGTAGGACAGACAGACGTTGGTCATGCCGGCGCCGAAGGAGACGCCGAGGCCGGTGAAGTTGTGGTTGGCGAGTTCGGAGTAGATGACTGCCATCCCCTCGTTGATCGGTTCGGTCTCGTAACCCATGTCGCCGAGCATCGACTCCAGGGTCTTCTCGTGATAGAGGGTCGAGAGGTCGGAGTCGATGGGGTCCGCGGGCGAGGAGAAGTAGAGACGCTCGCCGGGGTGGTTGGGCTGGCCGACCACCTGCTCGGTGATGAGCTTGATCATCGGAATCGCCGACGACTCCTCGGAGGAGAGGATGCCGTGTTGCATCGGGCGGCGGGTCTCCTCGTTGAAGATGTTCGCGAAGTTGAGGGCGTCGTCGCCGACGACGTACACCTTGTCGTCCTTCCGGATGTGGAGGACGTCGCTCCGCGAGAGCATCTGCTCTGCCATGTCGGAGTACTCGATTTCGACGAAGGAGTTCCGCTGCTGGACGAAGACCGTCTCCGTCCCCTCCTGCTGTGCCGAGATGAGATTCATGGTGCCGACGTCTAGGCCTTTAGCCATACGCGTGTGATACCCCGTCGCCATCATAAACGTTCGCCCAAGTGTCCGACCGCTTACCTAGGTCTGACGGGCGTCAGACGGCCGAAATCGTCACGTTGGTGGCGATCCGCCTCCCCCGAACGCCGGACGGGCCGACGGTCGGACGACCTACCGCGAGAACAGCCCCTTCGCCCGGTCGACGATACTCCCCTCGTCCTCGGTCGCTACCTCCTCGGCCTGCTGTTGCTGTTTGAGTTCGGTCAGCGCGGCCGTCTGGTCGTCGACGCCCGTCGAGGAGTCCGTCTTCTGCTCGCGACCCTGGAGCTTTCGCAGGTTCGAGAGCGCGTCGTCGACGCCGTCCCCCGAGGACCGCACCGTCGTCGCCTCGGCGTTCTCGAACGCCTCGCGGTCGACCTCCACGTCGGTGTCGGTGTCGAACTCCAGGCGCTTGGTCTCCTTCCGGCTGACGCCCCCCCACGACAGGTCGGCGTCGGCCATCGCCTCGTCGATGTCGCGTCGCACCTGCTCGTCGGACACCGTCTCCCCCCCAGCCTCCGCGTCCGCGTCGCCCGCCCCGCCCTCCGTCGCGGTGCGCACCTCGGCGGCGCGCTCGCCAGGCGACGCGCGCTGGACCTGGTGGCCGACCAGCGCCGCGCCCGTCGCCCCGACCACGGCGACGAGGCCGACGGCGTAGACGGCGATGATCTGTGCGCTGTAGTCCGGCGACCGCGTGACGTTCCAGTTCATCGGGTACACCGAGACGAACGCCGCGACGGCCGCGAGACAGACGACGAGGCCGCCGACCGCGGCGTACCGCATCCGCTCGTCGCCCGGCAGGAGGACGACGATGCCGAGCAACAGCACCGGGAACCCGCCGGCCGAGGCGACGACCGCCACCTCCCGGAGCGCGAACGCCGTGTTCCCCGGGTCGCTGGCGAACGCCGAGAGGAAGAACACCGCGATGCCGACGGCGCCGAGCGCGATGCCGCCGAAGAAGAGCGCGAACCCGAGGTAGACGTCCGTCTCCGTCTCGGGGTCGCCGATGTATCGACCGTACCACTCGAAGAGTACGTTGTCGGGGGGGTCGTCCGTGCTCATTGGTGACCGTTACAGGCTCAACCCATTTGACTGTTGGCGCCCCGTCTGACGCGGGTCTGACGCCGTATCCGAAGGCTTATGCGCGAACTTGCCGACGCCGAACGTAGAGCAGATGCCCTCCCGGTTCGACCCCGACATCGAGTTCGATATCGGCCTCGGCCGCGGCGACGCTCTCGTCGTCCTCGGCTGTCTGTGCCTGCTCGCCACGGCCGCCTTGGGGGCCGCCCTCGGCCCCTCCGGCACGGCGGGTCCCGATCCGACCGCCGCCCCGCCGGCCGGCGCCGACGGCGAGCGTACGACCGTCGTCGGCGTCCAGGGCGTCGGGAGCTACGTCGACGGCGGTTCCGTCCGGATGCTCTCGGGATCCGAAGAGCGGTGGCGGGAGTCCTCGGCCGACGTCTACTTCGACGTGACGCGACTCGACAACGGATCGGTGCTCGCGGGCTACCTGTCGGGCGGCTACGAGGACTGTGGCCCCTACGAGGCCCCCTGTCACCGCACCGGCTACCGGGTCATCGACCCCGAGCCCACGCCCGAGGTGGTCGCCGAGTGGTCCTACCCGGTGCGCAACCGGGTCGCCAGCGAAGTCCACGACGTCGAACCCCTGCCGGACGGTGGGTTCGTCCTCGCGGACATGGAACACGAACGGATCGTGATCGTCGAGGGCGGCGAGGTGACCTGGGAGTGGGAGGCGAGTTCCCGCTACGAGGCCCCCGACGATCCGACGCGGACCGATTGGCTCCACATCAACGACGTGGACCGCATCGGCGAGGGCCGGTTCCTCGTCTCCGTCCGCAACGCCAACCAGCTGCTCGTCCTCGAACGCGGCGAGGGGGTCGTCGAGGTGATCAACGCGGACCACGACGACGCCACCGACGACGACGGGCTCGTCGGCGATCCGACCGTCATCCACCAGCAACACAACCCGCAGTGGCTCGGCGACGGTGCCGTCCTCGTGGCGGACAGCGAGAACCACCGCGTGGTCGAACTCCACCGCACCGAGGACGGCGACTGGGAGCCGGCCTGGGTCCTCGAAGGCGCCGCCGGACAACGGTTCGACTGGCCGCGGGACGCCGACCGACTCCCCGACGGCACCACGCTGATCACCGACACGCGCAACGCCCGCCTCGTCCAGGTCAACGAGTCCGGGCGCGTCGTCTGGGAGCACCAGCTCGACTACCGCGCCCTGCCCTACGAGGCCGACCGCCTGCCCTCCGGCGAACCCGTCGGCGGGCCGACCTACGGCGACGCCGACACGGCCGCCGCGTCCGGCGGGAGCGTCCCCGTCCTCACCCCTCTGCTTCGCCTCGTCAGCGCCGCCGTCCGCCTCCCCCGCTGGGTCGGCGAGGTCCACCTCCTCTCGACGCTGCTCTCGCTCGGCCTGATCGGCGTCGGTCTGGTCGTCCGGTGGCGGGACTAGGCCCCGAACTTTTGCACCGCCCGGTCGACACACCCCACATGGACGATCTGACGTGGGAGACGACCGACTCGGCCGTCGACTACACCTGCCCGGGCTTCGACGTGCGCCGCGACGAGGTCCGCCTGCCCGACGGCACCGAGACCGACTTCCACTACGTCGACGAGCCCGCGGCGGTCGTGGTCCTGCCGTTCACGCCCGACGGCGACGTCGTGGTCATCGACGAGTGGCGCCAGGCGGTCGGGCGGGTGAACCGCGGGCTCCCGGCGGGGTCCGTCGAGGCCGCCGACGCCACTCTGGCAGCGGCCGCCCGCCGGGAACTCCGCGAGGAGACGGGCTACGAGGCCGACACGACGACACACCTGTTCTCCGCCGAGCCGACGAACGGCATCGCCAACTCCGTCCACCACTACTTCGTCGCCCGTGACTGCGTCCCCGCCGGCGAGCGCGACCTCGATTTCAACGAGAGCATCCGCGTCTCGACGACCGACTACGAGGACCTGCTGGCGGCCGTCCTCGACGGCGGGGACGCGGATCCGCGGACGGACCGCGCCGGCGGCGTGCGCGACGGCCGTACGGTCGCCGCCGTCACCGGCTACGAACTCCGCCACGGCGCCGGTCGCGCACCGTCACCGTAGGCGTCGCTACGCGACGTGAAAAACGGAGAAGTCGTCGGGTCCTCAGTCGTCCGCCGGAGCCTGACCGCTGGAGCCGGAGACGCCCGTGCCGGGGCCGACGTCGATGTCGAGACGTTCGAGCGTCTCGTCGGTGACGACGCCGTCCTCCCAGCCGCGGTGGCTGTAGTACTCCGCCTTCATCGAGGCGAGGTCGCAGAGTTCGCCCTCGGAGCCACCCTGACCGGGGATGGCCTCGTCGTCGCCCTCGACGAACCGACCCGGCAGCGAGTCGTCGGCGCCGTCGAAGCCGGCGAGGTTGTTGAAGTAGCGTTCGAGGTTGTACACGCGCTCGCCGGCCGTCATGAGCTCCTCCTCGGAGAGGTCACGACCGGTCATGCCGTTGTACTGTTTGACGTACTCCTCGATGCCCTCCGCGAAGGCGTTGAACTTGCAGATGTCGAAGGAGTCCGAGATGGCGTGGAGGTCCTGGAAGGTGGCGCACAGCTCGCCCTTGCCTTCCTCCTCGTACGGGTCGACCTTCTCCGGGATGCCGAGAATCTCGGCGGCCGGCGTGTAGCCGCGCAGGTGGCAGGCGCCACGGTTCGAGGTGGCGTAGCCGATGCCCATGCCCTTCATACAGCGCGGGTCGTAGGCGGCGATGGTCTGACCCTTGACGTCGAGGCGGCACTCGTGGCCGTCGACCTCTTCGGCGGCGCGCTCCGGGCCCTTCGCGAGGAAGTCGCCCAGGTCGCTGTTGCGGTGGCCGACCTCCTCGATGAGGTCGATCATGTGCTCCTCGTCGCCCCAGTCGATCTGGTCGTCGAGGTCGTCGAGGTAACCCTCGTCGCTCATCTCCATCGCCATGGCGAACATGTTGCCCATGTCGATGGTGTCGACCCCCATGTCGTTACAGCGGTCGATCATGATCGCGATGGAGTCACGGTCGTCGTTGGCGGAGTTGGTGCCCAGGGCCCAAGCACTCTCGTACTCGTAGGACTCCATCTGGACGTTCATGTCCTGGCCCTTGTGCTTGTAGTTGACCTCGACCTCCTTCTTACAGGCGACCGGACAGGAGTGACAGGTCGGCTCGTCCACGAGGATGTTCTCGCGGACGTTCTCGCCGCTGATGCGTTCGGCGACGAGGTCGGAGCCTTCCTCCTCGTTCATCGCGAACCCGGAGGTGTACTGGCCGTTCTTCGTCGGGTGGCCGTCCATCTCCTCCGTGATGTTCATCAGGACGTTCGTCCCGTACATCGAGAGCGCGCCCTCGTTGGGCGCGGTGACGTCGGACTCCTGGATGACCTGCATCGCCTGCCGGGCACCCTCGCCGAACGTATCGGAGTCGGCGGGCTTGGGCATGTCCGTCCCCGCTTTCACGACGACGGCCTTGACGCCCTTGTTGCCCATCACGGCACCGGTGCCACCGCGGCCCGAGGCGCGGTCGTCCTCGTTGACGATACAGGAGTAACGAACCTCGTTCTCGCCGGCCGGACCGATGGCCATACAGGAGAGGTTCTTGCCGTAGGACCCCTCGACTTCCTCCTCGATGATCTCTCGGGTCTCGTGGATGCCCTTGCCCCAGAGGTGGGAGGCATCACGGAGTTCGAGTTCGCCGTCCTCGACGACGGCGTAGACGGGGTCGTCCGCCTGGCCGTCGAAGAGGATGCCGTCGAAGCCGGACCACTTGAGTCGGGCGCCGGACCAGCCACCGTGGTGGGAGTCCGTCACCGTCCCCGTGAGCGGGGACTTCGTACAGATCGCGATCCGACCGCTCATGACCGCCTGCGAGCCCGTGAGTGGCCCGGTCATGAACGCGAGCCGGTTGTCCGGGCCGAGCGGTTCGACGTCCGGACCGGCGTCGAAGACGTACTTCACGCCCAGTCCGCGGCCACCGATGTACTTTTTCGCGTCCTCGTCGTCGATGCTCCGATACGAGACATCGCTAGCGCCGAGGTCCACGTGCGCTACGTGATCGTTGAATCCGCCTAATTCTGTCATGGTAACGTACGTTAGTTCATAACACCTCCAAGCTGTTAGTCGTTGCTTCGGGAGTGTAACTGCGATCGGTTACGCCGATTCTTTATGTCGCCGGAATGTGCCGAAAACGTGTCACGAACCTCCCGAACGTCCATCACGGTCGCCGTCGCGCTCGCGATCCTCGGCGCCTCGGTGCTGAACCCCCGGTGGATCGGCGCGTCGGGTGCCGACGCGGTTCTCGGGCTCACCGCGTGGTTCCATCTCGTCGGTTACGCCGCCCTCGGCGCCGCCCTCCGCCCCCGCTTCCGTCCGGGGTGGCGCGGCGCGGCCGTCGCCGTCGCGCTCGCGACCGGGTACGGCGCCGGCATCGAATGTCTGCAGTCCGCCCTCGCCTTTCGCACTGCCAGCCTCGTCGACGCCGCGATCAACGGGACCGGCGCGCTCCTCGGCGTCGCGGTCCGGGACGGCGTCGAACGCCGCCCCGGGGCCGGGCGGACGAAGCGCTGAGCGGGCGGTCCACCCCGAAGCCGCTTTACGCGTCGGTCGGCTACCGGTCGGTAATGAGTCAGCCGAGCCCCGAGGTCTACGAACGGGGGCGGGGAATGGACGCCCACAACCAGGTGATGCGGGAGATCCGCTCCCGGAAGGACGAGACGTACGACCCACACGAGCCCACCCGCGTGTGGCTCGACGAGGACAACACGCCCGGTGGTGTGTACCGCTCGCTGACGATCATCCTCAACACCGGCGGCTGTCGCTGGGCGCGGGCCGGCGGCTGTACCATGTGTGGCTACGTCGCCGAGAGCGTCGAGGGCGGCTCGGTCCCCCACGACGCGCTGATGGATCAGATCCAGGTCTGTCTCGAGCACGAACGCGAGAACGCCGACGAGCCGGCCGACCTGATCAAGATCTACACCTCCGGCTCGTTCCTCGACGAGCGCGAGGTCGGCGCCGAGACCCGCCGGGCCATCGCCGACACCTTCGCCGACCGCGAGCGGATCGTCGTGGAGTCGCTCCCCGACTTCGTCGACCGGGAGAAGCTCGCCGATTTCACCGACAACGACCTCGCCACCGACGTCGCGGTGGGCCTGGAGACGGCCACCGACCGCGTCCGCCACGACTGCGTGAACAAGTACTTCGACTTCGCGGACTTCGTGGCGGCGACCGAGGAGGCCGACGCCGCCGGCGCCGGCGTGAAAGCCTATCTCCTCATGAAGCCGCCCTTCCTCACCGAGCGCGAGGCGGTCGAGGACATGGTCGAGTCGGTGCGCCGGTGTGCGGAGTACTGCCACACCGTCTCGATGAACCCCTGCAACGTCCAGAGCTACACCATGGTCGACGACCTCTACTTCGAGGGGGGCTACCGGCCGCCGTGGCTCTGGTCGGTCGCCGACGTCCTCGAACGGACGGCCGACGCCGACGCCATCGTCGTCTCCGACCCCGTCGGCGCGGGGAGCGACCGCGGGCCGCACAACTGCGGCGACTGCGACGACCGGGTCCAGCGGTCGATCAAGGACTTCGACCTCCGGCAGGATCCCGCGGTGTTCGACCAGGTGTCCTGTGACTGCGAGGCGACCTGGGAGACGGTGCTCGACGCGGAGACGAGCTTCGCGATGCCGCTGACGCGGTAGCGCCACAAGAGCTTTCGGCGGCCGTCCGCCAGGTGGCGGTATGTCCCTCTTCCCACCGTCGATCGCGGCGCCGCCGGTCACGACGCCGGGTGAGTCCGATGGACGACGGTGACCCAACCGGTCTCCGCCGCCGGGCTCTCCTCGGCACCCTCGCCGGCGCGGGCACCGCGTCGCTGGCCGGCTGTCCCGCGCCCGGCGACGGCGGCGACGGCGGCACCGACACCGACACCGGGACGGCGACCGCGACACCCGACCCGGAGACGGCCCGCCGCTTCGCCGAGCGGTTCGCGCCCACTTTCGGCTTCGACGCCGCCGAACAGTGGTTTCCGACCGATCCGCGGCCGTACACGGCCGAGCAGGACGACGAGACGGTCGTCGACGGGTTCGCCGCCCTCGACGGCTACACCCGCGCTGCCGCCGAGGCGGACGCGCCCCCGGATCCCACCGTCTTCTACCACGTCGTCGAGTACGAGGCGTCGCCGCTCACGGTCGTCCAGTACTGGTACTACTCGGCGTTCGACCAGTTCACGACCAACTTCCACTGGCACGACTGGGAGGTGCTGCACGTCTTCGTCGACACCGACGCCGACGAGCCACAGCTGTTCGTCGCGAGCTCTCACTCGTCGCGGGTGCCGAACAACGAGTTCCTCGACCCCCCGCCGGACCGGGTGCCACGGATCCTCTCGGAGCTCGGTTCGCACTCCAGTGCGCTGTCGCTGAACGACCGCCGAAACAGCTTTCAGCGGCTCCCGCTCGACGACCTGACGGCCGACATCACGAACCGCGCGGTCGGGCTCGCCGAGCAGCTCGCGGAGCTCCCGGCGGCCTACGGCCTCCCGCGCGACGAGGGGCTGCGGCTCCCCTACGTCGTCCCCGAACTCGACGGATCGCCGATCTACGACCACGAACGCCTCCCGGCCGTCGACCGCGACGCCCTCGTCGACGAGACGCTGACGATCCGGTCGTTCGACGCGCTGTCGAATCCCCCGTCGGACCTCCCGGCCCGCGAGACGGACGTCGTCTTCGGCCCCGCCGCCGACGCGACACCCGACGGCGACGCCGACGTCACCTACGACCTCGTCTCGACGACCGAACTCGAGGACATCGCGGCCTTCACCGGCCCGCAGTTAAGCTTCGAGTTCGTCATCCCCGAGTTCGCCGAGGACGCCGTCGCGGGCCACATCACGACGGCCGGGACGCCGTGGCAGCAGGACCGCTACGACGACCCCGTCGCGGACATCACCGAGCCGGTCCACCGGGCGGCGCTCGCCGACCGGTACGACGCCGTCTCCCCGCCCGCCCCGGTCAACGACATCGTGGCGACGGTCACCGAAGTCGTGCAGTCGCCGGACGCCCCCGACAGCGCCGGGGTCACGACGGCCGAGACGACCCTGGAGGCCATCGCCCTCCTCCGGAGCGACCCCGTCGCCGCCCCGACCTTCCGCGGCGTGGCGATGCTCCGCGGCGTCGAGACCAGGTCCCACCGGCTGACGATCAACGGCGCCGGCCTCGCCCCTCACGAGGAACCGGTCGAGGTGGGCAGCGACGGGGACACGCCCGACGACGTGACCACGAGCGGGGGTCCGACGCCGACCGTCACCGGCACCGACGACGTCGCCCGGACCGCCACCCTCGCCGGCGTCGACGGCGAGATTCCGCTCGTCCCCCGCGGCGAGGCGACCAAAGTCGAGGTCGACACCGAGGGCGCCGACACCGAACTGACGGCCCTCGCCGTCGACGACGACTTCGGCGGCCGGCTCTACGAGGCGTCGCTGTCGGGCCCCGACGCCGTCTACGTCCACCGGAGTGGTGCCTACACGGCCGAGGTCCGGGACGCCGACGACGCCGTCGGCGCCTTCCGCGTCAACCCCGACGCCGCCGACCCGGCTCCGGTCCGGATCGACCGCCCGCGCACCGGGAAGGCGTCGCTCGCGTCGTTCGTCGCCGCGATCACCGACGAGACGGCCGAGGGGCTGGCGTCGGTCGGCGACACCGACGACGACGACGGCTCGCCGTCCGACGACGACGCCTCCTCGGAGCGTGGGGACGGCGGCGGCAGCGAGACCAGTACGCTCGGCGGACTACTGCGGGCGATGGAGGCGGTCAGCGGGGCCGCGTCGCGGGCCGCCGAGCGGGCCGAACGGGGTGACCGCGGCGGCACTGATCGGGCACTCGACGCCCTGGCCGCCAACCTCCAGCGTGCGGTCGAGCGCTTCGACGGCCTCCGGGAGACGCTCCCCGAACCCGCCGCCGAAGCGGCCGACCGCCGGCTCCGACAGGCCCAGCGGCGCACCGAACAGGCCGCCGCGGCCGAGAAGCTCTAAACGGTCGCCGCCGGCCGCTCGAAGCCGCGGAGCAGCCCCGCGCCGTCCGTACCGCCGAGGTCCGGGAGCGTCGCCCGCTCCGGGTGGGGCATCATCACGGCCACGGTCTCCCGGTCGCCGATGACGCCGGCCACGTTCCCCCGCGAGCCGTTGGGGTTGGCGGCGTCGGTGACCGCGCCGTCGGCGTCGCAGTACCGCAGGAAGATCCGGTCCTCCTCGACCAGTCGGTCGTAGGTCTCGTCGTCGGCCTCGAATCGCCCCTCGCCGTGGGCGATGGGGAGTTCGAGCACCGCGCCCTCGTCGTAGGCGGCGGTCCACGGCGTATCGGCGTTCTCGACGCGAACGTGGACGCGCTCACACTGGAAGCGCGCGCTCCGGTTGATCGTGAACGCGCCGGGGGTCAACCCCGCCTCGCAGCCGATCTGGGCGCCGTTGCAGACGCCGAGGACCGGCACCCCCTCGCTCGCGGCCTCGCGGATCGACTCGACGATCGGTGTGCGGGCGGCCATCACGCCGGCTCGGAGGTAGTCGCCGTAGGAGAAGCCACCGGGGAGCATGACGCCCGTCGCGTCGGCGGGGAGGCCGTCCTCGTACCAGACGCGTTCGGCGTCGATGTCGAGATGCGAGAGGGCGCGCACCGAGTCCCGGTCGCAGTTGCTCCCGCCGAACTGGATCACCGCGACCGTCATCGGTCCTCGACCGCGACCTCGTAGTCGTGGATGGTCGGGTTCGCGAGCAGTCGTTCGGCCATCTCGTCGGCGCGGTCGGCCGCCTCCTCGGCCGACGCCGCGTCGAGGTCGATCTCGAACCGGTCGGCCGACCGGAGGTCGTCGAGTTCGAACCCGAGTCGTTCGAGCGCGCGCTGGGTCGTCTCCGCCTCGGGATCGAGGACGCCCCGCTTGAGTCGGACCGTGACCGTGGCGGTGTACTCCGTCATCGGTCGACCCTGCGCGGCCGCGGGGGAAAGCCGTTTTGGAGTCGCCGCCGTGCTCGGCCGGTTGCTATACGTGCCTGCCGCCGCTACGGTCGGTATGTCCGTCCACGGGATCGACTGGTTCCACCACCTCTTTCTCGTGGTCCTCTCGGCGCTCGCCGCGCTCGTGCTCTACCGGTTCGTGACGCTCCTGATCGCCGGCCTTCCGTGGCCCGCCACGCTCCCCTAGAGGTCGCGCACGGCGTCGACGGCACCGCCGATGTCCGGCGCGTCGAACCACGCCTCGCCGGTGTAGGCGTTCGCCCCCGCGGTGTACATCTCGGCGACCGTCTCGACGACGCCGTCGGGGAGCGGCTCCGGATCGACGTCACAGAGCGGCCGCCAGTCGGCCACGCCCCGCTCGTCGGCCGCGGCCTTCGCCGCGCTCACCGCGTCGACCCACTCCGGGTGGTAGCGCTTGTAATACTGGCGCACCACCTCCTTGGACACCTCCTGTCCGCCGTACGCGAAGCGGTTCTCGTCGAACGTCCCGACCACGTCGGCCACCTTCACCGTCCCGTCGACGTAGCAACACTCGATCTTGCCGTCCTCGTGGACGAAGCCCGCCGCTTCGGCCCGTTCGGTGACGATCCGGTTCACCTCCCGGGCCAGGTCCGCCAGGGCGTCCACGTCGGCGGCGCCGGCGATCCGGTCCGCTTCCGTGCGGTCGAGGTAGCGGTCCTGCTCCTCGTACTTCGTCGAGAACTCGACGACCGGCTTCGGGAGGTCGACCGGTTCCCCCGGCCACGTGTCCATCTCCAGCCCGTAGTCGCGTGGCTCCCCTCGCGTCCGCAGGCTCGATCCCACGGGCACCGTGTTCCGGAAGACGATCTCCAGGGGGATCAGGTAGTTCTCGCCCGCCGCCCCGTGGAAGGCGTCGTAGTCGTAGCGCCCGTCCCGGAAGGGCAGGTCCGGCACCCGCACGAGTTCGATGGCGAGTTCGCGCGGCGGGTCGTCGAGGTCGGCCAGCGGGACGGCGTCCGGGCCGACGCCGCGGTAGTGGGTGGCGACGCCCGCCGACTCCAGCAACTCGAAGTTGAACGCCCCCATCGTACAGAGGCTCCGGCCCTTCTCCGGGATCGCGTCGGGCATCGGCCCCCAGTCGAACACGGAGTAGTCGTCGGTGAAGGCGAAGCGTCCCCGGCCCGTCGCCGTCGCCGTCGGTTCGCGCTCGACGCGGAACTCCTTGACGCTCGTCATGGCGGGAGTGGCGCGCGCCGCGGGCAAGAACCTTTTCGAAGCCGCCCGGACGCCGTCGAATCCCCACCGTTATGTCGATCGAATCCCAACCCGGGTTTAAATGGGCCTCCTCGAAGACAAGTCCCGGGCGCGGCTGTTCTACAAGTACCTCTCGACGGTGTACGACCGCGTCAACCCGTTCATCTGGAACGAGGAGATGCGCGCCGAGGCGCTCGAACTCCTCGATCTCGACCCCGACGACCGGGTGCTGGACGTGGGCTGTGGCACGGGCTTCGGCACCGAGGGACTGCTCCAGTACACCGACGACGTCCACGGGCTGGACCAGAGCATCCACCAGATGGAGAAGGCCTTCGAGAAGTTCGGGCGCACCGACGAGGTGAACTTCTACCGCGGCGACGCCGAACGGCTCCCCTTCGCGGACGACAGCTTCGACGCCGTCTGGTCCTCGGGCTCGATCGAGTACTGGCCCAACCCGGTGGACGCCCTCGCGGAGTTTCGGCGGGTCGTCAGGCCCGGCGGGCCGGTGCTGGTCGTCGGCCCCAACTACCCCAGTAGCACGGTCTTCCAGCGTCTCGCCGACGCAATCATGCTCTTCTACGACGAGGCGGAGGCCGACCGGATGTTCGCCGAGGCCGGCTTCCCCGACGTCGAACACGTGACGATGGGACCGACGTACAACCCCGAAATCGCGATCACGACGCTCGCGCGCGCCCCCGAGTAATCAGGCGGTCGCGGACAGGACGACGAGTCGCCGTCCCTCGCGTCGCAGTTCGACGGTCACGCGGTCCCCGGCGTCGATCGACGGCCGGTTCGTCGACGCGACGCGGAACGACGCCCGCTCGCCGGACCCCCAGGTCGGATCGGCGCCGGCGTTGAACGGCCCGGTCGGGCCGGGGCGGAACCCCCGTGCCGAAAAGAAGGGTATCGGCGGCTGGTGGGCGAGTGGCGTCCCGTCGACGCGGACGCGAACCGTCAGGCGACGCACGTCGACCGCGGCGCCACGGTTGGTGAGGGTGATCCGATCCCCCTCGACCGCGAGGGTCGGGGCGACGGTCGTCGAGTCGGCGGGGAGCGTCCCGAGCGAGACGCCGACGACGGCGAGGGCGAGGACGACGGCGACGGGAAGCCCCACCGCGGTCCGGACGGCCATGGGCCGACTGCCCCCGTCATCGGGTATGAAGGTCCGCGACGGACGTCGTCGCGGTACTCGTCGGCGTCCCGTTGACGCCGTCCCCGGACCGATCGCGCGGCACCACTCGCGGGGGCTCGCCCGGCGCCACGACGGTGCTGACGTTCTCCCCGCGGGCCTCGACGGTGACGGTGTACTGCCGGTTGGGCGAGAGCGTCCAGAGCGTGCCGTCGCTGCCGGTCGTGCCGATCCGCTCGGGCGGGGTCGGTCCCGCCTTGACCCGGACGGTCGCGTCCACGGGGTCGCCGGTCGTCGGATCGCTGGCCTGCACCTGCACCGGCCCGCCGGGGTAGGTGTGGTTGACGACGAGCCTGACGCCGTCGCCGGTCGCTTCGAGGCGCCGGTCCGCGACGACCGCCTCCAGCGGGTGTCGCTGGTGTTCGGCGTAGACGAGCCGGGCGTCGCTGTCGACGAAGGCCGTCAGGTCGCCACGGCTGTGGCCGATCCTGACGGGGTAGGTCTCGCCGCCGCCGAACACCTGCGTCTGCTCGCGTGTCGTGTTCCAGATCACGGGATAGCCGTCGGCGACGATGTCGAGGGCGACTTCGAGTTCGATGGCGTCGCCGGCGCCGTTCCGGAGGTCGCCGCGGTACGCCTCCCGGACGTACGCGTCGTCGACGACGGTCGAGACGACGACGCTCGCGGACCCGGTCGCGACGTAGAACCGGTGCGGGGCGGCTTCCCCGTCGAGGACCGCCCGAGCGTGTGCCCGGACCGGCCCGTCGAACGCCGAGAGGCGATTGCCGATCGAGGCGAGTCGACCGCGGTCGACGTCGAACCCGCGGGTGTCCGCGACCAACGCCTCCAGTCGCGCCCGTCGTTCGCCGAGTTCCTCGCCGACGATGCTGATCCGGACCAGGACGACCAGCAGTTCCCGGGCGGTCAACTCGCCTTGCCCGTACGCCTCGACCGCGGCGGTCTGTCTGTCGTCGAGGTCGTCGACCGCCGTCTCGAGGTCGCGAAGCGCCGTCCGCAGGCGCTCGCGCCGCAGTTCCGTCGTCTCGGCGCGCTGGACGCGCTCGACCATCGCGAGCGTCCGGAAGCGCTCGGTCGTCGCGTTGGCCGAGAGGCCGACCGAGGGCCCGAGGTCGACGTAGTGTTCGTCGACCCCCGACCGCTCGACCGATCCGGCCGGGACGTCGAGAACGTTGATTTGCCCGGGGGACGATCCGTTGTCGTCGGTCTGGGCGACGGTCGGATCGTCGAGCGCCGGCGGTGCGGTTCCGGTCCGGTCGGGTGACCGCTCGACGGCGGCGGTCTCCCCGAGACCGCCCGCGGCCCCGACCGCGGCGGAGAGGAGGAGGGCAACCACGAGAACGGGGAGGGCTCTCATCGGCCGTCGGTACAGTCGCCTGCTACTAAAACCCCGCCTTCCGTCTCACGTCTGACGCCCGCTATCTCGCCGACAGGGCCTCTCTGACGATGGAAAGCGTTTTCCCGTCTCATCGAGACGCACGAAGTAATGCGGATCGCCGCGTCCCTCCTCGCCCTCCTGATCCTCCTGTCCGGGGCGTTCCCCGCGGTCGCAGTCGACGGGACCGACGCCCCCGCCGCACCGGGACAGGCGGGTGCCGCCACGCCGTCGCCCGCCGACCGTCCGGCGCTCGCCGGCCCCGCCCATGCCCGCATCGACAACCCGACCGTCACCGAAATCTACCTCGCCCCCGACCCCGGGGGCGACGCCCGCTGGACCGTCTCGCTCCGGTACAACCTCTCCTCGGAGGCCGATCGGGCGGCGTTCGACCGCTACGGTCGGGCCTTCGAGGCCGGCGACGCCGGCGTCGGCCTCGACGTCGACTTCTTCCGGACGCTCGCGGACGAGGCGAGTCGAGCCACCGACCGGGAGATGTCGATCCGGAACCCCACCCGGAACGCCACCGTCGACAACGGCACCGGCGTGCTCAGCCTCTCGTTCACTTGGACGAACTTCGTCACCGACACCGAGGACGGCTTCGTCATCGAGGACGCGGTGTTGATGCCCGGCGACCGGACCTGGCTCGCCTCCATCGAACCCTCGCAGCGACTGGTCGTCGAGACACCCACGGAGTATCAGGTCACTGACACGCGGTTCGGCCTCGACAACGGCTCGGTCGTCGTCGAGGGGCCCCACACCTTCGAGGAACCGCTGACCATCTCCTACCAGCGGACCGCTCCCGAGGAACCGAACGGTCAGTCGCCGCCGTGGTCGCTGATCGGTGGCGCGCTCCTGGTCGGCCTGGGTCTCGCCGTCGCCGTCTACGTCCGCCGTCGGCGTGACGGGACGTCGCCCCCGACGGCCGACCGCGGGACCGACGGGGCCGCGGCCGGCGACGACGCCGAGGTCAGCGCCGCCGACACCGAGGCGCCGGCCGAGGACGTGGCCGCGGAGGCCGATACCGACGCCGACACCGCGGACGACGACACGGAGGCGTCGGCGGGCGACGAAACGGCCGTCGATCCCTCCCTGCTCTCCGACGAGGAGCGCGTCGAACGCCTCCTGACCGAGAACGGGGGGCGGATGAAACAGGCCCGGATCGTCCGCGAGACGGGGTGGTCGGACGCCAAGGTCTCCCAACTGCTCTCGACGATGGCAGACGACGGCCGGATCGAGAAGCTCAGACTCGGCCGCGAGAACCTCATCTCGCTGCCGGACGATGACACGGAGACGTAACTTCGGAAAACGTTTACACTCCGCCCCGGAACGGATCGATCATGAAGGTTCTCGTGACCGTCAAGGAGGTCGCCGAAGTCGCCGACGACTTCGAGATCGAGGGGCTGACCATCCCGGAGAAGTTCCTCGAGTACGACCTCAACGAGTGGGACGACTACGCCGTCGAGGCCGCGGTCCGGATCGCGGAGGACCGCGACGAGGACGTGGAGGTCGTCGCCGTCACGGTCGGCCCCGAGCGCAGCGAGGAGACGATCCGCATGGCCCTGGCGAAGGGGGTCGACCGCGCGGTCCGGATCTGGGACGATTCGCTGGCCGAGGCGGGGCTGGTCGCTCCGACCGCCACCGCCCGCGTCCTCGCGGCGGTCGCCGAGGACGAGGACCCGGACCTCGTCCTGTCGGGCGTGCAGGCCGCCGACGACGGCTTCGGCGCGACGGGCGTCGCCCTCGCGGAACACCTCGACTACGCGTGGGCCGCGGTCGTCAACGCGTTGGAACTCGACGACGGGACGGCGTCGGTGCGACGGGAACTCGAGGGTGGTGTCGAGGAACTCACCACCGTCCCCCTGCCCGCGGTCCTCACGATCCAGACGGGGATCAACGACCCGCGGTACGCGAGTCTGCGGGGGATCAGACAGGCCCAGCGGAAGGAACTCGACGTCCGGACGCTCGCCGACCTCGGCCTCGATCCGTCGGTCCTCGACGGCGACCTGACGCTCGCCGGGATGGCGAAACCCGAGAGCGAGTCGGACGTCACGCTGTTCGAGGGGAGCGCGGCGGAGGCGGCGGCCGACCTCGAGACGGTCCTGCGGGACGCGGGGGTGGGCGCGGAATGAGCGACGGCGACGTGCTCGCCGTCGTCGAACACCGGCGCGGCTCACTCCGCCCGGTGAGCTACGAACTGATCGCGGCCGGGAGCGACCTGGCGGCCGACCTGGGCGGCGACCTGCACGTGGCCGTGATCGGCGGCGACGTCGAGGGCTTCGCCGAGCGGGTGAACCGCGCGGGCGTCGACACCATCCACGTCGTCGACGAGGGTGAGGAGTTCAACCACGACGTCTACGCGGCGACGACGACGGCGCTGTTCGAGGCCGTCGAGCCGAGCGTCCTCCTCATGCCGAACAGCGTGAACGGCCTCGACTACGCGCCCGCGGTGGCGACGCGGCTGTCGGTCCCGCTGGTCAGCGACGCGGTCGACCTGTCGGTCGACAACGGCCTCGTCGTCACCCGGGAGACCTACGGCTCGAAGGTGGAGACGGACGTCGAGACGACCACGCCGGTCGCCGTGACGATCCGGGGCGGCGAGTGGCCGCCCGCCGAAGACCCGGGCGACGCCGCGGTCGAACCCTTCGACGTCGACGTCGACGAGGCGTCGGTCCGCTCGACGGTCCGCGGGTTCGAGGAGGTCGGCGCCGGCGACGTCGACATCGGCGAGGCCGAGTTCATCGTCTCGGTCGGCCGCGGCATCGAGGAGGAGGAGAACCTCGAACTGATCGAAGAGCTGGCCGACGCGCTCGACGCGACGGTGGCGGCATCGCGGCCCATCGTCGACAACGGCTGGCTGCCGAAAAACCGGCAGGTCGGCCAGTCCGGGAAGGTCGTCACGCCGACGGTGTACCTCGCGTTCGGCATCTCCGGGGCGGTCCAGCACGTCGCGGGCATGAAGGGCGCGGAGACGATCATCGCGGTCAACACCGACCCCGACGCCCCCATCTTCGACATCGCGGACTACGGCGTCGTCGGCGACCTGTTCGAGGTCGTTCCGGAGCTTATCGAGCGGTTCGAATCGTAGCGTCGGAACGTCACGCCGGCCACGGGACCGCGTCGGGTGTTCCGAACGCTGCGATAGCGTCACGTACTTGCCGCGTCCGCCCCTTCGACCGGGCGATGGAGTATCTGGATCGGCGAGTCCGCCTGGTGAACGACCGTTTGGAGTCGCTCATCGAAGCGGTCGAACCGACGGAACTCGCCGCGGAACTCGAACACGTCGCCCTCGCGGGCGGCAAGCGCGTCCGGCCGGCGGTGACGGTGTTGACCTGCGAGGCGGTCGGCGGGTCGCCGACCGACGCCGTCGAGTTCGCGGTCGGGATCGAACTCGTCCACAACGCCTCGCTGGTGATCGACGACATCATCGACCGGTCGGCGGTGCGCCGCGGCACCCCGAGCGCGTGGGAGGCGTTCGGCTACGGTCCCGCCATCGTCGCCAGCGACGGCCTGCTCGGCGAGGCCTTCGCGCTCTTTTCGGAGAACGAGCGGGCCATGCGCATCGTCGCCGAAGCGATGGTCGAACTCGGCGAGGGCGAGGCGACGGAACTGGTCGCCCGCCCGGAGACCGAAGCGGAGTACATGGCGCTCGCCCGGCGCAAGACGGGGGTCCTCTTCCGGGCGGCGGCGGAACTCGGGGCCGTGGCCGGCGGGGCCGACGCCTTCACCGTCGAGTCGCTGGGCGACTACGCCGAGCGGGTCGGCGTCGCGTTCCAGATCCGCGACGACGTGCTCGACGCCACCGCCGACGCGGACGCGCTCGGCAAGCCGACCGGACAGGACGCCGAGATGGACCGGCCGTCGCTGGTCCAGGTGACCGACCTCTCGCCGGAGGTGGCGAACGAGCGGGCCCGCCGGCAGTCCGACCGGGCGCTGTCGGCGCTGTCGGCGGCCGACACCGAGGACGTCGACGCGGTCGACTACCTCCAGGACCTCGCGGAGTTCGTCGTCGTCCGGGAGCGCTAGGCGGGGTCGGCACCCGTCGGATACCGCGACTCCGCGACGGCGAAGGTGAGCGTGCTGAGGACGCCGAGCAGCGTCCCCACGACGAGCGCGATGGCGAGGTCGGTCAGGGTCAGCGTCGTCATCCCCTCGATTGGGGGCAACAGGAACCCCGAGACCGCATAGAGGACGACCGCGATGGCGGCGACGTAGAAGGGCGCGTTCAGGTAGCGCCACTTGAACCGGTCGGCGAGGTACTCGTCGGTGACCTGCCCGAGGCTGCTGGTGATCCCCGCCGCGGCGAACCACTGGATCGCGCCGTTGACGAGGGCCGCGAGCACCGTCATCGCCGAGGGCGGCCCGGCGATGCCGGTCTCGACGGTCCGCAACGTCGAGACGCCCTCGGCGCCGCCCACGACCAGGAGCGCCGCGGCCACGACGTAGGTGATGATCGTCACCCGGCCGGCGTAGAGGACGTTCCGCACGCGGTCGGCGACCTCGTCGACTGTCGATTCGAGGCCGAGGCCACGGAACAGCGTGTAGAGGCCGAGCAGCGCGGAGATGAGGCCGAGGACGGCCGCGCCCGGTACGTCGAAGAAGGTGGCGATGGTGACGAAGGGGTAGATCAGGAGGAGGATGCCGAGCGGAACCAGCAGGGTCCCCCGCGTCTCGGGGTCAGCGAGCACCTGCTTCATCGTGTAGTACATCGACTCCAGGTTCTGGGCCTGCCGAACCACGACCCGACGGACGCTGTCGATGGGGACCCGCGAGCGGATGACCGGCAGCACGGACTCGTCCTGTGCGCCGTCGGTGATGACGACCGCGCGGACGGACTCGCCGGTCGACAGCCCCGCCAGCACGCGGTCGACCTCCTCGCCGACCGCGCGGGTGGCCCGCACCTCGCTCCCTTGGACGCCGGTGACGGCCGCCACCTCCACCTCCTCGCTCTCCTCCCGACGGAGGTCGTCGAGGACGTGAAGCCCCTGGAACATGACGTTCACGTCGGAGTCCTCGGGGTCCGTCGTGGCGAGGTCGACGGCGGCGTCCCTGACGGCGTCACGGCCGACCACCGGCGTCTCGACGCCGGTCTTGCGACCGAGGTCGTCGTCGAGGTCCACACAGAGCACCAGGAGCACGCCCCCCCGTAGGCCATCCGGATATTTGCCTCTTCGGGACGGTCGTGTTCAGATAAGGATTGAAAGGTGAGGCGTAGCGTTTTTTGAGTGCCTATGTCAGAAAACGCTAGCCTCAGCGGTTGTATCGGCCGAATTGAGTTAGGTTTTGTGGAACGAGAGGCAACACCGCGGCTGTTGATGAAGCTCAGTATTCAGCTCCATCTTGCTGGACTATCACTTTCGAATACTGTCTCTATTCTTGAGATATTTGGTGTTGAACGCGCACGATCCACCGTTCATAACTGGGTTCACAAGGCCGATCTACAGCCCGAAGAGGGTCGACGTCCGGATCACGTTGCGGTTGACGAAACGGTGATCCGACTCAACGACGAGCAGTATTGGCTGTACGCCGCGGTCGATCCGGAGACGAACGAATTACTCCATACAAAGCTCGAACCGACGAGAACGAACGTTATCGCTTACTCGTTCTTTCGCGAATTACGCGAGAAACACGACGTTGACGACGCGGTGTTTCTCGTCGACGGTGCGAAACCCCTGAACGACGCGTGCCGTCGCCACGGCCTCGATTTCAGATATGAACGCCACGGAAATCGGAACAGCGTCGAACGTGTTTTTCGTGAGGTAAAATGCAGAACTACCAGTTTCTCGAACTGTTTTAGCAACGCCGAAGCAGAAACTGCAAACGAGTGGCTCAGATCGTTCGCCTTCGCATGGAATCAACTAATCTGAACACCGTCTTCGGGACGATCCAAAGAGTTAACACGTCACTGAGATAACTGGTAACGTATGTCAATGACGAACCGGTCCGGGTCGACCCCGTTCGGGCGGCTCCGGGCGCACTTCGAGGCGTCACGGGCGGCGTGCCCGGCCTGTGGGTACGAGGACCCCGAGGTCGAGTGGCGGGTGACCACCACGGGTTGCCGCGTCGCGTACCGGCACCGCTGTCCGAGCTGCGACGCCGTCGAGGAACACGAGTTCAGCCTGTAAGGAAGAAGATCAGGACGCTGACCGCCATCGCGACGATGATGATGATGGCGGCGAGCGCTCCGCCCATCGAGACGAGGGCGTTGGCGTGACTGGCGAGGGTCTCCGTGCGGTCGTTGCCGAACACCGTCACCGAAGCCCGTTCGGTCGCCATCCCCGCCGACACCGGTTCGAGGTCGGCGACGGCCTCGTCGAGCAACCGTTCGATCAGCGCGACGAACTCGCCGTGATCGATGGCCGACCCAACCTGGTTGTCCGCCTCGACGCTGTTGACGATGTGCGTGTCGGTCGTCATCACCTCCACGGCGTCGATCGGTTCGCGGGCGGTCACCGCGTCGACGACCCGTCCCCGCAGTCCGGGCACCATGTTGTTGCCGTCGACGAGGACGTAGGCCGTGTGTTGCCCCTCGACTTCGGCGACCGCCACCCGGATCCCGAGCGGGCCGATGCCGTCGAGCGGGGTCCACGGCGTCCGGTCCCAGGCGACGCCGAGGTGGAGCGCCCCGCGTGGCGCCTCGCTCAGTTGCCGTCCGGCTTGCCTGGCCGCCGTGATCATGTCGAAGGCGCGCTCGCTGCCGGGCGTGACGTGGCCCAGGTCCTCGCCCTGGAGGCCGTTGTTGGAGTTGTGCGCGTCGACCAGGAGGACGTCGTCGAGGCCGACGGTGCGGGCCTCGGCGGCCGTCGCGAGGCCGACGCCGTACTCCACGTCATCGGCGAAGCCCGGGGCGAAGGTGGCCACCAGGAGGGCGTCGTCGCCGAAGGCCTGGCCGAGCATCGACGCCTCGCCCGACCCCGTGCGGACGCTCCGTGTCGCCTCCTCGGCGTACGCGATCCGGTCGCCCGCGGCGTCGATGGCGTCGAGGATGGCGTCCACCTCGCGCTCGGTCACGAGGTTGAAGTCGTGGCCGGCGGTGGCGTGGGGCGGAAAGACCAGCCCCTCCGTGTGTTCGGCGACCCGGACGGGGAAGTTGCCGCCACCGATCTCACCCATCGGCCCGGGGTGGATCATCGGCAGGACGAACCGCGCCTTCTGGGTGCCGTCGGGCCGCTGGAAGGACAGCACCGTCACAGGGACGACCGCCTCCTCGCCCAGTTTCTCGAAGAAGTCCTCCAGCTCGCGGGATCCCTCGGCGACGTGGCCGACGAACCCGCGGATGAAATCGAGGACCGACACGCCGAGGCTCCGCTGCCACGGGCGGTCGATCACCCGGATGAAGGTGTAGACCGCCCCGGCGTAGATCACGCAGGTGACCGCGAGCAGTTGGAAGTGAGCGGCGTCGATGATCCACAGCTCCGGTGGCGCCTCCGAGGCCCGCGAGAGGTAGGGCATCAGGTAGGCGTCGACGAGCGGGCCGCCGAGTTCCAGAAACCGGACGGTGCCGCTGTAGACGAACAGGAACACCGCCGAGACGACCGTCTGGAGGCTCGCGGGCACCGCGGCGATCAGGAGCGAGGACTGCGAGACGGCCATGACGACCAGCAGGCGGAAGGCGAAGATGGAGGCCAGCGCGATCACCAGGGCGTCGTAGACGAACGTCTGGCCCAGCGGCGTCACCTGCGAGACGATGCCCGCGACGGTGACGATGGCCACGAGGATGACCTCGCAGATCAGCGCCAGCAGCGACGACCGGTTCGGGGTGAGTTTGCCGCCGACGAAGCGGTCGACCCCGGTCGTCCCCAGCGACGCGATGACCGTCGGCAGTCCGATGAAGAAGATGCCCTGCCAGGCGTCGCGGCCGAGGATGAGCAGGTTCCGCCACGTCGGCGACGTGGTCCCCGAGTCGAAGGCCGCGATGCCGGCCATCGCGGCGAGCACGAGCGCGAACCCGAGGCTGGCGTACCAGCTGGGCGCGGTGAAGATATACCGCGACAGGTCCGCGAGGTCGGACTGGGTCGCCGTCATCGGTCGCTCGGTGGACGCGGGACGTGGTAAATCCCCACCTTCAGTCGCAGCGGGCGATGAAGTTCGCGAACACCTCGTCGCCCTCGGCGGTGTGGGCGACTTCGGGATGCCACTGGACGCCGTACAGCTCCCGGTCCGGATCGCTCATCGCCTCGATCTCGCAGACGTCGCTTTCCGCCGTGTGGGTAAAGCCCGTCGGGAGGGCGGTCACCTCGTCGGCGTGGCTCGCCCACACGCGCGTCTCGGGGGCGAGCGACCCGACCAGCGGATCGTCGTCGTCGACGATCCGGACGTCCACGTCCGCGTAGCCGCCGTAGTCGCCGGCACCGACCTCGCCGTCGAGCTCCGTGGCCATGATCTGCATCCCCAGGCAGATCCCGAGGACCGGGATGTCCATGTCGAGATACTCCGCACAGCGGCCGATGCGATCCATGTCGGGCCCCCCCGAGAGGACGAGGCCGTCCGCGTCGAGGTCCTCCGGCGGGGTGTCGTTGTCGACGATTTCGGTGTCCACGCCCGCGTCGCGGAGCGCCCGACGTTCCAGGTGCATGAACTGCCCGTGGTTGTCGACGACGAGAATCCGAGTCATTACGACCGGATAGGCCGGTAACGCCTAAAAGATGACCGGAACCGGCTCACTGCCCGTCGTTCACCGCCGGTCGTCCCGCTCTGCGGCCGTCCGGAAGCCGAACTCGGCTTGCTCCTCGCTCCGTCGTTCCTCGCGGGCGGCGAGTGCCTCGGCGTCCGGATTCACGTCGTCGTCGATCCGCGCCCACCCGGCGTGGACCTTCGCGTGACACCAGCGACACAGCGCCACCGTGATCTCGTGGGCGGGATCGTCCCCGGACGCCTCGGCCGACCCGTAGGAGAGGTGGTGTTCCTCCAGCAGCGGCCGGACGTCGTCGTGGGCCATCCGTACCTCCCCGAGGCCGCAGCGACGACACTCCCGGCCGTCGGTCGTCGAGCGGTAGTGGGGACAGTCGCGCCAGCCGTCGTCGCCGGCGACGACGCAGGCGTGGCCGTCGGCGCGTCGTTCGGCCGCGAACGCGGGATCCTGCCCGGCGTGTTCCAGCGCGAACCGACAGCGCCCGTCGGAGGTCAGGTGATCGCACCGTCCGGCGTGGGCGTAGGGGTCGTCCACCCCGACCGACGTGCCCGTCGGCGTCCGCTCCATGGGCGCCGGTCGGGCGCCCACGGGCAAGAACCTGTCTACCCCTCGTAGCCCGCGTACTCCATCAACTGGGCGAAGATGTCGGAGTCCATCGCCGACTCGTAGACGATGCCGCCGACCATCCCGCCGGGGTAGGCGTTGCCGTTCATCGCGTGGCTCACCTTGTGGCAGTGCATGAGGTAGATGCCGGGGTCGGCGTCGGCCTCGAACTCGATGGTCTTGCGCTCCGCGGGCGCCAGGTCGAGGATGTCCTCCTCGTACTGGGCGGCCTCCGGAATCCGTGACCCGTCCTTCTCGACCACCCGGAACCGGTGGTTGTGCGTGTGGATCGGGTGGTTCATGTAGCCGTTGTTGGCGTAGTGGATGCGGACGGTGTCGCCCTCGCTCACCAGCACCGGCGAGCCGTCCTCGGGGTGGAGCGTCCGCGGTGCCGACCGCCCGTTGATCGTGAACACGTCCGGCTGGCGGTTCCGCGGGCTGTAGCTCACGTCCTCGCCGGCCATCTGCCGGTTGAGCCGGGAGTCCCAGTCTTTGACCGTCATGAACAGCTCCTGATCGGCCGGCTCGTACCCCTCCGGATCGACGCGGAAGATGCCGTACATCCCCATGTCGATGTGCCGGTGGGTCTGGTAGTGGCAGTGATAGAGGTGGGTCCCCGGGACGTTCGCCGGGATCCGGTAGGTGTGTTTCTCGCCCGGCTGGACCGTGATCCCCGTCGTCGTCGGGACGCCGTCGTTCTCCCACGTCTTGCGGACGCCGTGGAAGTGGACGGTGTGGGGCATGTCCGCGTCCGTGTTGTCGAGGGTCACCTCCATGTCCTCGCCCTCCGTCGTCCGGATGATGGGACCCGGAACGCTCGGCTCGCGGTCGTCGGCCTGCCAGGCCCAGACCCGCGGCAGTTCGACGGGGCCACCCATCGCGTCGCCGGGATGGACCGGGAGCCGCGAGGTGACCGACCGGAGCGTCACCTGGTTGTTCTGCTCGGTCACGTCGACGACCTGTGGCTTGCCCGCGCCCGGCAGGCTCCCGCCGCTTTGCTGTGCCGCCGTCCCCGTCGCTCCCCGGGGCTCTCCCTCGCGGTTCATCGGTGCCGTACAGCCGGCGAGGCCGAGGACACCGGCCGTGCCGGTCGCCTTCATGAACTGCCGACGCGAGAGGTTCGTTCCGGGTGCTCCGACGTTGTCCGTCATACGAGTACACGTTACCGGGATAGCTACAAGTCGGGCTCGCCGGTTCCCGTCCGGCGGCAATCCCGTCGGAGATTCCCGAATATGTTCGGCTTCGAAGCGGGGAGTGTGGTGTGGCTCACCGCCGGTCGCGCTCGTTCACGTCGCGGCGGGCGGCCCGCTCGGCGGCCTCACGGTCCATCACCTCCCGGTCGTCGTGTTCGGCCCGGACGAGCCAGTACAGGACCAGCGGCGCCGCCAGGCCGAAGAGGAGGACGACGGCGAGGACGACGGTTCCGCCGGGCATTCAGCCCAGGAACACGTCGACGATGTCGCTCCCCGCCGAGCCGGTGTCGCGGTACAGCTCCGAGTAGCCGCAGTTGGCACAGGAGACCACCCGGAATGAGTTGGTCTGGATGTCGAACATCTTACTGAGACCCCCGCCCGTGGTGGAGATCTTTCCCACGTCGGTCTCGGTGTGGCCACATTTCGGACAGCCGCGGTCGTCCGTCTCCATGCCTTCGGCTTGCGCTCGTCGGGACAAAGAACCTCCGTTGACTCAAAGACGCGTTTGAGACACCGCCGCCTCAGCTGTACTGCTCGTAGATGCTGTCGGCGTCGTCCGCGTTCCGCGAGGCGAGATACCGCAGGTCCTCGGCGACGGTCTCGAAGGCGCCGGCGCGCTCCGGGAAGTCGTCGAGAAGGTCGTCGAGGCGGTCCTCGGCGTCGTTCAACGTGTCGTAGGCGCGCTCGGCCGTGTCGGCGGCCCGGTCGGTCCGGTCGTCGTCGATCTCGTCGCGTGCCCGGGACAGCAGGGTGACGCCGTTCCGGATGTCCTCGGCGTCGTCGGCGAGGGTGGTGAGCACCTCCGATTCGTCGGTCAACTGGGCCACCTTCGCGTCGTGTTCGTCCGCGTCGATGGCGTCGACGGCCGACGCCGGCGATCCTTCGCTCCCCGTGCCGATGGCCTCGATCGGCTCCGAGACCTGATCGGCGGCGGTCTTCACCCGCTCGACGTCGTCCTCCGCGTCGCCCAGGTCGCTGTCGTCCATGTGGGAGTACGCCTCGGTGAGCGCGTCGTGTCCCTCGATGAGCCACGACTGGGCGTCGGTGGCGTGCGTGAGGAACTGCTGCATGGCGTCGATGGCCTCGATGGTCTCCCGCTGGTCCTCGGTCGTCGCCTCTGCCTCCGCCTCGACGAGCGTCCGCTGGATGCCGTCGAGCTGGAGGAGCACCTCGCGGGCCCTGAACGACTCCGTCTCGGCGGTCACCGACAGGAGGTCCCCGGTGACGCCGTCGGTGTAGACGTAGATGGCCTCGGCGAGCTGTCCCTGTGCGGTGCTTATCAGCTCCGCCGCCGCCTCGGACGCCTCCGGCTCCGGCGTGGCCGTGGCCGTCGGCGTCGCGGTCGGTTCGGGCGTCTCGGTGGCCGTCGGTTCGGCTGTCTCCGTCGGGGTCGCCGTAGCGTCCGATCCGCTCGGCTCTCCGCCGAAGCAACCGGCCGCGAGGGGGGTCAGGGCGACGAGGAAGGCACGTCGATCCATACCCGCTTCTGGGGTTTCACATCAGTAAAACGTATCGATGCTGTCAGACGCGTGTGAGACGTGAACGGAGCGATTTCGAGCGTACGAACCGTCCTGTGCGACGTGCGTCAGACACGTATCAGATTTGGATAAAAACATATAGGTCGACGTCGCCGCACAGCAACGAACGATGACCCTCCAGGACTCGTCCACGGGACGCGACGGCGTGGGTGCCCGGGCCGCTGCCGTCGTCGTCGCGCTCCTCGCCGTCGACGCCGGGTGGAACCTCTCGCTCAATACGCTGCTCGTCCGCTCCGGGGCGGCCGAGACGCTCGGAACCACGTTCCCGGTCACCGTCCCGCTCACCACGCTGGGTGCGGTCGGTGGGCTCGTCCTCTCCTCCGTCGCGGGCATCGTCCTGCTGGCGACGCTGGCGCGGGTGTTCGCCGCCGACACGGACGCCCTCGGGGCCGGCGAGACGCCCGCCGAGATGCTCGCGGCGTACGCCCGGGCCGTCGTCGTGACCGTCGTCGGCGTCGTCGCCGCCGGCATCGGCCTCGCCGCCCTCGTCGTCCCCGGACTGGTCGTACTCGTCCACCTGCCGCTGGTGTTCGTCGCCGTCGCCGCCGACGGCGAACCCATCGGGCGCGCGGTCGACCGCACCTGGACGCGCGCCGGCGGCAACCGCGCCCGGATCGCGGCCGTCGGCCTCGCCGTCGTCGCCGTCCCACTCGCGCTGGCCGTCGTCGCCACCCTCACCGCCATACTCCCGCCGCTCGTGGAACTCGCCCTCGGCGTCCTCGTCACCGGCGTCGCGGCCGCGGCGGGCGTCGCCGCCTTCACGGGAATCGCCGACTCGATCGACGGGTCCGCGACCGGCTCGGCCCGGACCGACCGGGTGAACCCCACCGCCTCCGGACGGCTCTAGTGGCCCGGGTCGTCCACCGTCCCGCCGACGGCGACGACCGGGTTCTCGCCGCCGACGCCGCCGTCGCCGACTCCCTCCTCGCGAAGGCCCGCGGTCTCATGTTCCGCCGCTCGTTCCCCGGCGACGCCCTCGTCTTTCCCTTCGACGGCGTCGGGGACCGCACGCTCCACATGGTCGCCGTCCCTTTCGACATCGACGCCGTCTGGCTCCGCGACGGACGGGTCGAACGCGTCGCCCGCCTCTCGGCCTGGACGGGCCTCGGCCGGGCCCCCGCCGACGCCGTGATCGAACTCCCCGCGGGCGTCGCCGACGGGGTGAGCGCGGGCGACGAGATGCTGATCGAGGGTCGCTGACGCCGGGGCGGAGATTTAAGCCCGCCGGGGTTCCCCGGATGTGTATGGAGATCCGATCCAGCGACGACGCGGAGACGACCGAAGCGGTCGCGGACGTCCACCTCTCCCAGTTGGCGTCGGGCGAGGAGATGAGCCTCCAGGGGTACACCATCGACGTCGGCGCGACGGTGCCCGAGCACAGCCACCCACACGAACAGGCCGGCCTCGCCACCCGCGGGGAGGTCGTGTTCATCGTCGACGGCGAGGAACGGGTCGTCGGCGCCGGCGACACCTACGTCGTCCCCGGCGGCGAACCTCACGCCGTCGAGAACCGGGGCGACGAACCGTTCGAGGGCGTCGACGTCTTCAGCCCGCCGCGGACCGACCCCGACTGGCAGGACTAGGCCTCGCGCCGGAGTCGTTTCACCACGAACGACTCGTCGAGTTCGCCGAGGAACTCCCCGAGGCGCGGACCCTCGGTGTCGTCGAAGAAGAGCCGATAGCCCGCGGCGAAGAAGTCGCCCACCTCGACCCCGTGTTCGCGGGCCGTCTCGTACATCTGCCCCTGGATGGCCTCGCCGTCGTGACCCTCGGCCACGAAGTCCGCGAGGTCCGCCAGCGCGGCGACGACGTCGGCGTCGAAGTCCGTCTCCGGCAGGTCCGCCTGCAGGCGGTAGTTGTACGCGTTGTCCATCCGCTCGGCCCACGTCCGTGCCCGCTCGACCCGGTCCAGAGCCTCCTCGATCGCCCACTCCGGCGTATCGTCGTCGAAGAAGCCTTGGTTGCGGGCCATCCGCACCCGGAGGTCGCGGTCGTCGGTCATCCCGAGGACGGCGGCGAAGGTGTACGGCAGGCGCACCCGCTCCGGGCGGACCTCGTCGACGACGAGCGGGTAGGCGCGATCCGCGAGCGGCTTCAAGTCCTCGTCGGTCTCCTCGTCGAAGTAGACCCGTTCGAACCGGTCGAACTCGTCGACTAGCAGGTCGATCCGCTCGGTGTCGAAGTCCTTCGCCCGCTTGGGGTTGCGGACGAAGAAATAGCGGAGGACCTCGGGTTCGAGGAGCGCGAGCACCTCCTCGACCGTGACGACGTTGCCAGCCGAGGAGGAGAGCGGTTCGCCGTCGAGCGTGAACCACTCGTAGGTCATGGGGACCGGCGGCTCGGTCTCCAGGATTTTTCGGGCGATCTCCTGGCCGCTCGGCCACGAGCCCTCGGCGTGGTCCTTCCCGAACGGCTCGAAGTCGACGTCGAGGACCTTCCACTGCGCGGGCCACTCGAAGCGCCAGGGGAGTTTGCCCTCCCGGAGCGTGCCCGTCCCCTCGTGGCCACAGCCCTCGATGTGGTCGCCGCCGGCGTCCAGCCCCGAACAGACGTACGACACCTCGCCGGCGTCGAGATCGACGCCGCGTACGTCCTGCGTGAGTCGACCGCACTCCGAACACTGCGGCATGAAGGGGACGTAGTCCTCGTCGACGCCGTCCTGGTACGCGGCGAGCACTTCGCGGGCGCGGTCGGCCTTCGCGAGCACTTCGCGGGTGACGGCCTCGAACTCGCCGGACTCGTAGAGGGCGGTGTTCGACACCATCTCGACGGGGACGCCGACGGCCTCCGCGCTCCGGGCCAGGAGGTCGGTGAAGTGAGCGCCGTACGAGTCGCTCTCGCCGAAGGGGTCCGGGATGTCCGTGTACGGTTTGCCGAGGTTGCGGCCCAGCGCCCCGGCGTCCACCTCGCCCAGGCCGACGAGGTTCCAGTCCGCGTCCGCGAGCCGTCGGGGGACGCCCCGCAGGGCGTCGCGGTCGTCGCTGGTGAACACCTGTCGTACCTCGTGACCCCGCTCCCGGAGGACAGCGGCGACGAAGTAGCCGCGCATGATCTCGTTGAAGTGGCCGAGGTGGGGGACACCCGAGGGCGAGACGCCGCCCTTGACGACGACGGGATCGTCGGGATCGCGGGCCTCGATTTCGTCGGCGACGTCGTCGGCCCAGAAAGCGTTGTGGTCGCTCATCGGCTCCAGCCGTCGGGGTTCTCGGTACAGCCCTCGGGGACCACGTCCGTCCCGGTGTGTTCCCCCCGGAGGACGGCCGCCTCGATCCGTTCGGGGTCGGTCCCGTCGAGGACGATCGTCCGCATCTTCGAGCGCTCGATGAGTTTCGCCGCCAGCAGGTCGACGGGCGCCGAGGCGCCGGCACCGCGGCTCATGGGGGCGATCAGGTCGACGAGTTCCGCCCCCGTGAGCCGCCCGTGGCGCTCGGCCTCGGGATCGGTGTCGGGGTCGGCGTTGAACACGCCGTCGACGCTCGTGGCGTAGACGAGCAGGTCGGCGTCGACGTACTCCGCGAGCGCCGCGGCCACCGCGTCGGTGGTCTGCCCGGGCATGACCCCACCCATGACGGGCACGTCGCCCCGGCGCAGCGCCTCCCCGGCTTCCTCGTAGTCGTGGGCCGGCGAGGGCGCCGAGAGCCCGTCGAGAGCCGCGATCAGCAGGCGGGCGTTGATCCGCGTCACGTCGATGCCGAACTGATCCAACTGTACCTCGTTGGCGCCGAGTCGGCGCGCCGTCCCGATGTACTCGCGGGCGACGCCGCCACCCCCGACGACCGCGCCGACTTCGCAGCCCGCCTCGACGAGCGCCTCGACCGCCGCCCCGTGGCCCGCGACGCGGTCGGCGTCGAGGTCCGGCGCGAGGACGCTCCCGCCGATAGAGATCACGACTCGCATTATCCGTCCGGTAACCACGAGGCCGGCTTAAGGGTTGTCAAGCCGCCGAGCGTGCGTGAACCGTCCGCGTGACCCCGACTCGCACCGTCGAGTCACAGTTAAGGGTCCGCGTCCGCTTCTCGACGTATGAAGACGCTCAACATCGTCGGCCCGGGCGCCGTGGACCTGGCCGACCGACTCGTCCCCCGACTCGACGGCCGCGTCGCCACCGTGGAGACCCTCCCCGAGACCGCCGCCCGCGACACCGACGCCGGCGCGGCCTACGGCCTCTCGACCGACGGTTCGTGGATCGGTGCCGGTGACGGCGAGACCCTGTCGGACCTCCTCGACTCGCTGGTTCCCGACTACGACGCCGCCCTGACCGTCGGCTTCGCGGACGCTCGCCTCCCGACGGTCGCCGTCGCCGACGCCGAGGCGGCCGGCGAGGTCCGACACACCGTCCCCGAGGCCGCCGACGCCGACCTCGATCCGGTCCTCGACGTCGTCGCCGACCTCGAACCGCGGATCACGCTCGAATCCCTCGTCGACCGGGCGAAAGCGTCCCCCAAGGCCGAGCGCGCCGGCGCCATCGCCACCTTCACCGGACGCGTCCGGGTCAAGGATGCCGAGGACGACACCCCGACCACGCACCTGGAGTTCGAGAAGTACGAGGGCGTCGCCGCAGACCGGATGCGGACCATCCGCGCGGAACTCGAGGCCCGCGACGGCGTGTTCGAGGTGCTGATGCACCACCGGACCGGCGTCATCGGCGAGGGCGAGGACATCGTGTTCGTCGTCGTGCTCGCTGGACACCGCGAGGAGGCCTTCGACACCGTCGAGGACGGCATCAACCGCCTCAAGGACGAAGTTCCCATCTTCAAGAAGGAGTCGACAGCCGAGGAGGAGTTCTGGATCCACGAGAAGGCCTGACCCGTCAGATACCCGATCGAAACGGCGATATAATTTTGCACCAATATTAAACGAAAGAAATTATTAGATGAGGTGGTAAAATGTCTCGAGGCTTCGTAAAACGTCCTGAATGATTTTCCGACTCGGATAAATCGGTAAAACCGCCCGAACTGCTCCGAACGTTCCTCCCTTTATAACACCCTCCGGGCTGTACGAACGGTCGAGGCGAAATCAAATGAGCGCAACCGCAGACCCCTCCACCGACTCCGACGACAGTGCCTCCAAAGAGGAGCGGCTCAAGCAGTACCTGCTCTCGAAGGCGCAGGACGGCGAGCACTACTTCAAGAGCAAGTTCATCGCCGACGAAGTCGACCTCTCGCCCAAGGAGATCGGCGCCCTGATGGTCAAGCTTCGTGACTCCGCCTCCGACCTCACCGTCGAGAAGTGGTCGTACACGAGCGCCACCACGTGGCGAATCGAGGCCGCCTGATCGGTCGTTCCCCCGTCCCCGCTGCGCCATCGCCACCCCGCCGTTCGCCGCCGGTTCGACCGCTGTCACGGGTTTTATACCGCTGAACGCACTACCCTGCACCGATGGACGGAGCCGACGGGCCGCCGTCAGAGCCCCTCGAAGCGGTGTTTTACGTCCGCGAAACCGACCGCGACGGCGACAGCGTTCGTTACTACGGCGAGCCCTTGGTGCCGAAGGGGTCGCTGGCCGACGAACTCCAGGAGCCGTTCCGTCGGGCCGGCTACCGCCTGGACCTCGAGGCCGGGCGCGAGCCCTGGGAGACGGTCGTCGTCGCCACGCCCGCGGACGGCCGGATCGACGGGGTCCCGTGGACCAACCTCGTGCTCTTCGTCGCCACGGTCGTCTCGACGCTCCTCGTCGGCGCCGTGGCCTGGTACTACGTTCCCCCCTCCGACCTCGCGGCCAACCCCCTGCTCGCCCTGCGGGCGTGGCCCTTCACCGCCGCGGTCCTCGGCGTCCTGACGACCCACGAACTCGGTCACTACCTCGTCGGTCGGTACCACGGCGTCGACGTCTCCTTGCCCTACCTCATCCCCTTCGTCGTCCCCTTCGGGACGCTCGGAGCGATCATCCGGATGCGTGGGCGGATGCCCGACCGGAAGACGCTGTTCGACATCGGCGTCGGCGGCCCGCTGGCCGGCCTCGTCGCCACCGTCGTCGTGACGGCAGTCGGGCTCTCGCTCGATCCGATGACCGTCCCCCAGCGGGTGATCGACGCCCCCGGACGGATCATCGTGTTCAACAACCCGCCCCTGCTCGACCTGATCGCGGCGGTACTCGGACAGCCGACGAGTTACGCCGACCCGACCCGCACGGTCCATCCCGTCATCATCGGCGGCTGGGTCGGGATGTTCTTCACCGTGCTCAACCTGCTCCCGGTCGGTCAACTCGACGGCGGACACATGGTCCGGGCGATGCTCGGTCACCGACAGGAGACGGTCGCCTCGCTCGTGCCCCTCGCCCTCTTCTCGCTGGCCGCGTACCTCTACTACGTCCGCGGCCTCGGGTTCAACGAGTCCGTCGGCCTGTGGGCCGTCTGGGGGCTGTTCGCGACGTTCATCGCGTACAACGGCCCCGCCGAGCCGGCCGACGAGACGCCGCTCGGCTGGAAGCGGCAGGTCCTCGGACTCGTCACCTTCGCCCTCGGTGCGCTCTGTTTCCTCCTGGTCCCGATCCAGCTGCTCGGTTAGTGGGTGTACCCCCGATCCGGAAGCGGTTCGCCGTCGGCGACGACGCCCCCGTCGGTCACGCGTCCGATCCGGGTCACCGGCACCGGAAGCTCCGCTCGCACGTCGTCCAGCCGCGCCGCCGGCGCGGTGAACACGAGTTCGAAATCCTCCCCGAAGAAGGCCGAAAGCTCCCGCCGGTCGGCGTCGTCCGCGGCGACGGCGTCGACGCTCGGATCGACCGGGAGCCGGTCCCACGTGATGTGCACTCCACAGCCGCTGGCGGCGGCGAGCTGGTGGAGCGAGCGCGCCAGCCCGTCCGAAGAGTCCATCATGGCGGTGGCGACCGGCGCGAGCGCCCGTCCCGCCTCGACCCGCGGATCGAACCGGAAGAGCTCGTTTCCGCGGTCCGCGTTTCCGGCCTCGAACTCGCGGATGGCCGCGGCGCTCCGGCCGAGCGTCCCCGTCACGAAGACGCCATCGTCGGGGGCCGCCCCGCTCCGGTAGACCGGCTCCTCGACCCGCCCCACGACCGCCCCGGCGACGGTGAACTCGTCGTGGTCGTCGAGGTCGCCGCCGACGTACCGGGCGTCGACCGTCCCGCAGACGTCGGCCGCGCCGTCGACGAACGCGGCCACCTCCTCGGGATCGAACTCGGGGGCGCCGTAGGCCGCGACCGCCGCCGTCGCCGCCCCGCCCATCGCGGCCACGTCGGAGAGCGACGCCCCGATGGTCCGCCAGCCGGCCGTATATCGGGTCACCCCCGCCGGGAAGTCCGTCCGCTCGTGGAGCATGTCCGTCGTCAACACCAGCCCGTCGATCACCGCCGCGTCGTCGCCCGCCTCGCCGACGCGGTCGGCGAGGGCCGCCAGCGCGCTCCGTTCGTCCATGGCCGGCGTTGGGGGTGCCGGGTCAAAAACCCCCGACGCCCGCCGGCGTCGATCCGGTGGGTTAATGCGTCGGCTCCCCCTCCGAACGGACATGGCCGGCGGACGCACTCGGGCGACCGTCCTCGGGTTCGCCGGCGCCATCGCCGTCTTCGCCGTCCTCTTCTGGCTCGCCGGCGTCGACGACCTGCTCGTGCAACTCGCGGGTGCCGACCGCCGTCTCGTCGGCCTGGTCCTCCTGGCGACCCTCGGCTGGCTCGCGGCGTGGGGGCTCGCGCTCCGGGTCGTCCTCTCCGTCCTCGGCATCCAGCTGTCGGTGCCGCGGGCCCTCTTCGTGTTCACCGGAGCCATGTTCGCCAACAACGTCACGCCCTTCGGCCAGGCGGGCGGCGAACCGATCACCGCCCTCCTGATCTCGCGGGTGGCCGACACCGAGTACGAGACGGGGCTGGCCGCCATCGCGAGCGTCGACACGCTCAACTTCGTCCCTTCCATCACCATCGCGCTCATCGGCGTCGGCTACTTCGTCACCGAGGCGACCCTCGGCACCAGCCGGCGGCTCGAACTCGCCCTCGTCGCGGTAGTCGTCCTCGCCGTCGGCGTTCCGACCCTCGTCTACCTCGGCTGGCAGCGCCGCTACCGGCTCGAAGCGCGGATCGTCGGCGTCCTCACGCCGCTCGTCCGCCGGGTGGCGAGCCACGTCCCGCGCGTCCCCGAGCCGACGGTCGAGGGCGTCGAACGTCGGATCAACGGGTTCTTTCGGGCCATCGAGCGCGTGGCAGCCAACCCCCGCGGACTCGCGCTCGCGCTCGCGCTGTCCTCGCTCGGCTGGCTCTGTCAGATGCTCGGCCTCTGGCTCGCCTTCCGGGCCGTCGGCACGCCTATCCCCCTCTCGGTCGCGCTGTTCGTCGTCCCCATCGGCGCCATCGCGGGCGTGACGCCGCTCCCCGGCGGCGCCGGCGGCATCGAGAGCGTCCTCGTCGTCCTGTTGGTCGCCGCCCCGCTCGCGGGGGTCACCGAAGCCGTCGCGCTGGCGGCCGTCGTCGTCTTCCGGGGGATGGTCTACTGGACCCCGACGGTGCTCGGCGGGGTCGCGACCGGCGCCGTGGGCCTCCGTTCGCGGGCCTAATACGATGGGTTTAAACGCCGTCCGCCGGAAGCCTGCGCCAATGGTAACCCTCTACGACGTGCCGGCGGACGCGCTCATCGACGAGCTCGCCGACCGGCTCGCCGACCGTATCGAGGAGCCCGCGTGGGTGAACTACGCCAAGACCGGCTCGAGCAAGGAACTCCCGCCCCAGCAGGACGACTTCTGGGCCGTCCGCGCCGCGAGCCTCCTGCGGAAGGTGGCCGTCGACGGGCCCGTCGGCGTCGACCGGCTGTCGACCGCCTACGGCGACCGCAAGCAGGGCTCGACCCGCTACCGCGTCGCCGCCAAGCACACCGAGGCCGGCAGCAAGAAGATCATCCGGACCATCCTCCAGCAACTCGAGGACGAGGACCTGGTCTCGACCGCCCAGGGCGAGGGCCGCGTCGCCACGTCCGAGGGACAGAGCCTCCTCGACGAGGTGGCCGCCGACGTCCTCGATGACCTCGACCGGCCGGAACTCGAGAAGTACGCCTAACCCTCCGAAATCGTTTTCACTGTTTCGCCGGAATTCGTACCCATGAGTGGCAACCCCGACGACGAACGAATCGAGGAACTCCGCCAGCAGAAGATGCAGGAACTCAAAGAGCAGGCCCAGCAGGGCGGTGCCGACGGCGAGCGGGCCGAATCCCAGCAGGCCGCCCAGCAGGAGGCCGAAGCCCAGAAACAGGCGCTCCTGAAACAGCACCTCACCGACGGCGCGCGCCAGCGGCTCAACGCCGTCCAGATGTCGAAACCGGAGGTCGCCGACAAGGTCGAACAGCAGGTCGTCGCCCTCGCCCAGAGCGGGCGCATCCAGGACCGCATCGACGAGGACCAGATGCGGAAACTGCTGAAGGAGCTCACCCCGGACAAGAGCTTCGACATCCGCCGCCGGTAAGGCGATGGACGCCGCCGTCCTGTTCAGCGGCGGAAAGGACTCGGCGCTCGCGGCGCTCTCGCTCGACCGGTTCTACGACGTGACGCTGGTCACCGGCACCTTCGGGATCACCGACGACTGGCGGCACGCCCGCCGGGCGGCCGACCGCCTCGACTACCCCTTCCGCACCGTCGACCTGGACCCTGCCGTCGCCGACGACGCCGTCGACCGGATGCGCGCGGACGGCTACCCCCGAAACGGCATCCAGCGCGTCCACGAACACGCCCTCGAACGCGTCGCCGGCCTCGACGTGACTGCCGTCGCCGACGGCACTCGCCGCGACGACCGCGTCCCGACGGTCGATCGGTCGACGGCACGGAGCCTCGAGGACCGCCGCGGGGTCGACTACCTCGCGCCGCTCGCCGGGGTCGGCCGGGGCGCCGTCGACCGACTCGTCGATGCCCACCTGACGGTGCGGGCCGGGCCGAGCGAGGCACTGCCCCGGGCCGACTACGAGGCCGAACTCCGCGCCCACCTCGCCGACCGCGCCGGTCCCGACGCCGTCGCGTCGGTGTTCCCCGCCCACGAACAGACGGTCGTCCGCGGGCGACATCCCGCCACGGACGGCGATACGCCGAAGTGACTGGACGCGAAAGCGTGGCCATGGATCTCATCGAGGCGCTGTCGGCCGACGCGGACCTCGTCTGTGTCGTCGGCGCCGGCGGCAAGAAGACGACCCTGTACGCCCTGGCCGCCCGGCTGGAGCGGGCCGTCGTGACCGCGACGGTTCGCATCCCCATCTTCGACGACAACGTCGCGGCGGTGCGTGTCACCCGCGACCCGATCGGGACACTCCGCGACGCCGACGCGACGACTTGGCCGCTCGGACTCGTCCCCGAACGCGAGCGTGACGACCGCTACCTCGGCTACGACCGCGAGACGGTCACGGCGATCCGCGCGGCACACGACGGGACGGTCCTCGCGAAGGCCGACGGGGCGCGCACGCGGCTGCTGAAGGCACCCGACGACCGCGAACCCCAGGTGCCGGCGACCGCCGACACGGTGATCCCCGTCGCGAGCGCCCGCGTCGTCGGGAAGCCACTCACCGACGACCACGTCCACCGACCCGAGCGGGTGGCCGAACTCACGGGCCTCGCCCTCGGCGATCCGATCGGTCCCGAGGACGTGGCGACCGTCCTCGCCAGTCGAGCGGGCGGGCGGAAACGCGTCCCACCGACGGCGACGGTCGTCCCGCTCGTGAATATGGTCGACGACGACGACCTCGCGGCGACCGGTCGGAAGATCGCCGCGGCCGTCCACGACCGGGCCGACGTCCCCCGGGTCGTCCTCGCACGGATGGCCGACCCCTCGGTCGTCGACGTGATCTAATCGCGCAGGCGCCGTTCGGCGTCGGCGAAGTCCTCCCGCGTGTTGCAGTTCTCGAAGGTACGCCGGTGGCCGTGTTCCCGCACCGCCTCGGCGTCGACGACGACGAAATCCAGTTCGAACAGCGGCGCGACGATCCGCTCTTCCCCGGCGTCCAGGGCCGCCTCGCAGGCCTCGGCCATCGCCGCCGCCCGGTAGACCGCGTGGGTCGTCTCGAACCACTGCTCCGGCCTGGGGACAACGGCCTCGTGGCCCGGGGCCCGCTCGAACAGGTAGTCGACGAACTCGGGGTCGACGAAGGGCATGTCGCAGGCGACGACGAAGGCGTACTCGCCCGCGACGGCGCGAAGGCCCGTCGCCATCCCCGCCATCGGCCCCTCGTCGGGGGATTCGTCCTCCGCGAACGTGACGGGGAGGCCCACCCCGTCGAGCGCCTCACGGATCGCCGGCGTCTGTTCGGCGCGGCAGTTGATCACGACCGCGTCGACGACGGGGGCGACCCGGTCGACCACCCGCCGGATCATGGGCGTCCCCGCGAGGTCGGCGACCGCCTTGTCCTCGTCGCCGAACCGCGTCGACCGACCGCCGGCGAGTACGACGGCAGTGCGCTCGGACATGTCGGTGGCTACGCGGGCCCACCTTTTTACGTCGTCGGGTGACGCCCACCTTTTTACGTCGTCGGGTCGCGCTCCGCGCGACCGCTCCTCGCAAAAAGCTGGAGCAAAAACGGCCGCGACTCGCCGCGGGATCGGAGATCCCTCGCTCGTCGCGGTCACTCGTGCTGGACCGCCCCGCCCCGCCCAGCACCGCCCCGCCCAGCACCGCCCCGCTCAGCACCGCCCCGCCCAGCACCGCCATCCACACCCTCACTCGATGCCGTCACACAGGTCGCCGACGACCCGCGCGGCCGTCCGCGCCTCGACGCGCCGCTCCGCGAAGACGCCGAGTGCGCTCTCGACGGCGTCGGGGTCCGGCGCGAAGGTGACGCCCGGATACGTCACGTCCGCGAGGACGAGCGGCGTCGCCGGTGCGGTGGGAACCCCCGCGGGGCCGTCGAGGGGGTCGGGCCCGAGGACGCGGCCCACCCGCTCGGGGTCGCTCTCGCCGGCACCGACCGCCCGCACCAGCGACGCGATCCGACGGACCATGTGCCGGGCGAACCCGCCGGCCGCGAGCGTCAACACGAGGAAGTCGCCGTCCCGCTCCCCGCTCGCGTCGAGGCGGCGGACGGTCCCCGCGTCGTCGGTCGTGAGGTTGTGAAAGTCGTGCTCGCCGGTCAGGCGGTCCAGCGCCTCGCCGGCCCGGTCGTCGTCGAGCGTCGGCGCGTACAGGTGGTATCGGTAGCTCCGGCGGCGGGCATCGTGGGTGGCGTGAAAGTCCGGGCTGACGTCCGCGCTCGCCCACGCCCGGACCGTCGCGGGGAGCGTCCCGTTCAGCGCGGCGGGCGAGAGCCAGTCGGGCGCCTCGAAGGCGACGGTCTGGGCGAGCGCCGAGACGCCCGCGTCGGTCCGCCCTGCGGCGGCGTAGCCCGCCGGCGGCGCCGCCAGGTCGAGGTCACGGAGCGCGTCGAACAGCGCGTCCTCGACGGTCGGCCGGTCGGGCTGTCGCTGGAACCCCGAGTACGGCCGGCCGTCGTAGGCGATCCGGAAGGCGCGTCGCGGCATCGACGGGGGTCGGGCGCCCCGGCAGTTAACCCCTACGCGAAGTCGTCGTAGGTCGGCCGGTCGTGGTCGCCCGGGAAGGCGTCGACGGGTGCGGTCGTCTGGTCGCCGCTCTCCATCTCCTTGACCGTCACCTCGCCGTTCTCCAGGTCGCGCTCGCCGACGATGACGACCGTCTCGGCGTTGACGCCGTCGGCGTAGGACATCTGCGCGCCGAAGCTCCGGTCCGCGAGGTCCGACTCGACGACGTGGCCCCGCTCCCGGAGGTCACGGGCCACCCGCGCGGCCGTCTCCCGGGTGTCACCCACCGAGAGGACGTAGTAGTCCGTCGCGAGCGCCTCGTCGGGCCAGACGCCCGCCCGCTGGAGGAGCAAGGAGAGCGTGGCGTGGCCGGGTGCGACGCCAACGGCCGGCGTCGGCTGCCCGCCGTAGCTCTCGATCAGGTCGTCGTACCGCCCGCCGCCGAACACCGCCCGGGACACCTCGCCCTGCGTGTCGAAACACTCGAAGACGGTGCCGGTGTAGTAATCCAGTCCCCGGGCCGTCTCCAGGGAGACGCTGCAGTACTCCCGGACGCCGAAGTCCGCGGCGGCGTCGAGGACGTTCCGCAGGTTCCCCACCGCCGCCGCGACGTCGTCGGTGCCGGCGAAGGCCGTGAGGTCGTCGAGGTCGTCGGTCGCCAGCAGTTCGTCGAACCGCTCGGCCTGGTCGTAGGAGAGGCCGGCCTCGTGGAGCAGGTCGTAATACTGAGCCGGCTCGATCTTCTCGGATTTGTCGACCGCACGAACCGCCTCTCGAACCCGTACGTCGGCGTCGAACGCCCGGAGGAGGCCGCCGAGGATGTCGCGGTGGGAGACCCGGAACTCGAAGTCGTCGCCGGAGAGGCCGAGCGCGGTCAGGGCGTCGGCCGCGTACGCCAGAATCTCCGCGTCGGCCGTCGGCTCCGCCGACCCGAAGACGTCGACGTTCGTCTGGTAGAACTCGCGGAACCGCCCCTGCTGGACCTGCTCGTACCGCCAGAAGGGCCGCGTCGACATCCACTTGATCGGCTTCTGGAGCTCCTGGCCCTTCGCGACGACCATCCGCGCCACCGTCGGCGTCAACTCCGGCGTCATGGCGACGTGGCGGCCGCCCTTGTCCTCGAAGGCGTACAGTTCCTCGACGATCTCCTCGCCGCTCTTGTCGGTGTAGAGATCGACGGCCTCCAGCGCCGGGGTGCCGATCTCCCGGAACCCGTACCGCCGGGCGGTCTCCTCCAGCGTGTCCGCCACCGCCCGCCTGGCGGCCATCTCCTCGGGGTAGAAGTCACGGAACCCCTTCAGTCGGTCGTACATACCGCGTCGTCGTCGCCCGCCGCGCTTGAAACCTGCCCTTTGGGAAGCGGAAGCCCTTGCTCCCACACGGAGGCTAAGGCCCCCCGCCGGCGACGCCCGGCCTATGTCGCTCGTCTCCGCGTTCACCTCGGCCGTCCTCCCCATCGTGGCGGTCATGGCCCTGGGGTATACGCTCGCGGCCGCCCTCGACGTCGAGGTCGACTCGCTCAACGACGTCGCCCTCTATCTCTTTCTCCCCGCGCTCATCTTCCACAGCATCGTCACGACGACGCTCTCCGGCGACACCGTCGCGCTCATCTTCGCCGGGGTCGGCCTCTTCGTGATCGTCACGATGGGGCTGGTCGAACTCCTCGACCGCCTGCTCGGCGTCCCCGAACCCTACCGGAGCGCGGACGTCCTCGCGGGGGCGCTCCCCAACGCCGGCTTCTACGGCATCCCGCTCGCGGAGTTCGCCTTCGGCGACGTGGGCCGGACCACGGCCGTCATCTACATCACCGCCCAGGCGTTCCTGATGTACACCCTCGGCGTCTACGTCGCCTCCCGGGGCGGCGGCGAGGCCGGCATCGGCGCGGTCAAGGAGATATTCCGCCTGCCGCTCGTCTACGCCATCGCCGTCGCCGGCACCGTCCGCCTCCTCGGGATCGCCCCGCCGACCGACGGGACGTTCATGTCCACCGTCAGCCTCGTCGGCGACGCCTCAATCCCCCTGATGCTCGTCATCGTCGGGGTCCAACTCTACGGCTTGGAGTACGGCAACGTCCGCCGGGTGATCCGCCCCTCGATCGTCAAACTCGTCGTCGCCCCGCTGACGGGCCTCGCCGTCGCGCTCGCCCTCGGGAAGTTCGGCGACGTCGCCGTCGCCCGGGTGTTCGTCCTGCTCTGTGCGACGCCCGTCGCGCTCATCCCCCTCGCGCTCACCCTCTCGTACAGCGACGTGGACGACCGCGACGGCCTCTCGGCCTCCGAGTATCTCACCATGACCATCTTCGTCACGACCGTCGCCAGCGTCCCGGTGTTGACCGTGCTGATCACGCTCCTGCAGGACGGCGTCGTGCTGTGACCGCCTGAACGCTTTTGCCCGCCCGGACGCTTGCCACGGACGATGTCAACGTCGCGAGCGACCGTCCGCGGTGCGATCAGGGGCATGGGTCAGCGAGCCAATCCCGCCTTCGCCGCCGGCGCCGTCGCCGTCCCCGTCGGCGCCCTCGCCTACGCCCTCCTCGCCGCCCCCGTCGTCCACCACATCTACGTCCACGTGATGGCCGGCGTGCTGTGGACGGGCATCGACCTCTTCATGGCGCTCGTCCTCGGTCCCGTCCTCGGTGGCCTGTCCGTCGAGGAGCGTGCCAGCGTCTTCCGGCGATTCACGCCGAAGATGGCCTTCCTCATGCCGTCGCTCGCCCTGGTCACCATCGTCGGCGGGGTCACCCTCGCCGAGCGGCTGGGCGTCTTCCCCCACGCCCAGCCGTGGATCGCCCTCCTGACGCTCGCGACCACCGTCCCCGCGCTCCTCCTCGTCGGCTGGCAGTTCGACGCCCTCGACGACCCCCGGTGGCTGGTCGCCTTCGCCGTCGCGCTCCTCGGCGGCGGCGCCTACCTCGCCGTCACCGCCGACGCCTTCGGGCTGACCTCCCCGATCATCCTGCTCACGCTCGCCATCGTCACCGTCCTCTCGGTCCTCGGGTTCGGCGTCCTCCTCCCCGGCGAGATGCGTATCTACCGCCAGTTGGCGTCGGGCGACCCCGACCCCGAAGTCGTCAGCCGGATCGGGATGCGAAACGCCCGCCTGAGCGGCGTCCAGGGCCTGTTTCAACTCGCCATCGTCGTCGTGATGGTCTACCTGCGGTGGCCGGCGGCCTAACCCATCGCCGACCGCCCCGCCCCCAGGAGGAACAGCGCGCCGACGCCGACCAGGAGAAGCGGCTTGTTGCTTCGCTCCGGCTCGAGGTACCCCTCCCCCGGCGCGTCGGTCGGGACGTACACCGTCGCCGTCTCTCCCGGTTCGTCCCCGTCGAGTTCGGCTCTGGCCGCGCTCTCGGTGTCGAAATCCCGGACGAGCGTTCCGGGGTAGACGTTCGAGGCGGTGTAGTTCTCCCCCTCGTAGGTGTACTCGAAGGTCGCCCGCGGGACGTACGAGGTGCCCTTGGTCGAGCGCTCCTCGACGGACGTCGACGTGATCGTCCCCTGGACCGTCTCGGCGGAGCCGAGCGCCGACGACTGCGTGCTGTAACTGTACGCGCCGAATCCGATCGACGCGAGACCGATCACCAGCGTGAGGGCGATACCGACTCGCCCGGAGGGCCCGCTGATTCGCATATCGGCTCCCAGAACCGAGGGGATGGTAAAAGGTACGCTCGGCTCGCCGAACTGGAAACGGTTTTGCCGGAGCGGGTCCCCGCTTGGGCCATGTACGTCGACCTCGGCAACGCACTCGACGCCGAACCGCGACTCACGCGCGAGGCCTTGGAGCGGCTCGACGAGCGCGTCGCCGACGCCCACGACCGCATCGAGCGCGGCCGGGCCGAGGCGGCCCACGGCTACGCGTCGCTGAACCTCCCCGAGACGGTCGACCCGGCGGCCGTCCGCCGGGCGGTGGATCGCTTCGACGACCCCGCGGCCGTCCTCTCCGTCGGCATCGGCGGGAGCGCCCTCGGCGCCGCGACGCTCGCCGAGGCCCTCGGAACCGACCTCGACGCATACGTCCTCGACAACGTCGACCCCGCACGTGTCGCCGGTCTCCTCGAGACCCTCCCGCTTTCCGACACCGTCGTCCACGTGGTCTCCCGGTCGGGCACCACCGCCGAGACCCTCTCGAACTTCCTGATCGTCCGCGAGGCGATGGCCGACGCCGGCGTCGACTGGACCGAGCGCACCCTGGTCACCACGGGTCCGTCGGGGAACCTCCGGAATCTGGCCGACCGCCACGACCTGCCCGTTCTCGACGTCCCCGCGGGCGTCCCCGGGCGCTTCTCGGTGCTCTCGACGGTCGCGCTCCCCGTCGCCGCCCTCGCCGGCCACGACGTCGAGGCCATCGTCGACGGGGCGCGGGCCGAGGCCGACCGGCTCGCGGGGTCGCTGTTCGAATCGCCCGCCTACGCCTACGGCGCGACCTGTCATGCCCTCGAACGCCGCGGCGCGGGCGTCAACGCGATGATGCCCTACGCCGAGTCGCTGGAGTCATTCGCGGAGTGGTTCGCCCAGTTGTGGGCCGAGAGCCTCGGCAAGGACGCCGTCGGCCAGACGCCCGCCCGGGCGCTCGGAGCGACGGACCAGCACTCCCAGCTCCAGCTCTACCGCGCCGGCCCGCGGGACAAACTCGTGACGCTCGTCCGGCCCCGGGAGCGTCCCGACGTCGCCATCCCCGAGACGGACCTCGACGGCCTCGCCTACCTCGGCGGCGGGAGCCTCGCCGACCTGCTCGACGCCGAGTTCCGGGCGACCGAGGCGAGCCTCGCGGCCTCGAACTGCCCGAACGTCCGCATCGAGGTCGACCGCGTCGACGAGCGGGGCGTCGGCGAACTCCTCTACGGCATGGAGGCGGCCTGTATCATGTACGGCGAGCTCGCGGGCGTCGAGACGTTCACCCAGCCCGCGGTCGAGTGGGGCAAGCGCGCCGCCCGCGGCCTCCTCGGCGGCGGCGACGTCGACGCGGACGACGCGGTGCCCGAGAAGCGCCGTCTCGTCATCGACTGATACTTACTCCCGGGCCGACAGGGGCCGGTATGGTCAACGAACTCCTCGTGGTCGGGGCGATGTTGCACCTGCTCGGCGGGCTGGTGCTCGGGACGCTCGTCCACCAGGACGCGTCGCTCCGGGGGAGCGACCGCGCGACCGAACTCGGGGCCGCGACCCTCGCCCTCGGACTGGTCTTCGCCGTCGGCTACTACCTCCGCCGCGAGCGGGTCGGGGACCTGCCGCCCGACGCCGAACGGCACCGCGCCCCGTTCGCCGACCGCGGGTGGGACCTCCTCCGGAGCCTCCTCCTGATCGTCGCCGCCTTCCTCGCGGCCACGGCCGTCGTCGGGCTCGGGATGAGTGCCCTGATCGGGGCCGGTATCCTCGCCCGCGAGACCCTCGAATACCGCGTCGTCGCCTCCGTCTTCCAGTTCGTCGGCTTCGGCCTCGCCGTCGCCGGCTACCTCGCCATCACCGGCGAGTGGGACCTCCTGCAGGTGAAACGCCCCTCCCTCCGGGGGATCGGTCTGATCGCCGTCGGCGTCCTCGTCCTCGTCGGCGCCCAACTCGTCATCGCTCGCCTGCTGACGGCGTTCAGCGTCGAGGTGGCCCAGAACCAGGTCGTCGTCACCGGCCAGCGCGACCCCCGCTATTTCCTCTATATGATCCCCGTCGCCATCCTGCTCGTCGGCCCGTTCGAGGAACTCGTCTTCCGGGGCGGCGTCCAGGGCATCCTGCGGCGGACCTGGGGTCCCTCGGTCGCCATCGCCCTCTCCAGTGTCCTCTTCGGGGTCGTCCACTGGGTCGCCCTCACCGGCGGTGGCGGCTCCCGGGTACCCTACGTCACCGTCGCCGCCGTCCTCGGTCTCGTCCTCGGCTACCTCTACGAGCGGACCCGCAACCTCGTCGTCCCGGCGGTCGTTCACGGCCTCTACAACACGGTGCTGTTCGGCGCGCAGTACCTCTCCGCGACGGGGATGGGGTAGCTACCGCACCTCGATCGACAGCTCGTCGAACTGCTCGTCCACCAGCGACTCCACCGCGGCCCAGTCGACGGGCGGATCGAGCGATTCGAGGGTCGACTCGAACGACTCGACGGACGCGGTCACCTCGTTCCAGGACTCCTCGAACCCGTCGATGGCCTCGGCCGTCGCGTCGAGACGCCTCGAACACGTCGCGTGGCGCTCGGAAAGCCCCGTGACGCGGTCGCGGAGCGACGACAGTTCGTCGTCGTACGCCCCCTCCCGCCGGCCGAGCCACGCCTCGAGTTCGTCGACGTCCGCCCGGAGTTCGTCGAGGATGACGCCCATGACCCGCTGGAGGTGGTAGGCGGCCAGCCACCGGTCGAACGCCCGGTCGTCGTCGCCGTCGCCCGCCTCGATCCGGTCGAGGAGCCCGGCGGTGTTGTCGAGATACCGTTCGAACCCGCCGAGTTCCTCCCGGAACGCGTCGAACCGCGCCTCGGGGTCGTGGAGCCACGACTCGAACTCGTCGAGCCCCCCCTCGACGTGATGGAGGCCGTGTGCGACTTCGTGGACGGCCCGCTCGCACGCGACCAGCCGTTCGGCACCCGTATAGAGGTCGACGGCCGATCCCGGCTCCCGCGACGTCGCGTCGAGTCGGTCCGCCGCCGTCGATAGCTCCGCCCGAAACGCCTCGAACTGCGACTCGTACTCGTCGATCCGCGCCCGGACCTGGTTGTGTTCGCGGTCCGCGGGGTCGACCCCCGCCAGCAGGTCGCGAAAGCGCGTCGCCGCGGCCTCGACGTCCTCGGCCGTCGAGCGTCGCTCCCGTCGGCACTCCCGGTACCACGACGCGAACGCCTCGGTCGCGTCCGCGCCGTCGGCCTCGTCGACACGCGTCGCGAGGCGGTCGAGTACGTCGTCGGACGCGTCGACGTCCGCCTCGTCGACGCGCTCGCGAACGGTCGCCACGTCGAGGTCACGCTCTCGGTCGTCGGTCATCGACGGCCCTTCGAGGGGTTCGCATTTAGGTGATTCGAGGCGTCCCGCGGCGACGCGGTCGGGATGCATCGAAGACGCCATTATCCTCGCTCCCGGAACGTAGACCATGAGCGCGAACGAGGGCGGCGACGCCGGGGCGTCGGAGCGACACCCCAACGCCGAACAGGCGGTCATCGCCGTCGACGGGGACGATCAGGAGCAAGGGACGGTCAACCGCCTCGATGCACACACCGGCGACGGCGTCCGTCACCGCGCCTTCACCGCCCTCGTCTTCGACGGCGAGGGCCGGGTGTTGCTCGCACAGCGCGCGCCGGGCAAGCGCCTCTGGGACACCCACTGGGACGGCACCGTCGCCTCCCACCCGCGACCGGGCCAGACCCAGAAGGAGGCTACCCGCCAGCGACTCGTCGACGAACTCGGCGTCACGCCGGATCAGTACGACGACCTCCGGGTGACCGACAAGTTCGAGTACAAACGCTACTACGAGAACGCGGGCCTGGAGTGGGAGGTCTGTTCAGTCCTGCAGTGTACCCTCGACGACGTCGCCCTGGACCCCGACGAGACGGAGGTCGCCGGCCGCCTGTGGGTCGACTACGACCACCTCCACGAACATCCCGAGTGGTACCGTCAGCTCCGACTCTGCCCGTGGTTCGAGATCGCGATGCGCCGCGACTTCGACTGATTCGGAGTATCGTAACCGTTCACCGGGTGGTCGCCGGGACGGTCCGGCGACCCACCGGGACCGACCTGCGATAAACAGCACGAGGTGCTCGTCCCGCCCCGCGGCCGCCGACCGCGAGCGTCGCCGACGGCGCCCCGATCAGGTCGAGAGCCGCGCGTAGGCGGCCCACGAGGCGTCGACCGACGGCGCCGCGATCCGGTCGCCGTCGACGTAGGCTCCCTCGCCCTCGACGACCCGACCGATCCGGGCGGCGGTAGTCCCCCGATCGGCGAGCGCCGACAGCACCGCGTCCGTGCCCTCGGGGTCGACGGCGACGACCAGCGTCCCCGACGTCGTGGCGGTCCAGGGGTCGATATCGAGGGCGGCACACGTCTCGGCGACGCCCGGCCGGACGGGAATCCGGTCGCGCTCGATTTCGAACCGGACGCCGGCGCCCGTCGCCATCTCGGCGAACGCGCCGTGGAGGCCGCCCTCGGTGGCGTCGTGCATCGCGGTCACCGGCCCTGCGGCCGCGGCGGTCAGGGCGTCGCGGACGCAACTCGCCTCCTCGAGCCGGTCCTGGGCCGTCGCCAGCGTCGCCGGCGGGAGGTCGACCCGCTCGGGGAACAGCGTCGTCAACAGCCCCGTCGTCTCGACGGCCGGCCCGCCGGTCACCAGGAGGTCGTCACCCGGCCGCGCCCCGTCCGGGCGAACCACGTCCGCGGCGTCGCCGACGGCCAGCGCCGTCGCCCCACCGACCCAGGGGAACGAACACCCATCGTACCGGGCGGTGTGACCGGTGACGACGCTCACGCCCAGGTCCGTCGCCTCGGCGTGGAGGCCCTCCCACACGGCCGCGAACGCCTCGTCGCTCATCCCCGGCGGCAGGGAGAAGGAGACGGCGAGATGCGAGGGCGGGAGGCCGCTGACCGCCACGTCCGCGAGGACGACGTCGAGCGCGAAGCGGCCGGCCCGCTCGTAGCCGAGCGCGGGGAGGACGGAGACGGGATCGGTGGCGATGGCGACGGTCCGGTCGCCGATCGACAGGAGGCCGAAGTCGACGCCGGGCGTCGGGCCGAGGCACACGTCGTCGCGCTCGGCGCCGAGGCGGGGGCGGACGTGGGTCTCGAAGAACTCGCGGTCGATCTTTCCGAGGTCCGGCATACCGTCGCTCGCCGCGCCGGGAGTAAAGGCGTGCCGCTCGCGGTCGATCACGCCATCGCCCGGTCGGCGAACAGCACGCACGCCGTCCCGACGACGAGGCTCCCGACGACGACGGCGAGGAGCGTCCCGCGGACGGCGACGGCGAGGCCGTAGCGAGGCGTGGCGAACGCGACGGCCCCGCCCATCACGACCGGCGCGACGGTGCTCCCGATCCGGCCGGCGGACTCGCCGAGGCTGACGAGCGACCCCCGGAGCGCCGCGGGCGCAACCGTCGAGACGGTGCTGCGATAGAGCGTGAGCACGACGCCGAAGCCCGCGCCGACGACGAGCGATCCGGCGCCGGCGACGGGCAGCGAGGGGGCGAGCGCGACGGCCGCGAGGCCCAGTCCGGCGGCCGCCGTCCCGACGAGCAAGGGGGCGCGCCGGCTGTCGAAGGCGGCGGTGAGCCGCCCCACCTGGGAGCCGCCGACCGAACTCGCGACGCTGGCGACGGCGACCAGCGCCCCCGCCACGCCGGGCGTCCCGTCGAGCAGGCGGACCACCACGATGGAGTTGTAGGTCAGGAAGCCGAACCAGAGGAAGGAGGGGACGGCCCGGCCGAGCAACACCAGCGCGATCCGCGGCGTCCGGACGAGCGCGAGCAGTCGCGTCACGTCGAGCCCCTCGGCGTCGGGGTCGGCGGCCGGCTCCTCGAACCGCCGGTGGACGACGGCCGCCGCCGGCAGGCCGAGCGCGAACAGATAGAAGGGATACTGCCACGCGACGGCGACGAGCAGCCCCGCGAGAAACGGGAAGACGGCGAGGGAGCCCCCGACGGTGGTAAAGCGGAGGCCCTGGGCGGTCGCCTCGCGCTCGCCGGTGAAGAGGTCGCCCGTGGCCGCGATGAGGACGGGCGCGATGCCGGTGAAGCCGACGCCCTGGACGAGACGCAGGGCGACGGCGACCCGGAAGTCGGTCGTGAACGCCAGCCCAAGTCCGGCGGCGCCGAACAGGGCCAGCCCGGCCGTGAGCACCGGCTTTCGTCCCACCCGATCCGACACCATACCGACCAGCGGGATGGCGAGGACCCCCGGGGCGGTGAACGCCGCCATGAGCAGGCCGATCCGTGCGCCGGGGATGCCGTAGACGCCGGTCAGCGAGTCGAGCAGCGGCGAGACGAGCGAGGCGCCCATCGGGGAGACGACGCTCCCGAGGAGGATCACCCTGAACCGCGGATCGGCCACCACGTCCGCCTCGTCGCCGGCGAACCGCGTTGCGAGTCCCACGCCGATGGCTGTGTGCCGTCGGGTTTGAGCCTTCCCGTTTCGGCCGTCGGTTCCGGTTTCACTCGGCCGCGTCGAAGCCCGCCCGCAGGTGGTCGGCCACCCGGTCGGGGAACTCGCGGTGGAGCCAGTGGGTCGCGTCGTCGAGCAGGACGGCCTCGCCGTCCCGGCAGTAGGCGACGCTCTCCTTGGCCATCGACGCCCGGAGGAAGCGGTCGCGGACCCCCCAGATCACGCGCGTCGGCGGCTCGACCGGGTCGGTCCGCTCGGGCGGCGGATACCGCGCCACCGCGCGGTACCAGTTCACCATCGCGGTGAGGGCATCGGGCTGGCGCCACGCCGCCCGGTAGCGCTCGAAGTCGGCGTCGTCGAACGTCCCCGGGCGACTGGACTCGCGCATCGACCGCTCGAAGAGGCGGTAGTTTCCCGCCCGCGAGACGAGTTCCGGGAGGCGGGGAAGCTGGAAGGCGGCGAAATACCAGCTCCGGCGGCGCTGGTCCCACGACCGGGCGAGGGTCCGTCGCATCACCGTCGGGTGGGGGACGTTCAGCGCCGCGAGCGTCCGGACCCGGTCGGGGTGGTCGAGCCCCAGCCACCAGGCCACGGCGGCCCCCCAGTCGTGGCCGACGACGTGGGCCGACGTGGCGCCGACGGCGTCCAGCACCCCCGCGGCGTCGGCCGCGAGCGTCGGCAGGCGGTAGGCGCCGACCCCCGACGGCTTCTCGCTCGCGTTGTAGCCGCGCTGATCGGGGACGAGGACCCGATGGCCCGCCTCGGCGAGGCGGCGCGCCACCGGCTCCCAGCCGTACCAGCACTCGGGGAAGCCGTGCAACAGGAGCACCGGCGGCCCGTCGGCGGGGCCGGCACGCACGACGTGGAGGCGGACGCCGTTCGCCTCGACGACGGTCGACTCGCCCTCCGACGGCCGGGGACGGACTGGGTCGGTCACGTCCGGTGGATACCGCTACAGCGACAAAAGGGCGCCCCCCGGGGCGTCGGACGCCGTCCCCGACGGTCCGTCTCAGTCCATGAGCTGCCGGCTCTCCCCTCGCTCGACGAGGAGGAGTCCGACCAGGCCGAGGATGAGCACGGCGTAGGCGGTGGCGGCGAGGAGGGCGTCGGTCGACGTCGCGTACTCGCCCGTGCGGAAGATGATCGTCTTTCGAACCATCGCGATGACCCCGGTGTAGATGACCAACCGGACGATTCGACGGGTCTCGCTCTCCTCGGTGTAGGCGATGACCGTCTCGTACACCTCGACGATGATGAGGAGGAGGAGGCCGGTGTCGATGAAGCCGATGACGACCAGCGGATCGGTGATCCGGCCGGCCTGTGTCGCCTGCACGATCTGGATCATGAGGTCGACGACGCCGATGGCAAAGAGCAGCGCGAAGACGGCGGCCGCGACGAGTTCGACCATGTGGACGAACCGGTTGGTGACCGCCGCGAACCGGCTCGACGCGAGCGGCGTCGCCCGGCCCCGCGACTCGAGCACATCGGACGAGAGGTCTCCGCTGGTCGACTCGTCCTCGGCCGTCGCTTCACCCTCGTCCGTCTCCTCGGTATCCCGTGCCACTGGGGAACCGTACGCGAGCCGGCACATAAAAACCGGCGGGGCCGGGGGGCGAGCCCCCGGCTCAGTCGCGGTCGGTCCAGAAGTCGAACGAGCGGCCCGGGGCGAACACGTCGAGGCCGACGGCACGCTCCTCGCCCGTGTTCTCGACGCGGTGGGCCTCGTTCGATTCGAGCCACACCGAGTCGTTCGGGCCGAGGGTGACCGCGTCGTCCGCGGTGGTCACGGTGAGCTCGCCCGACAGACAGAGACACACCTGTTCGTTCTCGTGGTCGTGCATCGGCGAGCTGTGCCCCGGCGGTTTCTCGAACCACTCGAAGGAGAAGCGGTCGCTGCCGGCGAGCGCGACACGCCGCCACCCCTCCTCGGGTTCGTAGGTTTCCGCCTCGTCGAAGGCGACTGGCTTCATCGGGGCACCTCCGCCGGACCGTCGGTGATCGGAACCATGTGGCTCGGTACCGCGGGCGACGGGCAAAACCCTTTCCTCGGCGCGGGCGGCCGAAGGTATAGGTGGGTCTGGGTGTTACACGTTCACACCCGCCGCCGGTCGGTTGCCGACCCCGGACGTGGGTACGGCCGTCGACTCGCTCTATCACCCATGACGGACGCAAGTCTCCCGGAATCGGATCACCCGGAACAGGTTCCGCCGCTGTCGGTGGCCGACGCCACGACGCTCACCGACCGCATCGTCGACAACGTCGAGGAGGTCATCGTCGGGCAACACGACGCAATCGAACACATCCTGGTCGCGACCCTCGCCCGCGGCCACCTCCTCCTCGAGGACGTCCCGGGGGTCGGCAAGACGGTCCTCGGGCGGGCCGTCGCCACCTCCGTCGACTGCTCGTTCAATCGCGTCCAGTTCACGCCCGACCTCCTCCCCTCGGACGTGACCGGCGTCAACGTGTTCAACCAGAAGACTCGAGAGTTCGAGTTTCGCCCCGGCCCCGTGTTCGCGAACGTCGTCCTGGGCGACGAGATCAACCGCGCGCCGCCGAAGACCCAGGCCGCCCTGCTGGAGGCGATGGCCGAGGAACAGGTGACCGTCGACGGCGAGACCCGCCGGCTCCCCGATCCCTTCACCGTCATCGCGACGCAGAACGACGTCGAGCCCGGCCGGACGTACGACCTGCCGATGGCCGAAGTCGACCGCTTCATGAAGAAACTCCGCCTCGGCTATCCCGACGAGGACGCCGAGACGCGACTGCTGGAGCGGGTCGCGGGCGATCACCCCATCGAGTCGCTCACACCCGTCGCGACCCTCGACGACCTGCGGGGTGCCCGTCGGACCGTCGCGAACGTCACGCTCAGCGAACCCGTTCGGCGGTACGTCTCGCGGCTGGCGTCCTACACCCGCGACGAGGCGTCCCTGGGTGTGAGTCCCCGGGGCGCCATCGCCCTCACCCGCGCCGCGCAGGCGCGGGCCGTCCTGAACGGCCGCGAGTACGTCGTCCCCGACGACGTCCAGACCGAGGCGCCGACCGTCTGGAGCCACCGCATCGACGCCGACCGACCGGGGCGCGACGTCGTCGACGCCGCGCTGACCGCCGTTTCGGTCGAGTGAGATGTCCCGACGCCTCCTCCCGACCCGCCGTGGGGTCACCGTCGCCGCCGCCGCCGTCGCCGCCGTCGCCGCGGGCGCGGCGTTCGGCCCGCGGTCGCTCGACGCCGTCGTCGTCCCCGCGGGCGTCGCGCTCCTCGCCGCGGGCGTCCAACTCCACCGCCTCGATCCACCGACCGTCGAGCGGACGCCGCCGCCGCCCGCCGATCCGGGGACGACGGCGACCGTCCGGCTGGCGTTCGACACCGACACGCCCGTCACCGCCGTCGTGCGCGACCGTCTCCCCCCGGGCGTCGACGGCGACGCCGAGGCGACGACCCTGGTCGGGGGCGACCCCCTCGTCTACGAAGTGACCTACCGCGAGCGCGGCGAACACGCCCTCGGCCCCGCCACCGTCGACGCCCGGGACGTGCTCGGCCTCGCGCGGCGCACCTTCGTCCCCGAGGGACGGGCTTCGGTGCTGGTGTATCCGCGGGTGTTCCACCCGTCGCCGGCCGTCGCCGAGCGGCTCCGGGGCCTCGCAGCCCTCGACGCGGGCGCCGAGCGCGGCGCGTTCGATCACCTCCGGGAGTACGTCAACGGCGACTCCCTGCGTGACGTCCACTGGAAGTCGAGTGCCAAGCGCGAGGACCTCGTCGTCCAGGAGTTCGCCGACGACGGCGACCGCCGGACGGTGACGGTGGCGGCGAGCGCCGCGCCCGGGCGGGCGGACGCGATGGCGGAGGCGGCCGCCACCGTCGCCGTTTCCCTCCTCGACGAGGGCGTGTCGGTGTCGCTCGCGACGCCCGACGGCCGGGTTCGGACGGCGCCGGACGACGCCGACCGGGTGCTCACCCACCTCGCCCGCGCCGGTGCCGGCGACCCTGGCGACGCCGACGCCGACGCCGACGTCGCGGTTCGTGCGTCCGAGGACGGGGTGACCGTCCGCGTCGACGGCGCGTCACACCCCTTCGATCCCGGCCCCCGACGCCGGCTCGACGACCGGGGGGACCGACCCACGGAGGACGGCTCCCCGTCCGCACCGGAGGTGCGAGCGTGAGCGTCGAGGCCGCCGACCGGTCCGGGCTCCTCCCGTGGTCGATCGGTCCCGACTTTCGGCTCGCCGCCCTCTGCTCGCTGGTCGTGCTCACCGCCGCCTACGGGAGCGTCCTCTATCGCGTGACGGACGTGGTCGGCGGCTCGCGACTCATGCTCGCCACGCTCGTGGGGGCGGCGACGCTGGCCGTGGCGACGGGCCGCGTCCTCCGGGTCCGGACCGCGCTCCTCCTTGCGGCGCTCTCCCTCGTCGCCGGCTTCGCCGTGTACTTCCTCTCCGTGCCCGCGAGCCAGCGGGCGCTCATCTCCCCCGAGCGCCTGCTCTCCGACACCGTCGCCCTGCTCACCGGGCTGTCGGTCCTGCGACTGACGCAGGCAAACGTCTGGGCGCTGTCGGTCGCGCCGACGCCCGTCTTCCTCTCGTGGTACCTGGCCGTCCGCCGCCGGTACGTCTCGAGCGTCGTCGTGGGCGGGACGGTGCTCGCCATGCTCGTATTGACGGGCGACGCGGGGACGCTCACGACCCTCGCGGGCGTCGTCGGCGCGGCGGCCGTCGTCGGCTTCGGGACGCTGGATCGCTACGGCGGGACGGGCACGCAGGTCGACACGCTGGTGATCCTGCTCGCGGTCATGGTGGTCGCCGCGGCGTCGCTGTCGGTGGTGCCGGCGACGCGGACGGCCCCCGTCCTCCCCGACCGCGGTTCGCCCGCGGGCGTGACCAGCCTCGTCGACACGCAGGACCGCGTGGAGGTGGTGGGGACGATCAGGCTCTCGCCGCAGGTGCAGTTCTCCGTCGAGAGCCGGGCCGAATCCTACTGGACGACGGCCACGTACGACCGCTACACCGGCACGGGGTGGGTTCGGTCCGGCGACACGAGCCCCTACGGGGGGCGACTGGACGGGCCGCCCGGCGACGGGCCCGAGGTGAGACAGACGGTCACCGCCGAGACGGAACTGGGGGCGATGCCGGCGGCGTGGCGGCCGACCGCGGTCACGGACATCCCCGCCTCCCGGGTCCGGGTGACGCCACAGGGGACCCTTCGCCCGGCGACGACGCTCGATCCCGGCGAGCGCTACACCGTCACCAGCCGACTGAACCGACCCTCTTCCGACGAACTTCGGGCGGCCGGCACCGACTACCCCGACGGGATCCGCGAGCGCTACACGCAACTCCCGGCGTCGACGCCGGATCGGGTGCGGGAGCGCGCCGCGACGGTGGCCGACGAGGCCGGCGCCGAGACGCCGTACGGGACGGCGGTCGCCATCGAATCGTATCTGGAGGCGAACAAGCGCTACTCGCTGACGGTCGAACGTCCCGAGGGGAGCGTCGCCGACGCCTTCCTGTTCGAGATGGACGCGGGCTACTGCACCTACTACGCGACGACGATGGTGACGATGCTGCGGGCGGAGGGGGTGCCCGCGCGGTTCGTCACGGGCTACACGCCGGGCGAGCGCGTCGCGGAGGACGAGTGGGTCGTCCGCGGCCTCGACTCCCACGCGTGGGTGCAGGTGTACGTCCCCGACGAGGGCTGGGTACGGTTCGATCCGACGCCGGCCGCCCCCCGCGAGTCCGCCGAGCAGGCCCGGCTGAACGACGCCCGCCGCTCCGACGAGGCGGGCGTCGACACGGCGGAGACCCGCAACACGACCCCCGTCTCGACGGCCGCGGACCCCGCCTCGGTGCCGAACACTACGTCGACGGTGGCTCCCGCCGGCGGCGACATGCCGGACACCCAACCCGACGCGGTCGGCGACGCCGACCCGGTCGCGGCCAGCGACGCCGACCGCGGCCCGACTCTGCCCTCGCGGGAGACGCTCGCGCTGTGGGGCGTGGTGCTCGTCGGCATCGGGGCGGCGGCCAGACGCACGGGCGCGGGCGCTCGAGCGGTCCGCGCGGTGTGGCTCCGGCGCCGCGGCCCGCGTCGCGACCCCGATACCGACGCGATACGGGCGTTCGAGCGCCTGCAGTACCTGCTCGAACGACAGGAACGCCCCCGCCGTCCGGGCGAGACGCCCCGGACGTACGTCGAGCGCGTGACGACCGACGACCGCGCTCGGCTGGTCCTGCGGACCTACGAGCGCGCTCGGTACGGCGACGGGGTGGATCGCGAGGCGGCCGACGCGGTGACCGACGCAGTCGGCGAACTGGTCCGCGAGCGGACGCTCCCGACCCGGCCGTTCGCCCGCTGATGGACCGCTCGGCCGGCCGCCGTGACCGGTCCCGACACTGTTTAATAGTCCCATCCAGTAGCTTTACCCTGTAATGTCGGAAGTCTGCTCGACGTGCGGGCTCCCTGAGGAACTCTGCGTCTGCGAGGACGTGGCCAAGGAGTCTCAGGAGATCAACATCCGCATCGACGAGCGCCGCTACGGAAAGGAGGTAACGATCATCGAGGGGTTCGATCCGAAAGACGTCGACATGGACAGCCTGTCGTCGGACCTGAAATCCAAGTTCGCCTGTGGCGGCACCGTCGAGGACGGGTCCATCGAACTCCAGGGGAACCATCTCGGCCGCGTGGAGGACTTCCTCCGCGACAAAGGGTTCAACGTCGCGTGATCGGCGGCTAGTCCGTTCGTCGAGCGCACTCCTTTTCCGCCCCGATCAGAACGGCGAGTCCGGCGTCTCGCCGTCGGTCTCCCGGTCGTCCGTCTCCAGTGGTCCCTCCCACGCCTCGAGGCCGCCGGCCATGCTCTCGACGCGTGCGTCCGCCGTTCCCTCGTAGGACGCGATGAGGCGTGCGGCTTGGACGCTCGCCTTCCCGTGGGGACAGACGGTGACGATGCGGTCGGCGTCGGCGAACTCCTCGATTCGGTCCGGCAGTTCCCCGAACGGGACGTTCTCGCTGTCCGGGATGTGCCCGCGCGCGAACTGCCCCGGCGAACGGATGTCGATCACTCGCGGCCGCTCGTCGCTCTCGAGCAGCGACTCGACGTCCTCGGGCCTGATCTCGTCGTCCATACTCGCTCAAGGGATGTCGAGCCGAATAAGCCACCGGTTCGGACCGTTTGGGTCGTTACCGGTGGTTCGCCGGGACGGTCCAGCGAGCCCCGGGAAACGGGAACGATACTCCGTCTCAGTCGGTGTGCAACACCGCCGTCGGGAACCGCTCGCGGCGCGCGGCCGGATCGTCGGGGAGCTCCCGCCGTTCGTCGAGGGCGGCGTCGGGGGCCGTCCACAGGAGCGTCGTCCCCTCGCGGTCCGCGTACTCCGCGGCCGTCAGTGTCGTCACCGCCCCGACGGCGAGCGTGCGGTCGTCGAGGACCAACCGGTCCAGATCCGGGAAGGGGTCGTCGACCACCCCGACGGCCAGCAGCCCCGCGCCGGCTCCCACCGGTTCGTCCTCGACGGCGAGGGCCGTCACGCCCGCCGTCCGCGCCCGCTCGACGAGTTCCGGTAGCGTCGCCTCGACCCGCTCCAGTGCCCGCCGGAGTCGGTCGACGCCCGCCACGGGTGCGACCGACTCGTCGTCGGCCGCGAACAGGGTGAGCAACGAGTCGGTCCCGGCGTCGGCCGGGCGACGTTCGATCCCGAACGGGTACGGCGTGTCGTCGACGCGGACCGCCGTCGCCTCGACGTCGAGGTCCATCGACTCCGGGCCGTGGACCGATATCGGTAGCTCGCGGTCCCACCCCGGATTGACGGTCCGGACGCCGACGTGGGTCGCGCCGGCCGTCCGGAGCCGTTCGAGCAGGGACTCCAGTGGGACGGCGTCGACCGTCTCGTCGAGGAGCCGTTCGAGCGCGTCGCTGTACCCCTCGTCCGGGCCGAGCCGGCGCGCGAGGCGCTCGGCCACCTCGCCTTCCACCCACAGCATCGTCGGCTCCGCGTAGAGGTCGTCGGGGTACGGCGGCGGTTCGGCCCGCTTGATCGTCGCCTCGGCGGCGTCGATCTTCTCGACGGCCCGCTCGTGATACCCGTCGACGATGGTCCGCGAGAGCGGGTCGCCCTCGGCCGAGCGACCGATCGCCCAGATGTAGAGGCCGATGGCCTCGAACGAGAGGCGGTCGGCGCCCTCGTAGACGAGGTTCCGCAACACCCACGTCTGGGCTTCCCGGCGGGAGAGCGTCGTCTCCGCGACCAGTTCGTCCACGTAGGAGCCGTACAGCTGTTCGAGCGTGTAGCAGTACTCCTCGACCTGGTCGCGGGTGACGTTCTCGGGGAGCGGATCGACGCTCGTGAAATCCAGCGCCGCACCGATGGCGTTCAGCTTCGTCGAGGGGTGCCATCGCGTCTCGATCTCCACGTTCACGTCCCGGGGTAGTGGCGTCGGCCCGTTAAGTGCGCCGGGCGGCCGGGGCCTACGTCCGGTCGGCTCAGATCCGACCCTCGAAGTACGACAGCGGCACCTCCTCGACCACCTCGGCCTCGCCGCTCTGGACCTGCAGGATGCGGTAGGGGACGACCGGTTCGAGGTTCTCGTTCAGGTCGACCGAGCCGGAGGCGCCGTTGTAGTCGATGGCCTCGTCGTTCCCCAGCGCGTCCTTCCCGGCCCCGAACTCCGCGACCGAGACGGTGGTGTCGCCGTCGTTGGGGCGGGAGACGGCCCGGATGTTCTCGGCGATGCCCGTGCCGCTGGCCTCGCCCGCGGCCTCCAGCGCGAAGCCCATGAGGTACGTCGCGTCGTAGGCGTGGGGGGCGAACTGCGTGATGTTCCCCTCGCCACCCATGTTCTCCTGGAACGTCTCGCTGTTCGCGGTCTGGGGCGAGGTGATGTACATCCCCTCGACGATCTCCGAGAGATCGGAGAGGAGTTCGGGCGACAGGATCGCCTCGGCACCGACCCACTCGCCGCCGTAGCCGCCCTGGTTCCACTGCTGGAGGATCGTCCGCCCGCCGCCGGGGTACATGACCGCGCCGACCGCGTCAGGGTCGCCGTCGAACACCGAGTCCAGGGTGGACGTGTAGTCGCTGGTCTGCTGGGAGTAGCCGACCATGTTCAGCGTCTCGCCCTCGAAGTTCTCGCTCGCGGCCTCCGCCAACCCCTGTCCGTAGGGGTTGTCGACGTAGAGGAAGGAGGCCGTCTCGGCTTCGATGGACTGGTTCAGCACCCGCGCCATCACGAGCGCCTGCTGGACGTCGTTTGGCGAGGTCCGGCCGTAGTATTTGACGCCGTTGCTCTCGTTGACGCCCGCGGTCGCCAGGGCGGGTGAGGTGTTGCCGTTGGAGACCTCCATCACCTGGTTGTCACGGGCGATGGGAGCCAGCGTCGTCCCGATCCCGCTGGAGTACGGTCCCACGAGACCGACGATGCCCTCCTGGTTGATCATCGTCCGGAACTTCTGGGCCGCGCGCGACGGGCTCCCCTCGGTGTCGCGGTTGACCGGCGTGATCTCCCGGCCACCGAGGACGCCGCCGGAGCCGTTGATCTCCTCGACCGCGAGGTTGAACGCCTGCTGGTGGCCGCCGCCGTAGGCGCTGTTCGTCCCCGTGATCGGGAAGATGGAGCCGAGGGCGATGGGTTCGCCGCCGCCACCGCCGGACTCCGACTCGGTCTCCGTCTCCTCCATCCCGCCGTCGTCGCCGTCCATGCCCCCCTCGGTCTCCGTCGGCGTCGCCGTGCTCCCGCCGTCGCCGTCCTGCTGTGAACACCCAGCGAGCGAGACGATGCCGACCGTCCCGGTCGCACCGAGCCCCCTGAGGACGTCACGTCGACTGTGGTCTGACATTGCGTGCGCCGTGTTATTACTTTACATAAATTAATCTATTGCTCGTTTGTACACAAATGTATGGGACAGTGGGCGAAAAATATGTACGTACGGCCGTCTATTCCGTCCACCGTGTCCGTCTATCCCACCGGTGATCCGATATGTTAGACGTATCGTCATGTCCCCGACAAAAGATTGTGGGAATCCGTAACAGGATCGAACGCCTCGGGAGCGCGGTGTCGGGGCGGGCGGCCGATCCGGAGCCGGCGGCCCCAGGCCGCCGCGCCAGTGACACCCAAACGATATTAACCGTGCTATGTCATTCCGACGTATGGCCGCCGAGACGGGACTGCTGAACGCCATCGTAACGGGCGTCGTCACCGGCAGCATCGTCGCCCTCGGCGCGACCGGACTCGCGCTCGTGTACGACATCGCCGAGGTCCCCAACTTCGCACACGGGGACCTGTTGACGCTCGGTGCGTACGCTGCACTGTTGGTCAACAAACCGGATACGGTTCCGCTGTTCGACCTGCTGGCGACCGGCTCCCAGCAGGTCGGCGTCGCCGGCGCCGCGGTCCTGTTCGTCCTGTCGGCCGCCGGCGTCCTCGGCACCGTCTATCACCTCGGCGGCGTCCGGGCGCTGAAGGGGAGTTGGTGGGGCGTCGACGTCCCCGACGGCGTCGCGCTCGCGGTCCACGGGGGCATCGCGGCCGCCGTCGGCGCGGCCGTGGTGCTCGGCGCACCCGCCTTCGAGGCCGCACTGCTCTTCTCCTTCGTCCTGCTCGGTGCCGTCGTTCCGCTGCTCGAATCGCTGATCTTCCGTAAGTTCCGCGAGAAGGACGTCGAACTCGCCTTGATGCTCATCGTCTCGCTCGCCGTCGCCTTCGTCGTCCGGTTCGGCATCCAGACGATCTTCGGCGGCGAGATCCGGTTTTACACCGTCGAGACGACCGTCCCCTTCCTCGGCGGCCCGCTCGATTTCACCCTCGCGAAGTTCTTCGACTTCTTCCTCGTGGACGGCGGGCTCACCCTCGCGATCATGGAGAGCCGCGGCGACGCCGTCGAACCCCTGCTCGTGTTGAGCTACTCGTGGCTCGAACTGGCGGTCGTCGGCCTCGCGACGGCGGGAGTCGCCTACGCCGCCCACCGCCGGCGCCGGGGCACCGCCGGCGTCGTCGGGCCGCGCCTCGCCGCCGCGCTCTCGGGGCTCGCCGTCCTCGCCCTCGGCGGCGCGGCCCTCTGGGGCGGCGGGACCGCGGTCCCGGAGACGTCCATCGCCGCCACCCGCGTCCGCACCTCGCCCCTGCGGCTCGGCATCGTCGTCCTCGCCTTGCTCATGATGTCCGCCCTCCACTACCTCCTGCAGGCGACGACGCTCGGCAAGGCCATGCGGGCGACGAGCGACAACCGCACGCTCGCGATGGTCCGCGGGATCAACACCCGACAGGTGATGATGTCCGTCTGGATCATCTCGGGACTGTTCGCGGCCATCGGCGGGGTCATGCTCGGCTTCCTGTTCAGCTCCATCACGATCAACCTCGGGTTCAACCTCCTGCTCGCGATGTTCGCCGGCGTGATCCTCGGCGGCATCAGCGTCTACGGCGCCATCCTCGGGAGCTACGTCGTCGGCCTCGCGATGGAGGTGGGCATCTTCGCCATCCCGGGGCTCAGCGCCACCTACCGCATCCCCGTCGCGTTCGTCGTCCTGTTGCTCGTGTTGCTCGTCAAACCCGAAGGCATCGTGGGGGGGAGCTGAGATGGCGGCCTCCGACGTCGTCATCTCCTTTATGCTCCTGGTGTCCATCTACGGCATCCTCTCGCTCGGCCTGAACGTCAAGTACGGCCACACCGGCCTGCTCGATTTCGGCCACGTCGGCTTCTACCTCGTCGGCGCGTACACCGCGGCGCTGTTCGTCCTCGGACCGGACGACCCCACCGACTTCACCGCGTACGTCATCGGCCTCGGCGAGGTGCCCGTGGTCGGCACCTGGCCGGTCGCCATCGCCGCGGCGACGCTCCTGGCCGGGGTGATCGGCGGCCTGGTCGCCCTGCCGACGATCCGGCTACGCGAGGACTACCTCGCCATCACGGTGCTCGGCGTCTCGGTCATCTTCCAGCGGATCATCCAGTCCGAGACGTGGCTGGCGAACGGGCCCGACGCCCTCCGCGGCTACAGCCCGCCGCTCCAGGACCTCTTCCCGCTGGCGATGGAGACGCTGATCGGCCCCGCGATGTTCGGCCTCGTCGTCGCCATCGTCTGGGGAGTCGCCACGGGCGCGCTCGGGCGCCTCCGCGAGACGGACTCGCGGCTCCCCCTCGACGGCGTCTACGCCGTGACGACGTTCGGACTGACGCGGCTCCGCCGCCGGACCGACGCGCTCGGCTCGGCCACGACGGTCAGCGCCACGGCCGGTGCCGTCGCGGGCCTGCTCACGTTCGCCCTGCTGGTGGCGGTCGACCCGCTCTTGAGCCTCGGGGCGGTCGTCTCGCTGTACACGTGGTTCGTGGCGCTGGTGGCCGTTTCCCACTACTACGGCGACCTGGCCCGCCGCGAGTGGGCGGTCGGTATCGCGCTCGGGACCGGCCTGCTGGTCGCGCTCCTCCCGCTCCCCATCGTCGACGCCGTCGGGCTCAAGAGTGCCCTGACGCTCGCCTTACTCGGCGCGCTCGTGGCCGCGTACTACCTCGGCGTGACCCGGGTCGACTGGCTCGCCGACGTGAAACTGACCGTCGTCGGCGTCGGGTCGCTCTGGTTCGTCTCGCTGTGGTACTTCCTGCTGCCGATCCTGGGCCCGCTCGGCGACGGCGACGTCGGCGGCGCCCTCAACACGCTGGTCCAAAACGTCGTCTGGCTCCTCGGCTTCGGCGGCGACACGGGTATCGGCTACGCGGTGGTCTTCGTCGGCGAGCTGACCGTCAACGTCGACTACGCGCGCTTCCAACTCGCCGCGTTCGTCCTCTTTCTCGCCGGCCTGTACTACGTCCTGGAACTCGCCGTCAGGTCGCCGTTCGGCCGCGTCCTGCGGGCGGTCCGCAACGACGAGACGGTCGTGAAGTCCCTCGGCAAGGACCCGTTCGTCTACAAGGTCCAGACGATGGTCCTGGGGTCGGCGCTCGGCGGGTTCGCGGGCGCCCTCTGGGCCATGTACGCCCAGGGGCTGACCTTCACCACCTTCGCGCCCCGGATCACGTTCATCACCCTGCTGATCATGTTCCTGGGCGGCGCCGGCAACAACAAGGGGATGATCCTCGGGGCGGCCATCTTCTGGGCGTTCCAGCAGGCGACGACACAGCTCGCCTCCTTCTTCCCGCCCGCCGTCCGCGTCAACATCCAGGCGTTCCGGCTGGTGGTCGTCGGCGTCCTCTTCCTGCTCGTCCTCTACTACGTTCCGGAGGGTCTGCTCGGGCGCGAGGAGGGGACCACCTCGGAGGTGGACGGATGAGCGACGCCATCGTCGAGGTCGAGGACCTGCGCAAGACCTTCGGCGGCATCGTCGCCGTCGACGGCGCCACCTTCGACATCGCCGAGGGGTCGATAACGGGACTCATCGGGCCGAACGGCGCGGGCAAGACGACCACGTTCAACCTCGTCAGCGGGTTCTACGAGCCCGACGGCGGCACGGTCCGGTACGACGGCCGCGACCTGCAGACGATCATGCGCCCCCACCGGGACGAGACGGTCATCTGGGGCGGTGCCAGCGGGCTCACGATCGGCGCCCTCGGCGGCGTCGTCGGCCTCGGCCCCCTCGGGCTGAGCGCCGTCCCGGCCGCCGGGGCGACCGTCGCCGGCGCGGCGCTCGGCGCGGGTGGTTACCTCGCCAAACAGCGGGCCACCCAGCGCCGCCCCGGCCACACCAACAGCCGCCCGTACATGCTGGCCCGCGAGGGGTTGGTCCGCACCTTCCAGCTCACCCGCGAACTCGGCGAGATGACCGCACTGGAGAACCTGATGCTGGCGCCCCAGGGGCAGGCCGGCGAGAACCTCGCCAACGCCTGGTTCCGGCGCGGGGCCGTCGCCGAGGAGGAGGCGACGGTCCGGGAACGGGCCGAGGAGACGCTCGAACTGCTGGAGATCGACCACCTCCGGGACGAACCGGCGGGCAACCTCTCGGGCGGCCAGCGCAAACTGCTGGAGCTCGGGCGGGTGTTGATGCTCGAACCGCGGGTGATCCTGCTCGACGAACCCGTCGCGGGCGTCAACCCTGCACTCACCGAGAAGCTGATGGCCCGCATCGAGTCGCTCCGCGAGGACGGCTACACGTTCTGTATCGTCGAACACGACATGGAAGTGATCATGGAACTCTCCGATACGATCATCGTGATGAACGAGGGGAAGAAACTCGTCGAGGGGGAGCCCGAGGCGATCCGAAACGACGAGGCAGTCATCGACGCCTACCTCGGGGTGGGATGACGATGGCGCTGCTCGAAGCCCGCGGCGTGGTGTCGGGGTACGGCGACGCGGAGATCCTCCACGGCGTCGACCTCGACGTCGAGGACCGCGAGATCGTCACCATCATCGGGCCGAACGGCGCGGGCAAGTCGACGATGATGAAAGCCACCTACGGCCTCATCGACTGCTGGGCGGGGACGGTCACCTTCGACGGCGAGGACATCACCGACCTCCGGGCCGATCAGGTCACCGAGCGCGGCATGTGTTACGTCCCGCAGCGGGAGAACATCTTCCCGACGCTGACGGTGCGCGAGAACCTCGAGATGGGCGCGTACATCGACGACCCCGACCCCGCGGACTTCGAGGAAGTCTGGGAGCGGTTCCCGTTCCTCGAGGAGCGGGAGAACATGCGGGCGAGCGCCATGTCCGGCGGCCAACAGCAGATGCTCGCGCTCTCCTCGGCGCTGATGATCGATCCCGACCTCCTGCTCGTGGACGAACCCTCCGCCGGCCTCGCGCCGGACCTCGTCGACGACATGTTCGAGCGCCTGGTGCAGATCCGCGACGAGACCGACACGGCCATCCTGATGGTCGAACAGAACGCCCGGAAGGCGCTGGCCGTCTCGGACCGGGGGTACGTCCTCGACATGGGCGAAAACCGGTTCGAGGGATCCGGCGAGGAGCTTCTCGAAAGCGACGAGGTGGCGGACCTCTACCTCGGGGGCGCGTGACCGTTCCCGCCTACTTCGAGCAGGGACAACACGATTCCACGCGGTCCCGGACCGTCCCGGCGAGGTAGCCACCCGCCCCGCCGAAGCCCGCGCCGATACCGGCCCCGACCGGGCCGAGCGGGCTGCCCATCACCGCGCCGACGGCCGCGCCCATTGATGCACTCTTCCGTGCGCGTTTGTCGTCGTCTCGCATCGTCGGCCCTTCGACTCGACCGAGAAAAGCCTGTCCACGGGGTCGACGACGGCCGGCAAATTTCCAGCTGTGAGACCCCGAATCCCGTTTGACCGACGCGGCTGGGCTTCCAATTCTTACGAATTGATAATTGGCGCCGTGGATTCATGTATCAGGCATGTAGTCCCCGAATATGCTCATGGACCAGTATCGACGAGCGCTGTGGGGGACGATGGACGTCCTCGGGATCACCGAGTCCATCGAGCGCAAGATCGTCGCCGCGGTGACGATCCAGTTCGGTGTCGCGATCGTTCTCGCCGTCCTCCCCTTCGTCCTGTCAGGCGTCGTTCGGACGGCGCTGACGGTCGCCCTCCTCACTGGCGCCGCCGTCGCGTTCGTGAACACGCTGCTCATCGCTCGTCGCGACTTCGTCGCCCCGGTGCGGATGCTCGAGGACGCGGCGACGACGATCGCCGCCGGCGAGATCGACGACGCCACTATCGAGAGCCACGATCAGGACGACGAGATCGGGAGCCTCGTCGACGCGTTCGACGACATGCGCGCGTCGCTCGTGACGATCTCCGCGCAGGCCGACGCCCTCGCCGAGCAGGAGTTCGACGCGCCGGTCCTCGCGGAGTCGGTCCCCGGGTCGTTCGGCGACTCCCTCGACCGGATGGCGGACAACCTCCGGCGGAACACCCGCGAGCTGGAGGCCCTGACGGACCACCTCGAACGGACGGCCGACCGGTACGGAGACGTGATGGCGGAGGCCGCCGACAAGGACCTCTCGGTTCGGATCGATCCCGACGAGGAAAGCGAGGCCATGGCCGCCATCGCGCGCTCGTTCAACCGGATGCTCGACGACATCGAGGGGACCGTCGGAGAGGTGTCCGCGTTCGCCGACACCGTCTCCAAGCGGACCGTCGACACCTCGACCGAACTCGACGAAGTGGCGCGGGCGAGCGAGCGGATCAGCGACGCCACCGACGAGATCTCCGACGATGCCGAGGAACAGCGGGATCAGCTCCAGCGGATCGTCTCGGAGATGAGCGACCTCTCCGCGACGGTCGAGGAGATCGCGGCCTCCGCCGACAGCGTCGCCGAGGTGGCTACCCGCACCGCGGAGATGGGCGACGACGGACAGGAGGCGGCCGTCGAGGCCCTCGACCGGATGGACGCCATCGAGGCCCGGGCGACCGACACGATGGACCAACTCCGCGAACTCGACGACCGCATGGCGCGGATGGGCGACATCGTCGCCACCATCTCCGACATCGCCGAGCGCACGAACCTCCTCGCGCTCAACGCGTCCATCGAGGCCGCCCACTCGGGCGACGGCGCCGAGGGCTTCGCCGTCGTCGCCGACGAGGTGAAGTCGCTGGCCGAGGAGGCCCAGGCCGAGGCGACGGACGTCCAGGAGATCATCGACGGCGTCCAGACACAGACCACTGCCACCGTCGAGGGAATGCGCGAAACCACCGAGGAGGTCGCCGACGCCGTCGAAACCGTCGAGGACGCCATCGACTCGCTCGACCGCATCGCCGAACTCGCCCACGAGACCGACGAGGGTATGCGGGAGATATCGGACGCCACCGACCAGCAGGCCGCCTCGACCGAGGAGACCGTCGCCATGGTCGAACAGATCGAGACCACGAGCCAGGAGACCGCCACCGGCGCCACCGACGTCGCCGGGGCCGCCCGGGAGCAGTCCGCCTCCCTCGACGACGTCTCCGGCCGCGTCGACGACCTGGCCGACCAGGCCGACGCCCTCCGGGAACTGCTGGAGACGTTCGAACTGTCGACGGAGACAGTCGACGGAGCGACCGAGACGGCCGACGCGATGGACGACGTGGTGGTAGCGACGGACGACGTCGCACTCGACGACCCCGACGAAGCGGGCATACGGACGGACGGCGAGGCGGACGCGCGGGCGGACGGTGAGGCGGTCGACGGGGCCGACGACACGACTGACGCGGCGCTCGACGCCGGCGACGGCGACGGCGCCACACCCCCCGAGGTCGAAGCCGACGGCGGCCTCACGTCGGATCGCTGATGGAACGCCCCTCGGTCGGCGTCGCGCCCCCCTCTCCCGATAGACACACGAACGTTCGGTATAAATCCCACATCTCGGCGGATATACAAGCATATTTTGCATATGTGGTCGCTTTCTTGTACGTCGGCCGGAACCCACCGACGTAAATGGCGACATTCACGCTCACGGTCGGCGTCATGGTACTCACGCTCGCGTCTTTTCTGGTGGTCGGGGTCTACTACGGACGGCGGAACCTCGACGGCGTCGAGGACTTCCTCGCGGCCCGCGGGTCGACGGGCGTCTCGCTGGGTCTCGCGACGTTCATCGCCTACGCCGCCGGATCGGGGCTGCTGTTCAGTCCCCCCGAATCCGGCGCCCGGCTCGGTATCGCGGCGGTGATCGGCTACGGCGTCGCCATCGCGACGCCGTTCTTCCTCTATCTGACCGTCGCGCCGAAGATCCGCGAACGGATGCCGCAGGGACACACCGTCGTCGAGTACGCCCGGGCGCGCTACGGGCGGCCGATGTACTTCCTCACGCTGTTCGTCGCGCTGTTTTACATGTTCATCCTGATGACGGCGAACCTCACGGGCGTCGCGCTGGCCATCCAGGCCATCGCCGGCGTCCCGTTGCTCGTGACGCTCACCCTCGTCGGCGGCGTCGTGATGCTCTATACGGTGCAGGGTGGCCTCCTGTCCAGCATCTTCACCGACCTCGTCCAGACCCTCCTGCTCGTCCCGCTGCTCGTCGGGACGGCGGTCGTCGCCGTGTTCCAACTGGGGGGGCCGGCGGAACTCCTCACGCGGATGCAGGCGACGAACCCGACGGCCGTCAGCCTGACGAACCCCGCCGGCGTCCGGTTTGCCGTCTACATCGTCATCGCGCTCGTCGGCGCGGAGATGCTCAACCAGTCGCTCTGGCAGCGTGCCCACGCGGCCCGCGACACCCGGTCGTTGCGCCTCTCGTTGATCGGTGCGACCGTCGCCGTCGTGCCCATGACGATCCTCGCCGGCCTGTACGGCGTCATCGCCAGCGGTCTCGGGATGGATTTCGCGTCGCCGTCCGCCGCGCTGCCGACGGTCGTGCAGGCCACCTTCGGGACGGGCCTGCAGTTGGTGTTCGTCGTGCTCGTCCTGCTGGTGATCGCCAGCACGCTCGACAACGCCCTGTCGGCCATCGTGAGCATCCTCGCCGTGGACGTCGTGCCGCTGTTCGACGCCGACCGGAGCGGCCCCGAACTCCTGCGGGTCGCGCGGATCCTCACGGTCGTCATCGCCGTCGTCGGCGTCGCCATCGCCGCCACGGGGCCGAGCGTCCTCTTCCTGTTGCTCCGTGCGGACCTGCTCGCGTCCGCGACGGTCGGCCCGATCCTCATCGGCCTGTACACCTCCCGGCTCGGCGGGACGGCGGCCTTTACCGCGGCCGTCCTCGGTATCGTCGCCGGCGTCCCGTGGTTCCTCGCCACCAACTACCTCTACTCGTTCGCGGGCGCCCTGCTCGTGAGCAACGCCGTCGCCGTCGGCTGGATGCTCGCACGCCCCGCGGACTTCTCGTTCGACGAACTGACGGACCTGGAGAGCCTCGAATGAGACCGACCCACACAGACCCCGACACGCACCACAGCATGATCCGTACGTGCCCGCCGCGACGTCACACGAGTACCGCTCGACCGACCGCCGACGCGACGGGGGGACGCCGATGACGCCGACGACGTTCACGCTCCTGTTCGGGGCCTGCGTCGTCGTCTCGACGCTCGCCTGGCTCTACCTCGTCGGCGTCACGATCCGCGAGTTCGGAGCGTCCCGCACATGATCGACGAGCCGTCGATCCGGAACGAAGTCCGCGAACGGGTCTGGTCGCAGCTCCGCGAGGTGGCACGCCCCGACTCGCGGTTCGCCTGGGACTTCGGCGAGTTTATCGCCGACTACGTGGGGAGCGAGACGGGCGCCGACCGGCTCCTCGAACTCGCCGACGACCACGACTGCGGGACGTGGCTCGTGACGCCGGACAACAACCTCGACCCGCTCCGGGAACGCCTGATCGAGCGGTCGATACCCTTCCTCATGCCCACCTACGGCATCCGGCGTGGCTTCCTCTCGCTCGATCCGGCCGACGTCCCGGACGGGCAGGCCGCCTTCGCGGCCACGCTCGACGGGATGACCCGCTTCGCCGATCGGGTCCCGCTCGAAACGCTCGAAGCCGACCACCCGTCGCTCGACATCATGGTCACCGGGGCGAGTTTCGTGACCCCGGACGGACTCCGGATGGGCAAGGGCCACGGCTTCTTCGACCTGGAGTGGGCGATGCTGCGACGGGTGGGTCTCGCGACGGCGGACACCCTCGTCGTCGCCGCCGTCCACGACGTCCAGTTGCTCCCCGAGGCGGACGCCCCGTCGGGGATGGTCGCCGACCACGACACCGTCGTCGATCACGTGGTCACGCCGACCCGTACCCACCGGGTCGAGGGTGAACGACAGAAACCGTCGGGCATCCGCTGGCCGTTGCTCACCGAGGCCGAGATCCGGTCGATCCCCCCGCTGGAGACGCTCTGGCACCGGGACGGTCGGCCGACGACGGACGACGCCTGAACCCGGTCGCCGTGTCGGCGCCTCCCTCCGACGGGCGCCCCGAGTATTATACGTGATACCGAGGCACCAACGGCTATGTCGCTCCCGTCGGAGGTGTGGCGTGATGAGTGACGGACCGACGCTCTCGATCGGGGGCGCGGACGACGGCGCGGTCCCCGCGCCGCGACCCCCCGACGACGCCGAGGCGTGGTACGCGTCGGACGTGGTCGACCAGTACGAGGTCTCCCCGGGCGTCGTGGCGACGGTCCGGGAAACCGACGACGAGTTCGCCTACGCGGTCCGCGAACCCGGCCTCGGCCCCGAGGATCGGGCCGCGATGGAGCGCATCCGCGAGCACTTCACGGTCGTCAACCGTCGCCGGCCGTTGACCCGCGAGGGGGCCGCCGAGCGGGCCGCTGCGGGGTTCGAGCCGAAGTACCGCCGGGCGCTCGACCGCCTGATCGACGCCTCGCCCGCCGCGTGGCGCCGGCTCACCTACCACGCGCTCTGTGAACTCCGCCTGCTCGGGGCGTCGACGCCGCTCGCGCTCGACGACCGGATCGAGGTGGTCGACGTCGGGCGGGCGGACGACCGGGTGGTGGTCCACACCGAGGACTACGCCCCCGCTCACACCGACTTCGATGCCGACGCGCGCTTCGTCGACCGGGTCGCCGGCGAGCGCCTCCGGCGGTACACCGTCGACTTCGCCGGCTTCGACGTCGACGTGGTGATCTACCGCGAACACCTGCTCGGGAGCGACCAGGTCTCGACGAAGTACGCCGTCCTCGAACCCGACCTGCTCCCCGGCGACGAACAACTCATCGAGGAGTGCAAGGAACGGATCTGGGAGGCGAACGTCGAGGACGTGGTCGAGGACCGCCACGCCTTCGTCCGGGAGCGTGCCCGCGAGTTCCTCTCCCGGCGGCTCACCGCCCGGAACACCCGCGCTTGGGTCGCGGCGACGAAATACCGGCTGACGACCGCCCTCGCGGAGTACGGCCTCGCCGTCCCGCCGGTCGACAGTCGCTACGCCACCGACCGCCTCGACGACCTGGTCTACTACGTCCTCCGGGACTACGTCGGCCACGGCGTGCTCACCGTCCCCATCCGCGACCCGTCGCTGGAGGACGTGGAGGCCAACCGCGTCGACGAACGGGTGAAGGTGATCCCCCGGGCCGACGAACTCCCCGTCGGCCGCGTCCCCACGAACCTCGCTTTCGACGACGAGACGGCCTTCGTCAACGTCGTCACCCAGTTGGCGGCGAGCGACGGGACGGAACTCAGTGCGAGTCGCCCGAGCGCGAAGGTGAACCTCGAACCGCCGGGCGTCGAGGAGACGATCCGGTGTGCGGTCGCCCTGCCGGTCATCTCGGAGGACGGCCCGCACGTCTCCATCCGCAAGCAGGCCGGCGACCCCATGACGCCCGTCGACCTGATCGAGCGCGACGCCATCTCCACGGAACTGGTCACCCTCCTCTGGATGCTCTACGAGAGCCACGGCGTCGTCCTCTTCTCCGGGCCGACCGGCGTCGGCAAGACGACGCTCATGAACGCCCACATGCCCTTCGTCCCCTACGACGACCGACCGGTCTCCATCGACGAGGGGAGCCGCGAGGTGCGACTCCCCCACGAGACGGGCATCTCCCTCACGACGCGGGACCACGAGAACGAGTACAAGCGGGTGTCGATGGCCCGGCTGATGACCGAGACCAACTACCTCAACCCCGACGTCGAGGTGATCGCGGAGATCAACACACCCGCCTCCTTCGAGACGTTCGGCGAGACGCTCAACACGGGCCACGGCGTCATCGGCACCACCCACGCCGAGGACGTCGAGACGCTCATCAACCGCGTCATCGAACAGGGACTCGCCCCCTATCTTCTGCGGGAAATCGACCTCGTCGTCTTCCCCCACCACGTCGACGGCGACCGCTACGTCGCCGAGGCGGTCGAACTCCTGAGCGAACGCGAGTACGAGGCCCTCGACGCCGGCACGCTCCCCTCGGGCGCCGTCGAGAAGGGTGGCCGCACCCTCTACTGGAACGTCGTCGCGCGCCGCGACACCGACGGGCGCTTCCGCGTCGACTACGCCCACCCGCACCTCGACGACGGCCACCGGTCGCTCGGGTTCCGCCTCTTTCACCGACTGGCCGACGCGAGCGACCGCGAGGTCGAGGACGTGGAGACGGAGTTCCACCGGAAACACCGGTACGTGCAGTATCTCGTCCGCGAGGGCGTCGCCGACTTCGAGGCCCTGTTCGGCTTCGTCTCGGACCTCCGGACCGACGAGGCGGCGACGGTCGAACGCGCCACGAGCGAGGCGACCGGCGACGACTGACCCCACGTGTCACCGCGGAATCGTTTTGTGCGTCGAACCCCGACGGTCGCGTGGGTGACGTGACCATGTGTCATCATCACGAACGAACGTCTTGGTGGACCGAAACCGAGGAGGAACGCGCGGACGCCGAGGCCGAGGCCGACGACGACTGGATGCCCGAGGAGTTCGAGGCGGAACGCGACGTCGACGTCGAGATCCTGACCGACGGCGGCGACGAGTAGGCCTCGCGCGCCAGTCCAGCCGTTTATCGGAGCCCGTACGGATCGAACGCCGGAGGGGTGTCGGCATCGAGCGGGCAGTCGTAGGTCTCCCGGAGCTGCGTCGCGAACGCCGTCGACGCCCGCTCAGTAGTCGCCGAGGACGCCGAGGCGCCGCGCCCGCCGGGTCGTATACCGGAACACGAGGTAGCCGAGGCCGAGGTACGCGACGGCGACGCCGACGAGGATCGCGAGGTCGGCCGCCGGAAACTCCAGAAGCCGGACCCCATCGACCATCGCCCGCTGGAGGAGGGCGCTCCCGTGGACCAGCGGGAGCGCTCGTGTCCACGCCAAGTCGAACGCCGGCGCCGAGACGAGGACGATCAGGCCGAACTGCAGCAGGTTCAGCCAGTTGCCGACCCGCTTGTACAGGACGGTCACGCCCCCGGCGGCGAGGCCACACCCCAGCACCGAGACGACACCGAGCGTGGCGACGACGACCACCGTCGGGACGTCGACGTGGAGCGTCGTCCCGGTCAGGAGGAGCATCACCGCCAGGACGACCGCCGAGGTGAGGAAGGTCCGGACGAGCTTCGCCACCCCCTTCAGCAGCGCCACGGGCGTGAAGCCGAACGGGGTCGTGACGTGACGTTCGAGCGTCCCCCACTGCACCTCGCTCCCGATGTCGTTCGCGATGGACGAGTAAGCGCCGACCGAGAGCGTCCAGAGGAAGTAGCCGACGACGATACCCTCGATGGAGTTCGTGAGCGCGCGGCCGGCGACCATCCGCCCGCCGTAGAACAGGACGCCGAAAAAGAAGACGGCGACGACGATGCCGCCGACGGCGTTGGCCGGATAGCGGACGAACACGAGCAGTTCCCGGTACAGCACGGCCCGCGCGAGGGCGGCGTAGCCCGCCCGGGTCGCCGCCCGTTCGTCCGACGGCGCCGTGGTCATGCCCCCGACCCCCGCTCCGCTTCGTCGACGAGGTCGAGCAACACGTCGTCGAGTCCGGGGTCGACGCTTCGAACCTCGGTCAACGGCACGTCGCGTCGCCGGAGGGCGTCCATGAGCGCGTACAGTCCCTCGGTGTCCACCGTCACCTCGATCCGGCCGTCGTCGAGACGTTCGACCCGCGTCACGGCGACTCGGTCGCCGAGGGCCCTCACGGTGTCGTCGTCGAACGCCGGACTCGCCAGCCGGAGGCGGTGGTCGTCGTCGCGGAGCAACGCGCCGGGAGCGTCGTCGGCGACGATCCGCCCGTCGGCGACGACGATCACCCGGTCGCAGACGGCCTCGACGACGTCCATGTCGTGGCTGCTGAGCAGCACCGTCAGCCCCGTCTCGGCGGCCAGCCGGCGGACTTCGGCCCGGAACGTCCGGGCGCTCGCCACGTCCAGTCCGAGCGTCGGCTCGTCGAGAAAGACCACGTCCGCGCCGCCCGCGAGGACGCTCGCCAGCGACACCTTCTGTTTCATGCCCCGCGAGAGGTTTCGCACCGGTTCGTCAGCTTTGTCGGTCAGATCCAGGCGATCGAGCAGGCGGTCGTGACGGTCCGCGACCGAGTCCGGATCCACGCCGCCGACGGTCGCGAAATAGCGGAGGTTCTCCCGCACGGTGAGCCGCCAGTAGTCGTTTCGCGCGCCCTCCAGCATCGCGTCGACGTGGGCGTACGCCGCCCGCGGCGCCTCGTGGACGTCGACGCCCATGATGCGTACCGCGCCCGTGTCCGGCAGGACCGTACCGAGGATGGACTTGATGAGCGTCGTCTTTCCCGCCCCGTTCGGCCCGAGGAGGCCGACGATCGACCCCCGTTCGACGTCGAAGGAGACCCCGTCGACGGCGGTCACCGCGTCCGGGCCGCTCCCGAACCGTTTGCGGAGGCCGTCGACGGACACGGCGGGAACGGACGGCTCCTTCCCCGTCACGCGATCACTCGGCGCACTCACCGCTCGGCGAAGTAGCTCGTAACGTACCCGGAGAGAAACGCCGAGATGCCGACGGCGAGCGCAACGTCGCGCAGTCCCCACGGGGCGTCGTCGTCGTCGGCGATCACGACCGTGGCACCGACGCTGATGAGCGTCGAGATGAGCCCGTTGATGACGTGTTTCGAGGCCATACACCCAATATCGGCCCGATGCATATGTATCGTACGACGGCGGGTCCGGTGACCGGTCCGGCCCCTCGTCCGCCCCGGCCGCGTCCGTGACCGTCACGGCCGTGGCCGGGTCCCCCGGCGACGCCCTTGTGCCCGTCCGGTCCGTACGCCCAGCATGGAGACGGACGCCGACGACCGCATCGCCGCGGGTGTCGCCGCACTGTCGGAACGGGCCGAAGAACGGGCTGGCGACGAGTTCACGCGGACAGCCTGGCTGTCCCTCGCCGATCCGCGGCCCGAATCCGGACTGAACCCCTTCGCCGCGGACGAACGGGGATGGGTCGGCGAGGGGCTCCGGTGGCTCGCCGTCTCGGCGGCCGCGTACCGCGTCGCCGGTCGCGACGCCCGCGCTTCCCGTCGCGGTGCCGAGGGCATCGCCGTCGCGCGCGACCTCCGGACCGCGCTCGACGCGCCGGCACAGCGGGCCTGCCTCGACGAGTTCGCCGCCGACTTCCGGGTCGTTGCCGGGATGGACGGCGTCGAGGACGCCTACCGCGAGGCCGAGGACGCTTACCGCGAGGCCGGTTCGGCCGTCGACGATCCACACCGGGTGGCGACGAGCCCGCTTTTTCGTGCCGCCGCCGCGCCGATCAAACAGGTCGCTCGGGGTCCCGCGAACGGCGAAATCGCGGTCGAGTGGGAGGACCTCCACGGCCCCGATCCGTCGAGTCCCGGCGAGTTCCTCGCTCGACGTGTGTCGTACAAGCGACGGCGGTTCCCGTCGTTGCTGGCACGTACCGTCGACGCCGGCCGCCTCGCCGCCCCCCGCGGCACCACCGAGTACGACAACGACACTTTCCGCTGTCCGGACTGCGACGCGACGGACGTGAACTGGTTCGCCGGCCAGGTCCTCTGTCTACGGTGTTCGGCGCCGGTCGAGCGCCGCTGACCGGAGTCGACGCGGACGTAGCCGGCGTTCAGCCGTCGAACCGACGGGCCGTGAGGACGAGACTGCCGACGAGCAACAGCCCCGCGACCGGCAGCAGGAACTGGAACGCGGTCAACAGCACTCCGGACACCTGGAGGCCGAGGACGACGAGGAGGAGCGGGCCACAGCAGGCCGTCCCCGAGAGCAACGCCGGCACGCTGGCGACGACGCCCGTCGACGACCTACCCACTCCACAGGACCGTGGTCGCCGCCAGGCGACGTACGTCATCGAGAGGTTCAACCCGACCAGTCCCGCCAGCCCGAAGCCGATGACGGTGTTGAGCGAGAACAGATACGTCACCGGGCCGAGCGCGACCCGTGCGATCGGCGTGTAGGCGAACGGTCCCAGTTCCGGCTGAAAGAGCCGTTCGAGCGGTCGTTCGACGACCGACACGTCGTAGCCGCCGAGCCCGGGGGCGAGGTGGCCGATTGCCCAGAGATATCCCACCAGATACACGGCCGTGACGGCGAGAAAGACGAGTCGACCGTCGCGCCTGCGGAGCGCCCGCGCCGTCGCCGTTCGTGTCGCCGTGGCGGTAGCACCGCCCCCGACCCCGCGTCGACGATCAGGCATAGACGTTCGTGTCGGGGTAGTAGCCGGCCCACGCGAACCACATCGCGTCGAACGTGTGGACGCGTTCGAGCGGGAGTGCGTCCGGTGCGTGCCCCGTCCCGTCCGGCGCGACCACCGCCCCGTCGTCGTACTCGTAGGTCGTCCCCTCGGGGGTTCGGTAGACGTACGCCGTGTCGTAGCGGGGATCGTACACCGCGAGCACGGACGCGTCGCCGACCGACCCCGGGACGAGTTTCTCGCTCCGGATCGTCTCTTTCAGGAACGCGGCCGCCCCCGTCGCGGTTCGGGTCCCCATCACGACGGTCTTCTTGTCGAACCTGTCGTCGACGCGGAGGGGTGGAAACAGCAACCGATCGTTCTCGTAGTAGCCCCGCCGGGGATTGTAGGCGCCGTACGGGTCGCGTGCGTAGTTTTTGGCGTGTTCGTTGTCCGTCGAGAGGACCCGCGTCTCCGGGTTGTGGCGCCGCCAGCGTTCCCACGTCGTCCAGACGAGGCGGAACTCCCGGAGCGACGCGGCCGCGGGGTCCTCGTTCCACGGGCCGGGGATCGCGGTCGCGAGCATCTGTGGCCACCACGCCTCGGTCGCCCGGTCGTACATCACGAGGTTGTCGTTGATGAGTCGTCCCGAGACGCCGAAGGTCGTCTCGCCGCGTTCGAAGCCCTGTACGGTTCCGGTGAGAGGACAGTAGGTGACGCTGACGGGCGTCCCGCCGAGTTCGTCGTTGATGATTTCGTGTTGAACGAGGATCTTCTGTGGGTACGCCTTCGTCGCCCCGTCGCGAACGACGCCGAACACCGGATCGCCCGGGTCGAGAAAGTCGGCCTCGGCCGGCCCGACGAACGTCGGCCGGTCGATCGACGGGATGCCGTCCTTCGGCGGCCCGCCAGACATCGCGTTCTCCCGGAGCGCCGTCCTCGACATCGGGAGGACGAGCCGTTCGGCAGCCGTCGGCACCGTGTGGGACCCGTCCGTCCCGGCAGTGCGTCCGGCCGTCGCCGTCTCGGTCACCCCCGATCCCGCCGTCGCCGTCGGATCGGCGTCCGAGGCGCTCCCGGTACAGCCCGCTACCGCGGACACACCGACGAGCGCGAGGAACCGTCGTCGTGAACGGGTTGGCATACGTTACGTTGTGGTATCGGTGAATTAACCGCTACTTGCTCGTGCGACCGTCACACACAGGTGGTCGCAGTCGGTCGAATACGGCGGTGATGTCCGCCGTCGATCCGGCCATCACGTCGAATCGCGCCGATCCCCGCCGGTATCGACCGGCGTCCCGTCCCCGTCGGTGCGGCCGAGCCGCCCGGAGGCCGTCTCGTGTCGTCCCGACGCGGGGACCAACTCCCCGATTGCCCCGAGGCCGGTGGGGGGCATGTTGTTGTAGACCGCCTCGTACTCCCCCTCGCGGACGAGGAACGTCTCGTGCCAGATGCCCACGTCGCCGCCCTCGCCGACCCGCCGGTTGAACGCCTTCCACGCCGGCAGGTGTTCGGCGTCCGGATCACGGGCGTAGGATTCGAGATGCTCGAAGGACTCCCAGTACTGTGTCAGTGTCTGCTCGCGGAGCCCGAGGCTCGCCTGCGTTTCGAGCAGGCCGCTCTCCGGGTCCGCTTCGAGCTCCCGCAACATCCGGGGCATGGACAGAAACACCGGCAACCACCGGTGGACCTTCCACAGCGAGTTGATCCGCATGCCGATCCGAAAGACGACGAACGTGCCGTCGACGCGGGCGGTCACGCGCTCCGGGATGACGTCAGTCATGTTCGTCGGTTGTCACGGTCTCGGCGCCCATACGTTGTGGGGACTGTCGCGGAGAGCGAAACGTTTAGGCACTCGACGTGCCGAGAGTCGGGTATGAGTGGAAGTCAGGGCGGCGGCGGACTGATGTCGAGTGCGGGGCTCGTCCGCTACTTCGACGCGGAGGACCGCAACGCCATCCGGATCGATCCCAAGACCATCGTCGCGTTCGGCGTCCTCTTCGGCGTGCTGGTGCAGGTGCTGAACGTCGTCTCGCTGTAATGGAACGCAGGATCGGCGTCGTCGCCGTCCAGGGAAACGTGAGCGAACACGTGGCGGCGATCGAACGGGCCGCGGACGCCGTCGGGACCGCCGTCTCAGTCGTGGAGATCCGCGAAGCCGGCCACGTCCCCGACTGTGACGCCCTCGCGCTCCCCGGCGGCGAGTCGACGACCATCTCCCGCCTGCTCCGTCGGGAGGGCATCGACGCCGAAATCGTCGACCACGTCGCCGCCGGCAAGCCCGTCCTCGCGACGTGTGCGGGGTTGATCGTCGCCTCGCGGGACGCCCGCGACGACCGCGTCGACACCCTCGATGTCGTCGACGCCACCGTCGACCGCAACGCCTTCGGCCGACAGGTCGACAGCTTCGAGGCCGGCCTCGACGTCGCCGGCCTCGACGACCCGTTCCACGCCGTCTTCATCCGTGCCCCCGTCGTGAGCGAGGTGGGCCCCGACGTGGACGTGTTGGCGACGTGGGATGACCGTCCGGTGGCGATCCGGGACGGCCCCGTCGTCGCCACTTCGTTTCACCCCGAACTCACCGACGACGACCGCATCCACCGGCTCGCACTCTTCGACCCGCTCCGGGCCTCCGCGTCGGCGTAACGACAGGTCCTTGGCCCCGCCGGCCGTCCGGGCGCACATGACCTACGACCACCGTCGGGTGATCGGCGCGTGACCGAGGCCGACGAGCCCGAGGCCGTCCTCGACGCGCTCTTCGCCACCATCGAGGACCGCCGCGACCGCCTCCCCGAGGACTCCTACACCGCCTCGCTGTTCACCCACGAGAAAGGCGAGAACGCCACGCTGGAGAAGATCGGCGAGGAGACCACCGAGGTCGTCCTCGCGGCGAAGGACGGCGACGACCCGGAACTGCTCGCCGAGTCCGCCGATCTGGTCTATCACCTCCTCGTCCTGCTGGCGATGAAGGGGTTGACCGTCGACGACCTGCGGGACGAACTCGAAGACCGGTTCTAGTCGAAGCGGACCCCGAGGTCGTGCAGACCCTCGTTGTGCATGGCGACGTTGATGAGCAGCGGCGTCAGCGCCTCGATTTCGGGTGCGTTGGCGAGCCCCCCGGCGTCGAGCGGGCGGAGGCCGTCGATGCCGTCCGCGAGCAGGCGGACCGTCTCCTTGGCGTCGTCGTCGTCGGCCACGAGCAGCGTGTCGATCCCGAGGTCGGCGTCCAGGTCCGCGAGGCGGCCGGCCGCGAGGTTGTGGAAGGCGCCGACCACCGACACGCCCTCGGGGGCGGCGTCGACGGCCAACTGCGTCACGCTCCCGGCGCCGGGGCGGTGGTAGTGGAAGCCGTCCTCGTCGCGTTGCATGCCCGTCGCGGGCGTGACGAGCACGTCGCCCTCGTCGAGGCCGTCGGCGACCGCCTCGACCGTGTCGCTGACGTGGTACGCGGGGACCGCGAGGACGACGATCCGCGCCCGGTCGGCCGCCATCGCGTTCTCGAAGCCGTTCACCTTCCGGTCGACGCCACGGCTCGACAGCTCCGTCTCGTACTCCTCGGCCTTGGTCCGGGCCCGCTCGGGGTCGCGCGACCCGATGACGACTTCGTGATCGGTGTGGTAGGCCCACCGGAGCGCGAGGCCCTCCCCGATTTCGCCCGTCCCGCCGAGTATCGCGATTCGCATGGTCGGACTGCGGACGGATGCGGGGTAAGACTGTCGGGAGTGACCCTACTTTCCGCCGACGCTGACGAGGTAAGCGACGAGCAAGGCGACGACGACCCCGGGGACGACCCCGCGCAGCTGCGTGTACGGGTCGGGCGGCCCGGCCGCCGCGACGACGGCCACCACGACGGCCACGAGGGCGCCGGCGACGACGCCGAACACCACGGGATCGGGTTTCACGGTCGCTCCAGCAGTTCGGGCAGGTCGTTCACCGTCTCCACCACCGCGGCGGCGCCCGCGTCCTCGAAGGCCCGCCGGCCGGCCTCGCCCGTCAACCCGCCGGTGAGGACGCCGATCCCGTGGAACGTCCGTTCGGCGTCGGCCGCGGCCGCGTTCGTCGCGGTCCGCACGTCGTCGAGGGTGTCGCCCGCGAAGGCCACCCGCTCCGCGTCCAGGCGGTCCGCGAGCGTCGTCAGCGCCCGGGGGTGCGGTTTTCCTTCGGCCCAGTCGTCCATCGTGAACCGGTGAGCGTCGGGCACCGAGAGGCCGACCCGCGAGAGGGCGATGTCGGCCTCGGCGGCCGGCCGCCCCGTCAGGACCCCGACCGCGAACCGCTCCCCGAGCGCGTCGAGGGTCGACGCCTCGACCAGCACGGGCTCGTCGTTGATGTAGCCGCGGGCCTCGAAGGGCGGGTCCCCACCCTCCAGGTCGCGGTACAGATCCGCCCCGAGGTAGAGCGCCTGGAAGGTCTCGCGCAGCCGCTCGGGATCCCAGCGGTCGAAGACCGCGTCGTCGACCGGGGCGTCCCGAACGACCGACTCGGCGGCGTCGAGTCCGCCCCCTGCGGCGGCGACGGCGTCGGTAAACGTCGCGACGTCGCCCTCGTATCCCGCCTCGCTGGCGAGGACGTAGAGCGCCGCCGCGTACGTGAGCTCCCAGTCGTTGTTGAAGCCGCCGGCGTCCTTGAACCGCTGTACTCCGGCGTCGTCGACCGTCCGTCCGTACACCCGGTCGACGGACTCGACGATGGCCCGGCGGTAGGAGTCCGCCACGTCGACGAGCACGCCGTCGATGTCGAGGACGACCGCGTCCGCGTTCATGTGTCGTGGCCGTCGCGTCGGGGCAAGTGCCTTTCCATCCCTCCCCGATCGGGGGGACCGCGTCGTCGTCGGGGTCGGCCGGGGGCGCCGGTCCGCGACATCCTGGCGGTCCGACGTGTCGGGCCGAGGGATACGGCGCCTACTCGACGCGGGTGCTGATCTCCTCGGCGATCCGGCCGCCGGGGTAGCGAAGCTGGCCGCTCTCCACCTCGTAGACGTAGCCGTGGACCGTCGCGTCGACCAGCGGGTGTTCGTCGAGATAGCGCACCTGGGCGGCGCAGGCCTTATCGATATCGTCGGTCATGCGAACCCAGTCGGCGACGCCCGCGTCGCCGATGGAGAGTTCCGGGAGTGCGGGGTCGAGGTCGACGTCGTCGAGGTCGCCGCCGGCGGCGGCCTCCAGCCCCTCGACGACGGCGTCGTCCGGCGCGCTCATCATCCCGCAGTCGGTGTGGTTGACGACGATGATCTCCTCGGTGTCGAAAAACTGCGTCGTCAGCGCCGCCGACCGGATCACGTCGTCGGTCACCTTGCCCCCCGCGTTGCGGTAGATCTGGGCGTCGCCGAGCTCGATGCCGAGCGCCCCCTCGACGGGGATGCGCTCGTCCATGCAGGCGACGACGAGCAACTGCTTGTCCGTCGGAATCCCCTTCCGTCGCCGCCGCGCCCAGTCGTCGTGGGCGTCGACGGCGGCGTCGACGTACTCGTGGTGGTGCCCCGATTCGTGGTCGTGGTCGTGGTCGTGTTCGTCGCCGGACATATCCGTCCACACGGGCGCCAGCGGCTTCACCGTCGAGCCGTCGGCAACGATGCCCGCTATCTACGACGCGGCGTCGCGACGTACAGCGTCTCGCGGCCGACCCGCTTGCGCTCGACGGGGACCGTCGGCTCCTCGAAGCCGAGGGTGGTAAAGAGGCAGTCGGCGCCGGCGGCGTGGGCCACGTCGCGGACGGGGGTCTGGAGTTCCGCCGGGAGGTTGAGGCCGTAGACGGCGTCGACGCGGTAGGGGTCGCCCGGACCCTCGCCGTCGAGGGCGTCCCGGCGGGCGACCACGTCGTCGCGGACGAAGTCGACGCCGTCGGGGACGGGGGCGTCGAACACGTCCGTCGCGGTCACCGCACACCCGGCGTCGACGAGGGCGGCCGCCACCGCGGGGCGCCGACCGATCCCTACCTCGACGAGGCGGTCGTAGTCGGCGAGGCGGGCGGCGAGTTCGGCGCGCGCGGTCGTCACGTCGGGATGTTTATAGCGGGGCCGCGCTTAACGCCTTCCATGCTCGTCGACATCGTGCCGATCGGGGACGTCCCGGCACAGGTGAAACGCGAGGCCTCTGCCGGTCTGCGGGCTGTCTACGACTGCGAGGTGTCCGTTCACGACGTTCAGTCGATCCCCGACGGCGCGTTCGATCGAAGCCGGAACCAGTACCGGGCCGAGGAGTTCATCGAACTCGCCAGCCGCGTCGGCGACGGCGAGAAGAACATCGGCATCACGTCGGAGGACCTCTACTACCGCCGCCGGAACTACGTCTTCGGCCTCGCCTACCTGAACGGCAACGGGTCGGTCGTCTCCACCTACCGTCTCCAGACCTCCTCGGACGGCGGCATCACCTCCAAACCCCAGTCGGAGGTGTTCGCCGACCGCGTCCGCAAGGAGATCGTCCACGAGATCGGTCACACCGTCGGCCTGGAACACTGCGACAACGAGCGCTGCGTGATGAGCTTCTCCCCCACCGTCCGCGAGGTGGACAAGAAAGAGCAGAACCTCTGTGGCTCCTGCGACCGGACGCTGTTCTAGGGCGCGTACGTCCCCTCGTAACTCGCCTCCTCGAGGACGTGTCCCTCCATCACTCGCTCTAGGTCGTCGAGGGTCGCCCCGGCGTCCAGATCGAGCGTCGTGTCGAGCGCGAACAGCCGGAACCGGTAGGTGTGCTCGCCGTCCGGCGGGTTCGGGCCGCCGTAGCCCACCTCGCCGTAGTCGTTCTCGCCCTCGACGGCGGTGGCCGTCCCGGTCGCCCAGTCCTCGGGGATCCGCTTGCGCGTCGGGTTGACGTTCCACACCAGCCAGTGGCGCCACACCTTGCCCGCGGGTTCGAGGGCGTCCGGGTCGTCGACGACGAGGACGAGCGATTCGGCCGCCGCGGGCGTGTCGGCGATCTCCAGCGGCGGGTTGACGTTCGCCTCGGTGTAGCCGTACTCCGGGGGGATCGGTCCGCCGTCCCGGAAGGCGGGGCTCGACAGGTCCATACGGACCCCTGGGTGCCGCGGGGAGTTATCTCTGTGGGCGACCGGTAACGCTTAGGCGCGTGCGGCGTCACGACTGGGGCATGACCGACGACTCGAACGCGCCCGACGCGGACGCGGACGCCCTCGTCCGCCGGGTCCGTGACGGCGACCTGCGGGTTCACGAACTCGAAGCGCACGCCGACGCCGACGTCGCGGCGACCGCGCGACGCCGTCTCGTCGAAGCCGAGGCGGGCGTCGACCTCGACGCCGTCGGCGCGTACGGCTTCCCGGCCGAGCGCGCCGACGCCAACGTCGAGAACATGATCGGCGCGGCGCGGATCCCGCTGGGCGTCGCCGGGCCCGTCGCCGTCGACGGCGGCGCCACCGAGGGCGAGCGCTACCTCCCGATGGCGACGACGGAGGGGGCCCTGATCGCCAGCGTCAACCGCGGCTGTTCGGTCCTCGACGCCGCGGGCGGCGCCACCGCCCGCGTCACCAAGTCGGGGATGACCCGCGCGCCCGTCTTCCGGGTGCGGGACGTCGCCGAGGCCGAAGCGCTCGTGGAGTGGGTACGGGACAACGAGGGTCGCCTCCGCGAGGCCGCCGAGGCGACGACGAACCACGGCGAACTCCGGGACGTGACCCCCTACGTCGTCGGCGACTCGGTGTTCCTGCGCTTCCGTTACGACACCAAGGACGCGATGGGAATGAACATGGCCACCATCGCCACCCGGGCGGCCGCCGAGGTGATCGAAGACGGGACGGCGGCGTCGCTGGTCGCGCTCTCGGGCAACCTCTGTACCGACAAGAAGCCCGCGGCGATCAACGCCGTCGAGGGGCGGGGCCGCAGCGTCACCGCCGACGTGACGCTCCCCCGCGACGTGGTCGAGGAGCGTCTCCACACCACGCCCGAGGCGGTCGCCGAGGTGAACACCCGGAAGAACCTCGTCGGGAGCGCGAAGGCCGGCGGTCTGGGCTTCAACGCTCACGTCGCCAACGTCGTCGCCGCCGTCTTCCTCGCCACCGGACAGGACGCCGCCCAGGTGGTCGAGGGGGCCAACGCCATCACGACCGCCGAGGTCCGCGAGGACGGCCTCTACGTCAGCGTCTCGCTGGCGAGCCTGGAGGTGGGAACCGTCGGCGGCGGGACGACCCTCCCGACCCAGCGCGAGGCGCTGGAACTGCTCGGCGTCGCCGGCGGCGGCGACCCCGCGGGATCGAACGCCGACGCCCTCGCGGAGTCCATCGCCGTCGGCGCGCTGGCCGGCGAACTCTCCCTGCTCGCCGCCCTCGGCTCCCGGCACCTCTCCTCGGCCCACGAGTCCCTCGGCCGGTAGGCCTACAACAGCCGGTAGGTGCCGCCCGACTCGCTGGCCTCGCCCCGGCGTACCAGCCGGTCCAGCAGATCGGACGCAGCGTCGGCGGGCACGCCGCGGTCGGCCGCGTACGCCACCACGTCGCCCTCGTCGGGGGTATCGAGGGTGCGGACGGCCTCGCGGACGATTTCCGGGCGACTCCGACTTCCGGTGTCGCCAGCGCCGGCCCGCTCGCCCGCCGCCTCGACGGCCTCGGGGTCGACCCCCGCGGCGTCCAGGTACTCCCGGTCGTCGACGACGCTCCCCGGGTCCTCGCCCGCGGCGGGCGTCGCCTCGAAGGCGTCGGCCGCGTCCGCACGCTCGGCGAGGAGCGACGCCCGGGCCTCGCGGGCCGCGTCCCGGTCCTCGGCGGTGTACAGGCGCTTCAGATCCGCGGTCCGGTGGCGCCGCCGACAGCGGGGACAGGTCGCCGTCTCGGCGGATCGGGGGTCAGCGAGCAGCCACAGGGCGCGACACTCCGAGCAACCGACCACCGCGTACATGGGCGTCGGTCGTGCGTGTCCGGTAAAGAACCCGTCGGCGTCACGGCGGGTCGCATCAGTCGAGATATCGGTCGATCGACCGCTCGGCCCAGTCGACGACGGCGTCGTCGTCGCTCTCCAGCAGGAGCCCCCGCACGCCGTCGCGGTCGGCCACGCCGACGAAGGCGTGGCCGTCGGCGACGCCGACCGCGACGGGCACCTCGTCGGCGACGTGGACGTCGACGGTGGGGGCGTCGACCAGTTCCCGGAACCGATCGCAGTACGCCCCGGAGTACGCTTCGGGCGACGGCTCGGCGTCCTCGAGGACGAGCGTCACCTCGGGTGGCGGCGACTCGGCCGTCACCCGGTCGGCCAGTTGCTCGACCGTGTCGCGGAGGAGGAAGGGCGCGGCCTCCCGGAGGGTGCTCGCCCCGGCGCGGAGTTCGAGGAGCCGGTCCACGGGGGCGGTAGGGTCCTCGTCGGGCCGGATCACGGTGGCGTCGGCCAGCGCCCCGACGTCCAGGTCGAACGCCGCGGCGGGCGCGTGTTCGAGGACCGGCCGGACGCGGCGGGCGATCCGCTCTCGCTTTCGGCACCGCTCGTACGTCGCGAGCGCCGCCGCCCCCAGGGCGGTGAGTTCGTACCCCCCGTCGACCGGCTCGACCCACCCGCGGGAATCCATCGTCCGCAGCGTCCGCTTCAGGGTCCGCCGGGACGCCGACACGTGTTCCTTGAGGCGCCGCGCGGAGAGACGGCCGGCGTCGCGGAGCGCGGTCAGCGTCGCCGGTCGCGTCTCGGATCCGAGAAGGTATTCGAGGGCCGTATCCGACATCCGTCGCTACCGTCTGTTTCGCCGGGTGCCTAAAACCCCCGGCGTGACTCACCAAGGCCGCGGCCGAGCACCCCCGTCGGCCAAGCGTATATGTACGCGTACCCCCCACGTGGGGACGGTGACGGAGGACACCGAGAGTCTGCGCCCGGACGACGCGTTCACGTTGCTGGCCGACCGGACGCGGATCAAGATCATCAGAGCGCTCGGCGACGCCTCGACCCCCGGCGTGCCGGAGACGCTGCCGTTCTCGGAGCTGCGACGCCGGGCCGACATCTCCGGGAGCGGCCGGTTCAACTACCACCTGAAGCAGCTCCTCGGCCAGTTCGTCGAGGAGACGGCGGACGGCTACCGGCTCAGCTATCCCGGCGTACGGGTGTATCAGGCGATGAAGGCCGGCACCTTCACCGAGCGGGTGCGGATCGACCCCTTCGAACTCGACGCGGCCTGTCACGTCTGTGGCGCGACGCAGGTGGCCGACTACCGGGACAGCATGTTCCGGATCCGGTGTCGCGACGACGACTGTGGGGCGGTGTTCTACAAGTACTTCTGTCCGCCGAGTAGCCTGACCGAACGGGAACGCGAGGGCGTCCTCCGGGCGGTCAACGAGCGCATCCAGCGCGAAATCGCATCGATGGCGAACGGGGTCTGTCCCTGGTGTTGCGGGCGCATGGCGTCTCGCGTCCTGCCCCCGGACGCGGAGATGCCCCAGCGGGAGAACCCGGCCATCGAGCATCGGGTCCTCCACACCTGCGACACCTGTGACGGCGCCCTCTATACGCGGCTCGGAGGGTTGGTGGTCACCCACCCCGCCGTCGTCTCCTTCTTCTACGATCACGCTATCGACGTGACGCGACGCCACGTCTGGTCGCTCCCCTTCGCGGCCTCCGACGAGCGGACGACGGTCACGGGGACCGATCCGTGGCGCGCGACGGTGCGGGTGGGGTGTGCGGGCGATACGCTCCGTCTCCGCATCGACGAGGCGCCCTCCGTCGTCGAGGCGACGCGCGTTGACTAGTCGATCCGGCAGGTCGCCCCCTCGGCCAACCCCTCGGTGTCGACGTGAGCCGCGAGACAGCCGTAGTTGCAGAACTGGCCGGCCGGGACGCGGTCCCCGTCCTCGACCGTCTCGACGTACACCGGGTCGTGGGCGGTCACGTCGCAGCCACAGTAGGTGCAGGCGGTCACGGGAATGGTGTGGGGCGGCACGTACCTAACGGTTCGGACGTGCGGGCGGAACGCCCATTCTCCTGGCCGCCGTACCGACCCCCATGACCGTCGTCGCACTCCTGAGCGTCGCACCGGTGACGGAGGGGAGCATGGCCGCTGACGTCGCCGACGCGGTGGCCGCACTGGACGACTTCGACGTGGACTACGAGACGAACCCGATGGGGACGGTGATCGAAGCGGACTCCGTCGCGGAACTGTTCGACGCCTGCGAGGCCGCCCACCGCGCGGTCGAGAGCGACCGGGTGAGTACGGTCCTGAAGATCGACGACAAGCGGGCGAGCGACGCGTCGGCCGCGGCGAAAGTCGAGGCCGTCGAGGCGGCGCTGGGGCGGCCGGCCCGGGGGGACGCCGATCAGTGAGCGAGGAAGCCGGCCTGCCCGCCGAAGGCGAGATACAGCGAGAGGATCGTCACGAGGACGGCGATCACCATCTCCGCGTAGAGGATCACCGTCCCCCACCGGTATCAGCCGTTGCGTTCGGGGTCGCCTCGCTCATCGGTCGTCACCTCCCGCGGATGTCGTGGCGTCGCCGCCCAGCCACCGTCGGGCGGAGCAGAGACCGTGTTCGCGCGGGTCGGCCTCGTATCGCACCGCCCAGACGTAAAAGAGCACGAGGGGGACGAAGCAGACGAGCGCGACGACCGCATCGCCCATGTGGACGTTGGCGACGTAGCCGTAGACGAGCGGGTAGACGATGCCGCCGCGCCGACCGGCACCGACAACCCATTTAACCGAAAGCGCCCAAGCCGCTCGCATGGAGAGTCTCAATCGGATGGCCGTCGAACTCGTCGACGAAGCTATCGACTTCGCCGGCGAGCTCAACGTCGACGTGATCGAACTCGACTCGGGGGCGACCGTCCTCGATTTCGGCGTGGAGGCCGCGGGCGGCCTCGAGGCCGGGCTGTTGCTCGCGGAGATTCAGACCGCGGGGCTGGCGACCATCCAGACCCGCATGGACGGGGTGGCGGGGACGCCGTTCCCACACGTCGAGGTGACGACCGACAAGCCGGCGCTCGCCCTGCTCTGTTCGCAGAAGGCGGGGTGGGAGCTCGTCACCGAGGCGTTCGACGGGCTCGGCTCGGGGCCGGCCCGGGCGCTCGTCGGCGAGGAGGCCGAGTTCGAGGTCGTTGGCTACTACGACGAGTTCGACCTCACGGTCCTGACCGTCGAGGCGGCGACGCTGCCGGGCGACGACGTGGCCGAACAGGTGGCCGAGCGCACCGGCGTCTCGCCGAGCAGCGTCTTCCTGCCCGCCTACCCGACGGGGTCGATGGTCGGGAGCGTCAGCGCCGCGGCCCGTGCCCCCGAACTCGCGCTCTTTCGCCTGTTCGAACTCGGCTACGACCCGGTCGACGTGGTGTCGGCGGCCGGCAGCGCGCCGGTCGCCCCCGTCAGCCACGACGAGGGCGTCGCGATGGGACGGACGAACGACGCGCTGGCCTACGGCGGGCAGGTGTACCTGCAGGTGCGCGAGGACTTCGACCGGTTCGACGAGGTGCCCTCGACGGCCGCCGCGGAGTACGACACCCCCTTCGAACAGGTGTTCGAGGACGCCGGCTGGGACTTCTACGAGGTGCCCGAATCCGTCTTCGCCCCCGCGCAGGTGACCGTCGACGTCGTCGACGGCCCCACCTACGCGCTGGGCGGGACGAACCACGACCTACTGGCCGAGTCGTTCGGACTGTGAAGCTCAAACCCGTCCCCGAACCTCCCGCCGAGTTCGCGTTCGTCGAGCGCGCCCAGCGGGCGGTCCCCCTGGTTCCGGGCGACGAGGACGACTGCTGTGCCCGCCTGCTGCGTCGGCTCGACCTCCCGAGCCGCGACGTGGCACGGACCTGGCTCACCTTCCTCCGCGCTCTGGAACTCGCCGAGGAGACGCCGTCGGGGTTCCGGCGAACGGACGTCGAGCCGACGGTCGACGGCTGTCGAGCGGCGCTGCTCGACCGGGTGTTCGCCGCCGCGGCCGTCCGGGACGCACTCGACCCCGCGGAGCCGCGGACGGCCGACGACGTCTTCGCGGCCGTCCGCGAGACGGTGCCCGGCTGGGAGCGACACAAGCACGCCTCGCGGTGGGAGTCGGTCTGGCGCGACCGGACCGCGGACCTGCTGGGGTGGCTGACGCTGCTTTCGGCCGCCGGCCGTGTCGACGACGACCCGCCACGGTACGTGCGTCGCTGACCGAAATCCGGGCCCGTTAACTCGCCGCGACGACTACCGCCGCCGATGACCGAGGACTACGGCGGCCTCGTCGGTGCCTTCCCCTACGCCTTCCGGGCGAGCGACTCGCGGCTGTTCCGGTCGTACGTCGTGGTCGGGACGGTGGCGACGGCGGCCGTGAGCCTGCTTTTCGTCACCGCGCTCGTCGGCGTCATCGCGGCCACCTCCGGCGGCCGGGGCGGGAGCCTGACGCTCTCGCGCTCGTTTTTCGCCGTCGTGGGGCTGTTCGTGGTCGTCCCGCTCGTCGCCCCCGTCCTGCTGGTGGCGCGACGACACCGGCGGACGGGGAGCACGGACCGCTACGACGCCGCGCTGGCGACGACCGGCTACCTGTTCCTCCTGTCGCTGTACGTGGGGCTCGTGATCTCGGTGCCCCCGAGCCAGCAGACGACGCCCGCCGGTTCGCTGGCGCCCGTCGTCGCCGCGCTGTACGCCCTCCCGCAGTACGCCGGCGTCGTCCCGCCGCTCGTCGCCGCGGCGCTCGTCGGCCTCTGTCACCGACTGTTTCGGTGACGCCGCTCGCCGTCCCCTCGCCCCGTGACGAAACGCCGAAACCCGTCGACCACTTACGGCCCCGCATGACCGACGAGAAGACGGGCACGTTCCTCGTGACGGCCGCCGACGAGGGGAGCGCGGTCCTCACCGACGTCGACGACGGCCAGGTGCACACGCTCGCGACGAACCCCGACGTGACGGTCGGGGAGGCGATCGAGGGTCGCCTCGCGCCGGAGCCACCCCTCGACGTCGCGTGGCGCCTCGCGGCCGTCGACGACCGGTGGACGATCAGCGTCGAGGAGAGTTCGGAGGCGCCGACGACCCTCGCCCGCGAGGTCGCAGCCGAGCAGGCGGTCGGCGAACTCACCCGGCGCGAGCGCGCGGGGACCGGCGAACTCCACGTCCTCACGGTGCCGGAGGCGGAGACGGCCGCCGCCGTCGCCGACGTGCTGGACGACGAGGAGGGCGTCCGGTCGCGGGCGGCCCGCCTCGGCGTCGCGCGCGTGGTCGTCCGTTCGGAACCCGGCGTGGTGAGCGTCCGCTACCTGCCGTAGCGCCCGGCCGGTGGCGACACCAGAGTTATACGATCACGGACTGTCCGGACAGTAAATGTCAGTCGCGTCGGTGTTCTCCGAGACCTACTTCGGGAGCTCCCTCCCGCAGTATCTCCTCTTTTTCACCGTCGTCGGCCTCGGCGCCGTGGTCGGGCGGGCGCTGAGTTACCTGTACCGGCGCCGGCTGAAAAAGCGGGCCGCGGCGACCCGGACGAAGATCGACGACCTCCTCCTCCGCTCGGTGGGCCGGCCGGTGGTGTTGCTCGGGGTGATCGGCGGCGTCGCCCTCGGCCGGGAGGTACTCACGCCCGTCGAGCCCCTGCGATCGGTCCTGAACGCCTCCATCCGGATTCCGGTCGTCGTCGCCATCGCCTGGATCGCCGTCCGCCTGACCGACGGCTTCATCGGGACCTACGTGGAGGCGTACACGGACCGGACCGAGTCGAAACTCGACGACGAACTCGTCCCCATCGCCGGCCGGATCACCAACATCGCCATCGTCACCACCGCCGGCATCGTCGTCCTCGACTCCGTGGGCTACGACGTGACCGCGGTCATCGCCTCGCTGGGCATCGGGGGCGTGGCCGTCGCCTTCGCCTCCCGCAAGACCATGGCCGACGTCTTCGGCGGCGCACACATCCTCGCGACGAAGCCCTTCGTCGTCGGCGACACGGTCGACATCGACGGCACGGCGGGGACGGTCGAGGAGGTCGGCCTCCGGACGACCCGGCTGCGCGATTTCGACGGCCGGGTCGTGACCCTCCCGAACGCCGCCATCGCCGGCGCCGAGATTACGAACCTCACCTCGGAGCCGACCAGACGGATCAAGACGTTCGTCGGCCTCCCCTACACGACGACGCCGGCGGAGATGGCGGCGGCGCTCGACCTGGCCGCGGAGACGGCCGCGGCCGTCGACGGCGTCGACGCGGAGCGGACCGGCGCGTGGTTCTGGGACTACGGCGACGCCGCACTACGGATCAGGCTCGAATACCACATCGAGGCGCTCGACCGGTGGAAGGCGGTGCGGGACCGCGTGAACCGCGACATCCAGGCGGCCTTCGCCGACGCCGGTGTCGAGTTGACGGCGCCGGTCGGACGGGTCCGCATCGGCGAGGAGTCCTGACCGCCGTGCCGGCCGAATCCGGGTCGACATAAGAAGGCTTAGTAGGCGTCGGGGTGGACCGGCGAGCATGGTAGCGTTCGAAGTACCGGAAATCGACTACACCCGGTACACGAATCGCCAGCTTGCGGCCGTGCCGCTCGCCGTCCTCGCCGTCGCGCTCCTGATCGTCGGCGGCTGGTACGTCGCGACCGGCGCGCCGGTCGACCCCGGACTCGACTTCACCGGTGGCGCCGAGCTTCGAGTCACCGTCGATGCGCCGGACGGTCAGGCACGCGAACAGATCCAGCAGACGTTCGATCCGACCCCGGCGACGATCCGGCAGGTGGGCAGCTCGGATACGTACATCCTGACGTTCCAGACCGAGGACGTCGGCATCTCGGCGCTCGAGGAGCAAGCCAGGGCCGCCGGGTTCGAGGTGGAGTCGAGTTACTCCGTCTCCGCGAGCTTCGGGTCGCGCACCCAGGGGCTCGCTCTCGGGGGCGTCGCCTTCGCCTTCCTCGGGATGAGCGCCCTCGTCTTTCTGATGTTCCGAACGTTCGTCCCCTCCATCGCCGTCGTGGTCTCCGCGTTCTCGGACATCGTCATCCCCGTGGCGCTGATGAACCTCCTCGGGATCGAACTCACGCTCGGGACCGTCGCCGCCCTCCTGATGATCATCGGGTACAGCGTCGACTCCGACATCCTGCTCAACAACCACATCCTCAGACGCTCGGGCGACTTCTACGAGTCGACCCACCGCGCGATGCGGACCGGCGTGACCATGACGCTCACCTCGCTGTCGGCGATGATCGTCATGACCGTCGTGGCGACGCTGTTCGGCATCCAACTGCTCGCGGCCATCGGGACGGTGCTCGTGCTCGGCCTCGCCACCGACCTCATGAACACCTACATGCTCAACCTCAGTCTCCTGCGCTGGTACAAGTTCGAGGGGGTGGCGAACTGATGGGGACGATCCGTGACAACTGGCGGATCATCCTGCTGGTGCTCGTGCTCGTCGCGAGCGTCTTCGCCCTCTTCTCGCCGACCGTCGGCGGCGACGACGCCGCCGCCCCGGGAACCGCCAGCACCGGCGTCACCAACCTCCAGTACGGCCTCCAGCTGTCGGGCGGGACCCGGATCCGCGCACCGCTGGTCGGCGTCACCGCCGAGGGGGTCGAGTTCGGCGACACGGAGCCGCCACAGGTCGAACGCGACGTCGCGTCCGAACTGGAGAACGCTACCGTCGCCGACGTCATCGTCCGGGAGGAATCCCGGACGAGCGGCACCGTCGAGGTGACCGCCGACGGCGTCACGCCGGCCCAACTCGGGACCGCCCTCGACGGCGCGGGCTACTCCTACGAGACGACCCGCGACGGCGTCACCGAGGACACCCGCACCCAGACGGTCGACGTCCTCTCGAACAAGATCAACGAGGCGGGGCTCTCCGGCGGGACGGTCCAGCAGATCACCACGCCCACCGGCGAGAACTTCGTCCTCGTCGAGGTGCCCGACGAGAACCGCCAGGAGGTCGTCGATCTGGTGAACGACCGCGGGAGCGTCCGCGTCGACGCCTACCACGCCACCGACGACGGCTCCTACGAGCAGACGACGGTGCTCGAACGCGACGACTTCCAGAGCATCGGGACCGCCGAACAGGGCGGCGAGGGCCAGCAACCGCGCGTTCCGGTCGTCGTGCGCGAGGACGTGGCGCCGACGTTCCAGGAGCGGATGATCCAGACCGGCGTCGCCCAGCCCGGCGGCTCCCAGTGTCGCTACGGGGCGTCCCCCAACAGCACCGATCCGTGCCTGCTCCTGATCGTCGACGGAGAGGTCGTCAACTCCTTCGGCATGAGTCCGGGGCTGGCGAGCGGGATGCAGTCCGGTGACTGGGCCCAGGACCCCCGCTTCGTCCTCCAGACCCGGAACTTCAGCGGCGCCCAGGGCGTCGCGATCAACCTGCGTGCCGGCGCCCTGCCCGCCGCGCTCGACATCGGGCCGGACGGCGAGGGGACCTCCTCGTTCATCGCTCCGAGTCAGGGCCAGCAGTTCCGCACCGACTCCCTGCTGACGGGGATCATCGCCGTCTTCGCCGTCGCGGGCGTCGTCTTCCTGCGCTACGGCGAGGTGGAGGTCGCCCTGCCGATGATCGTCACCGCACTCTCGGAGGTGGTGATCCTGCTCGGCTTCGCGGCCGGCATCGGCTACCCGCTCGACCTCTCGGTGATCGCCGGGTTCATCGCCGTCATCGGGACGGGGGTGGACGACCTCATCATCATCGCCGACGAGGTGATGGCGGAGGGCGACGTGAACAGTCGCCGCGTCTTCCAGTCGCGCTTCCGCAAGGCCTTCTGGGTCATCGGCGCCGCCGCCGCGACGACCATCATCGCCATGAGCCCGCTCGCCGTCCTCTCGCTCGGCGACCTCCAGGGCTTCGCCATCTTCACCATCCTCGGTGTCATCGTGGGCGTCCTGCTCACGCGGCCCGCCTACGGCGACATCCTGCGGACGCTGCTGACGCGGTAGGCCGCCGCGCCTTTCGGACGAATACTGTACCGGTGGTTCGCCAGAACGGTCCGGTGAACCACCGGCACTGACTTACGACAAACAGTATCAGAAGTCGGCCAGCGACGACTGCTCGGCCGCCGCGAGCACGTCGTCACAGGTCGCCCACGACGCCCGGGCACACGCCGGCAGGTGCCCGTGTTCCTCGACGTACTCGGCGAGGAAGGTCCGAGTCCGCTCGTCGCTCGGGTAGCCGCTCCCGACGTCGCCGTACGCCTCGGTCAGCGCCTCGACCCGGGCGTCCCGCTCCACCTTGGCCACGACGCTCGCGGCCGCGACGTGAGCGTTGCGTTCGTCCGCGCGGTGTTCCGCCCGCATCTCCACGGCGGCGTCGACGGCCTCGCGGACCCGCCGACCGAACCGGTCGGCGTCCACGTCACCGGCGTCCACGACGACGCGGTCGTCGTCGGCCGCGACCGACGCGATGGCGTCCGCCTGAGCCGCGACGGTCAGGCCGTTCATGTCCGTCCCGGGGTCGTCGATCCGGGCCGGCGTCACGACCGCCACGCCCACGTCGACGGCGCCGTCGCTCCGGAGGCGGTCGGCCAACTCGTGGCGGCGGTCCGGAGGCAGCCGCTTCGAGTCGTCGACGCCGTCGGGGAGCGCGTCCCCCGGCGCCCGGACCGCGGCCGCGACCATCGGACCCAACACCGGTCCCTTCCCCGCCTCGTCGGCGCCGATCATACCCGCAGGTGGCGAGGGCGCGTCAAAGCCGTTCGGATCCGCGAATCAGTCGTCGGCCGGTGGCGTCAGCGTCGGCGTCTCGGCGGCCTCCTCGTCGTCGGCCTCCTCCCCGTCCGCCTCGCGCCGGGCGATCAGTTCGATCGGTTTGCGGTGGTGACACATGGTGAACCCTCCGTAGTTACGTTAGCGACGAGACATAAGCGTTGGGCTGTGATCGACGCGGGATCGCACCCCAACTATTATGTCAGAATGACAACTATCCCTGCCGTATGGCGACTTCGTACGGAGCACTCGCGTTAGCGCCGCCACTGCTGGCCATCGTCCTCGCGATGACGACCCGGCAGGTGCTGGTGTCGCTGTTCGCGGGCGTGTGGATCGGGGCGCTGATCGTGGCCGGCTGGAACCCCATCGCGGCCACCGCGCTCACCATGGACTGGCTCGTGGAGGTGGTCCGCTCGCCGTTCGACACGAAGTTCATCCTCCTCATCATGTTCATGGGAGCCGGGGCCGCCTTCATCTATCGCTCCGGGGGGATTCTGGCGCTGGAGCGGTGGATCGGGGACCGGGTCGACAGCGCCCGCGACTCCCAGATCCTCACCTGGCTCATCGGCGTGTTCATCTTCTTCGACTCGTACACCAGCACCGTCGTCACCGGGAACGCGACCCGGGAACTCTCCCAAGAGAACCAGTCCTCGCGGGAGATGCACGCGTACGTCCTCGACTCGACGACGTCGCCGGTGACGACGTTCGGTCCCGTCTCGAACTGGATCGGGTTTCAGGTGTCGATGGTCATCGTCGGGTTCGAGGCGGTCGACGTGACGCTCTCGGAACTCGGGGTCAGCGCCTTCGGCCTGTTCCTCCAGAGCATTCCCTGGAACATCTACTGTTTCATGGCCTTCTTCATGGTCGGGTTCATCTCGCTCACCCAGCGGTTCTTCGGGCCGATGCTCGACGCCGAGTGGCGTGCCCGGTCGACGGGAAAGACGATCCGTGACGACGCGACCGCCCTCTCGAACGTCTCCCAGGACGTCGGCGAACCGAGCGAGCGGAACCCCTCGCTCGTGAACTTCTTCGTTCCGATCCTGGTGTTGCTGGTCGTCGGGCTGGTCTCGATGTGGTGGCTCGGCGGCGGCTACCAGCCCGACGTCGACGTCGCCACCGCGTTCCAGGAGACCGACGTGGCGCTCGGACTGCTGTACGGCGCCTTCGCGTTCATGCTGGCGGGCTTCGCCGGCGCGCTCGGCCTCCGGACGATGGATCTCGAAGCCGCGAGCGAGACGATCATCTCCGGCTTCAAGACGATGAACATCGCCATCGCGATCATCGTCCTCGCGTGGGCCATCGGCCTCGCCGCCGAGAACGTGGGTACCGCCCAGTTCATCGTCGACACGATGGTGGGTAGCGGCGTTCCCGGGAGCTTCCTCCCGCTGATCATCTTCGTCGCCGCCATGTTCATCGCGTTCACGACGGGCACGTCGTGGGGAACGATGGGTATCCTGACCCCAATCGCGATCCCGCTCGGCTACGAACTCGTCGGGCCGTCGATCCTCCCGGTGTTGCTCGGCGTGCTGTTCGGCGGCGCTATCTGGGGCGATCACAGCTCGCCCATCAGCGACACCACGGTCATGTCGTCCATCTTCGCCGGTTCGGACCACATCGACCACGTCAACACGCAGATCCCGCTCGCCGCGACGGCCGCTGGGGTCACCGTGGTCGTCCTGTTGCTCTACGGTTTCGGGCTCCGGACCCCTTTCATCGCGCTCCCGCTCGCGTTCGTCCTGACGGTCATCGCCGTGCTCGCGCTCAACAAGTTCGACGCGAGGCGCAAGGGACTCCCCGAGGTGATGCCCCCCGCCGAGGCCATCGACGCGGACGAACCCGCCCGCGACGCCGACGTCGACGACGGGAGCTACGCGTACCTCTCGCTGGTTCCGGTGGTCTCGGTCGTCGTCGTCCTGTCGTATCTCGTGCTCGTGTTCGCGTTCGCCACGCTCGGCGGCTGACGTCTCCCCGTTCGCCCGTGTCGACGTTCGTCCGCGCCGACACTCACTCCTCGGCCCCGGCCACGCGGTCGGCGAACGTCTCGCGGACCTTCTGCATCTTCGGCCGTATCTGCACCTGACAGTACGCCCGTTCGGGGTTGTTCGCGTAGTAGTCCTGGTGGTACTCCGCGGCCGGGTAGAACGTCTCTACGGGTTCGACCTCGGTGACGATAGGGTCGTCGTACGCGTCGGCCAGGCGCTCGATGGTCGCCTCGACGGTCTCCCGCTGTGCCTCGTCGTGGTAGAAGACGGCCGAGCGGTACTGCGAGCCGACGTCGGGTCCCTGTCGGTCCTTCGTCGTCGGGTCGTGGAGGGCGAAAAAGACCTCCAGTAACGCCTCGTAGCTCACCACCGCGGGATCGTACTCGACCTGGATCGCCTCGGCGTGGCCGGTCGACCCCGAACAGACCGCCTCGTAGGAGGGGTCGGGGACGTCGCCGCCGCAGTAGCCGGAGGTGACGCCGTGGACCCCGGCGAGTTCCTGAAACGGCGCTTCCAGACACCAGAAACAGCCACCCGCGAGCGTCGCGACCTCGTGGTCGTCGGTCATGTGGTCCCGTAGGCACCGGAGCGGTATGTACGCAGCGCCTACAGGAAGTACGTCTCGTCCTCGAACGGTTCGTCCTCACCCGTCACGGCGAGGACGTCGAGCGCCGTGACGCGGGCGTCGACCCCGAGCAGGCCGGCCAGACTCGGTTCGGTCCGTCCCTCGTCCCCGGAGACGAGTTCCTTGATGTAGAGGCCCCCGGCGCCGTGTATCTCGACCGTGGCGTGACGGGGATCCACGAGTTCGCCCGTCGCCTCGTACACCTCGCGGGTGCGGGTCAGGTTCGCCCGCCGGTGGTCGACCCGCTGGGGCGTGTACTGTTCGACCGTCGCCCCGTCGAGGTCGTCGAGGGCTGCGGCGAGGGTGTCGGCCTCGACCGGGGCATCGAACTCGACGTCGGCCCGGTAGGTCTTGCTCGCATCGAGTTCCTTCACCCGCTCGACCATCCCGTAAGTGGCGAGCCGGAGCCCGGTCACCTCGACGGCGCCGTCGGCGAAGGCGTTGACGTCCGACTCCAGTCGTCCGACGTCGATCCGGCGTCGCCGCGGCTCCTTCACCTCGACCACGAAGGGCCGGCCGGTGTCGAGCATCCGGGCGTCGACGTCCTCCCGGCCCGCGCCGTGGAACAGGGCGTCGACGCCGTCCATCACGTCCTCGACGACGGGCGCGATCAGCTCCTCGACGCTCCGGTCGTAGAGGTAGCCGCTCCCGTCGCAGTGGTCACACGGCTCCCGGCCCCGGCGACCGCTGCCGTTACACTCCCGGCAGGGCCACTCGGTCTGTGGGATCCCGCGTTCGAGTTTGCGGTACCGGCCGTAGACGAACGCGGAGTTGATCGTGGTCTCGACCCGGTCGTCGGCGACGTCGAGGACGAACTGTACGTGCGGGCGCTCGAAGTCGACCTCCGCGTCGACGCGGCGGCCGATCCGCTTGCCCACTTCGCGGTTGAACTCCATCTTGAAGGGTTCGCCCGCGTCCGGCTCGGCGTCGACCTCCTCGCGGAGCAGGCGCTCGTTCTCCTCGATCAGCGGCGGCGTCCGGGTGCCGACCTGGTAGGTGTCGAACTCGACGCCCTCGACGGCGTCGGCGGCCCGGGCCGCCCAGTCGTCGAACTCGGTACACCGGCCCTCGCACACCCAGCAGTCGGCCGTGTCGACGGGGTCGAAGTCGTCGTCGTCGTCGAGGGCGGCGGCGATCCGCAGGGACCGGCCCCGCTCGGCGTTGGTCAGTCCGAAACTCCGGTCGGCGAACACGCGCCCCAGACACGCGTCACACACCGGCCCCGTCGCGGCGAGTCGGCGCGCGTCGTCCAGGAGGGTCATACCGCCGAACGGGGCGGCGCGCGTAATTAAGTTACCATTCCCAGGGCGCCGGCGAGCCACCAGCCGAGCGCGGCTAGGGCGACGATGGTCGCCACGCCGAGGCCCACGGCCCCGAGGCCGACCGACCACAGGTACCGCCTGTCGGCGGCCGCCGACGCCGGATCGGCGAGCCGGGCGTCGAGCAGCCCCACGGTCCGGCGGTTGGCCTTCCAGTACGCGTCGAACAGATCGCCGGCGACGGGGACGGCCCCGACGACGGCGTCGATCCAGAGGACGAACGCCACCCGCGCCAGCGTCGCCCGCGGGACGCCCGTGCGGACCGCCACCGAGAGGACGTACGCCGCGAGGGCGGCGCCGACCGCGTCGCCGACTACCGGCACGAGGCCGATCACCGGGTCGAGGCCGATCCGCCAGTGGGTGCCGGGCACGCGGATCGAGTCGTCGAGGAGGCGACTCAGGTCGCGGAGGCGCCGGAGGTCCGCGGCGACCGCGGGGTCGAGGTCGACGGCCGGATCGGCGCCGTCGCCGCTCCGGACGTCCGGGTCGTCGACCGTGGCCGCCGACGGGCGAGTCACGACCTACCTTACGGGTGCGACGGACAAAGCGTTCCGGGTCCCTCAGCGCATCCGGTCGAGCGACCGGGCGGTCGACCGATCGGCGGTGACCCACTCCGTGGCGATGTTCCCGCTCTCGGGGGAGAAGATGGTCAGTTCCGACGGGTCAGCGGGGTCGTCGAAGAGACACTCCAGTTCGAACTCGGGCGTCGAGCGCAGCTCCGTCGTCGCCGGCGGGTTCGTGGCCGCCATCGGTCAGCCACTACACCGTACGCACAGTTTCCGGTCGATACCGTCGCCATCGGCGGGAGCGATCTGCCCACAGCCGACACACCGGACCCGGGTCCGGGCGTACTCCGTGTGCGATGCGATTCGGGACGTTTCACTGTTGCGGCTCATACTTCGACATATGTCCAAGAGAACAAATAATTTTGGGAAGCAGCGGGTACAAAATGGGAACTAAGCACCGTTTGCTGTGGTCGGCAGCCACGGCTCCGAACGCCGTGATTCGGGCGGCCGCCGCGCCGGTCGGTAGCCTCACGGCTGGCGGGTGCGGAGAGCGGGGGAGAAAGCGGGTTACGCGCCGGCGCGCTGGAGGGCGTCCTCGATGTCGGGTCGCTGGGTGACGCCGACGAAGCGGTCGACGATGCCGTCGTCGTTCTCGACGACCACCGTCGGGAGGGACTGTACCTGATACTCGTTGGCGGTGTCCTGGTTCTGTTCGACGTCGACTTTCTCGAACTCGACGTCCCCGTAGTCCTCGGCCAGTTCCTCCAGAATCGGGTCCTGTGCGTCACACGGGCCACACCAGTCGGCGTAGAAATCGAGCAGTCGAACGGTCATTGGTCCGTCGACCGTACCGGATCGGTTCGCATAAGCGTTTGCCAACCGGCGACGATTCCGATCCACGAACCACCTGTTAATTGTCCCGCCGCGCCACTGTCCGTATGCGAAGCTACACGATCACCGAGATCTGGGACATCCCGATCCGCATCAACACGTCGTTGTTGCTCTTTCTTCCCATCCTCGCGTGGCTGATCGGGAGCGGCCAACAGATCGAACTCTACGCCGGGTTCATCGAGGGATTCACCGGCGTCGGGTTCGACCTCGCCCGCCTCCGCGCGGGATCGACCCCGTGGCTGATCGGCATCGCTGCGGCGGTCGGGCTGTTCGTGAGCGTGACCGTCCACGAACTCGGTCACTCGTGGGTTGCGCAGCGCTACGGGCTGGAGATCGAATCGATCACCCTCTGGATCCTCGGCGGTATCGCCGCCCTGACGACGTTCCCCAAGGAGTGGGACCGCGAGTTCTGGATCGCCATCGCCGGCCCCGTCTCCAGCCTCCTCGTCACCGCGGTCTGTTATGCCGGCGTCCTCCTTCTCCCCGGCTCGTTCCAGGTGTCGCGGTTCGTCGTCGGCTGGCTCGCCATCACGAACGTCGTCCTGGCGGGGTTCAACCTCCTTCCGGCCTTCCCCATGGACGGCGGCCGGGTCCTGCGTGCGCTGCTCGCCCGGTCGTACCCCTACGGCACCGCGACCCGGATCGCCGCGCGGATCGGCGTCGGCTTCGCCTTTCTCTTTGCCATCGTGGGCGTCCTCAACTTCCAGATCATCCTCCTGCTCCTCGCCTTCTTCATCTACGGGGCCGCGACGACGGAGTCGAAGACGGTCCTCCTCGACGAGCTCCTCGACGGCATCATCGTCGGCGACATCATGACCGGCGACCCCGCGACCGTCGCCGCGTCGACGACCGTCGAGGACTTCGGCACCCGCCTGCTCCGTGACCGCCGGCCGGTCCACCTCGTGACGGACGACGACGGCACCCCCGTCGGTATCGTCACGCTCGACGACCTGAAGGATGCCCCCCGTGGGGATCACTCCTCGATGACCGTCCGGGAGATCATGCGCGACGTGCCCCGGATCGACGCGACCGCCGACGCCTTCGATACCCTGGTCCAACTCCAGGGGATGGGCGGTATCGACGCCATCGTCGAACGCGACGGGACGCTGGCGGGTGTCCTCTCGGAGGCCGACTACGCCCACGCCATGACGATCCAGCGCGGGTTCCGGAGCGGCGTCGGCGGCTGACGGGGCTGCTCGACGGGTCCTGACCCAGCCGGCTACTCGGCGAGGAGCTGGTCCAGGAGTTTCGCCTGGGCGGCCGCGAGGTGTTCGGCGAGCGTCGACGGGTGGACGTTCGGTTCCGCGGCCACCTCCGCGGCGTTCGTCCCCCTAGGGTACTCGACGTAGCCCTTCTCGTGGGCGGTCTCGACCACCTCGACCTGCCGGTCGGTCAGACGCTCCCGGTCGATGAGCGTGGCGTCTCCCGGCGTCGACGGTCCGACAGAGCCCCCGCATCGAGGCGTCGACGCCGGTCGCACGGCGGATCGTGAGCGGTGGTGCCTCGTCACACGATTTTACGTCGAGGGTCGGCTGAGCCGTCACCCGTGATATTCGGGGAGTTGACCCGTCCCGTCGGTATCCTCACACGGGGATCTCACGCCGCCCGAGCGCCCATGAACGTCGATTCGACGCTCCCCGCCCTCCTACCTCACTCGTCCTCGAACCGCGGGGGTTCCACCCGCTCGTCCCCGCCGGCGGCGACGCCGTCGAACTCGAATCGGGCGCCCCCATCCGCGCTCTCGGTCACGCCGACCGACCACCCGTGAGCCTCCGCGATGTTCCGCACGATGTTGAGTCCGAACCCCGTCCCGTCCGGATCGGTCGAGTAGCCCGTCTCGAACACCCGTTCGCGTTCGTCCTCGGGGATCCCCGGCCCGTCGTCGGCGACGTAGAAGCCGCCGTCCGTGCGCCCGACGGTGACCGTCGTCACCCCCTCTGTGGCGTCGCCGCCCCGGTCCGCTCCGTCGGCCGTTCCGCGCGTGAAGCTCTCGGTCTCCGGCCGGTTATCGGTGGAACCATGTTCCACGCAGTTCCGAAACAGGTTCTCGAACACCTGTGCGAGGCGTTGCTCGTCGCCCTGCACCGTCCCGAGGTCGCTCTCGACGACGAGCGTCGCGCCCTCGGTGTCGGTCGTGTTCCACGCCCTCTCGACGACCGACTCGAGGTCGACGGGGTGGAACTCGCTCACCGTCCGGCCGTTCCGCGCAAGCGTGAGCACGTCGTCGATCAACTCGTCCATGCGGTCCAAGGCCGACGACACCCGTTCCAGGTACGCGTCGTCCCCCTCCGCCGTTTCGACGGCGAGTTCGAGGTTGCCCTGTGCGACGTTCAGCGGGTTTCGGAGGTCGTGACTCACGACGCTCGCGAACTCGTCGAGGCGCTCGTTCTGCCGGGCGAGTTCCCCTTCGCGTCGCGCGAGTCGGTCCCTCGCAGTCATCGAATCGAGGGCGTGTCCGATGCTCTCGCCCAGATCGGAGAGCGCCTCCTGCTCCGTCGCGTCGAACACGTTCCCGCGGTTGGCGTAGATACTGAGGAACCCGTAGACGGCGTCCTCGCCCACCAGCGGGACGACCGCCATCGACTCGACGCCCTTCTCGGCCAGCATATCCCACCAGGGCTCCAGACTCGGCTCCGCGAACACGTCCTGAACCGGCTGTATCTCCTTCGTCCTGATCGCCTTCCCGCCCGGTCCTCGGCCGACCGGATCGGACGGGTCGACGCTCACATCCAGCGATTCGATGTACTCCTCCTCGTGACCCGCCCACGCCACCGGCCTGACGCTCTCCGTCTCCGGTACGTACCGTCCGATCCACGCGCTGTCGTAGACGTTCGACCGGGTGAGTTGCTCACAGACCGTGGTCTCGAGTTCTTCGCGATCGGTCGCGTTCACGACCTCCCGGGTCGCGATGCGGAGCGTGTCGTTGATCCGGGTCAACTGTTCCGTCCGTCGTCGCTGCCGCCGCACCCGCGCGTCGTAGACGCCGACGGCGAGTCCCACGGCGGCGCCGAGTGTCACCCCGCCGAAGAGGACGTACTCGACGGGCGTAGCAGTCGGCCCGCGAGCCGTGACGGTGAGAAACAGCCACGCGGTGGCCACGGCGAACACCGCCGCCCCACCGCCGACCCACGCCAGTATCCGTTCCCCCGATCCCTCGGGGACGTAGCCACCCCGGAACATCGACACCCCGACCCAAACCACACTCAGCGCGACGAGCAGCGGTAGGAGGCCTCGCACCGCCATCGCCTCCGGTCGGGGCCACGCTCGCACCACCGCCGTCAGGTGTACGACCACCAGCAGGAGGCCGCCACTCACGAGGAGCGACCCACCCTGCCGTGTCGACAGCCTCTCCATCGTTCGTAGTGCCTCCCGTCCCTTGGAATAACTACGGCCTGGGAGAATCAGCTCCGAGAACGACGGCGGTGGGAACGCGTCAGCCCCGTGATCGCCAGGCAGGTGCGGCGTCGAGCGCCGGTCGGGCCGCCTCGAAGTCCATGCGGGCGGCGCCGTAGAAGTGCTCTCGGCCCGTCGGCGTCCGGACCTGTACGACCACCGTCTCGCCCGTCACGTCGAAGACCGACACCGCCCAGAGCGCGTCGCGGTGCTCCCACTCGCCGTGACACGAGACGCCGTCGTCGTCGATCACTCGGGAACCGAGTTCCCAGCTCAGCCGCGTCAGATGAGCGAGGTCGAAGGGGACGACCTCGGGGAGCTGTGCGCCCGCACCCCCCGATCCACGGGAACCACGTGTTGCCATACCAGTCGCCACGCCGTCCCACGACAAAAACCTGACCGTTCGTCCGTGACCGTTTGGCCGGCTCCCGATACCACGCTTCGGGGGATCCGTCGTCTCGTGTAACTAGATCCCTATATTCGCCAAACAATCGAAATAGATTGGCACAAAATTTCATACACCAGTAATTATATCACGCAATATTGTAAAACAGGGAGTGAGTTGGCGGCCGGCCCACGGTGTGGCGTTCCGGTCATCGGTTCGGCCCGTGGCTGGGGTCGCTCCCGCTCGCGGATAGCCGCGGACCGCTTCGCCGGACGACCGCCCGGCCGTCCTCGACGACCAACGATGTCACACCAACACTCGCGGACCGACGACGAACTGACCGCCCTCATCGGCGAACTGGTCTCGCTGGAGACGGAGAACCCACCCGGACACGAGAAGCGAGTCGCGGAGTTCGTTCACGAGTGGCTGACCGATCGTGGTATCGACGCCACGTTCGTTCACGAACCGTACGCGGACCGCCCGCAGGTCGTCGCCCGGGTCGGCGACGGTGAGCCGACCGTCGTCCTCAATGGCCACATCGACGTCGTTCCGGCCGGTGATCGTGACGAGTGGACCCACCCGCCCTACGCCGCCGAGATCGACGACGGACGGCTCTACGGGCGCGGTAGCGCCGACATGAAAACCGGCGTCGCGGTCGGAATGATGGCCCTCGCCGATCTCGGGGCTGAGATCGGCACCGATGACCTCTCCGGATCGATCGTCTTCCACGCGGCGATCGGGGAGGAGACGGGTGAACCCGGCACGAAGACGCTCCTCGAACGGGGGTACGGTGGCGACTACGGCGTCGTGCTCGAACCGACGGGGATGCGGACCGCGACCAGCGAGAAGGGACTCGCGTGGTACGAGATCACGGTCGCGGGCGACCCCTCGCACGCCAGTCGACCCGAGCAGGGCGACAACGCGATCACGAACGCTCGGCCGGTGCTCGACGCGCTGGAGTCCTACGACGCCGAGATTGCCGACCGCGAGGACGAACTCGTCGGGCAGGCCCACGCGACGGTCACGAAGATCGAAGCCGGGACGAAAGAGAACGTCGTGCCGGAGGACGCCGTTATCACCATCGACCGTCGGTTCCTCCCCTCGGAGTCGGCCGACGCTATCGACGACGAGGTCGACGCGCTGCTCGCGGACGTCGAGGCCGACCACGGGATCGAGACGTCGTGGGAACGCACCCGGACCTACGAGTCGGCGGCGATCGACGTCGACAGCGATCTCGCGGACGTGTTCCGGGAGCAGTCGGCCGAACACGCCGACATCTCCCCCGATCCCTGGGGTGTGAAGGGCTCGACCGACGTTCGGAACTTCGTCAACGACGCCGACATCGAGGCGATCACGTGGGGGCCGGGGGAGCTCGGTCAGGCCCACACCTACGACGAGAGCGTCGATCCGGCCGAGGCCGCGGTCGGCCTCCGAACGCTGAAGGCGTCGGTCCGGGAGCTTCTGGAGTGACACCGCTCACGTCACTGCTCCTCGCCCGGCGGAGACGGCCGATCCGACACGGGGACCCGAGGTGACCGGGACGGTCGACAGGCGGGAGATCTACGACGCGGTCGACGAGCGCGTCGACGAGATGGTCGAGTTCCTGTGTGACTTCCTCGCCATCGAGACCGAGAACCCGCCGGGTCGGGGGTATCGGGCGGGTGCCGCCTTTCTCGTCGAGGCGATGGACGAACGCGGATACGACGTCGAGACGGTGACGGTCCCGGAGGCGGTCGTCGCCGACCACTACCCGGAGCGAACCGACCACGACCGGGTCAACGTCCTCGGACGGAAGACGGCCGAGCGGCCGGGGCCGGACGTCCACTTCACCGGCCACTTCGACGTGGTGCCCGCGGGCGAGGACTGGGGTTACGACCCCTACGATCCGATCGTCGAGGACGGCCGCGTCTACGGCCGGGGGGCGAGCGACATGAAGTCGGGTATCGTGGCCAGCCTCTTCGCCGTCGACGCCCTCGAAGCGGCCGGCGTCGTCCCCCGCGGGTCGATCACCCAGAGCATGACCGTCGACGAGGAAACGGGCGGGTTCACCGGCCTCGCGTACCTCGTCGACGAGGGCTACGTCCACGAGACGAACACCGACTACTGTGTCTACACGGAGTGTTTCGACGCCTCACGTGTCTGTCTCGGTCACCGTGGCGTCCTGAAGTTTCACGTCACGGCACACGGCGAGAAGGCCCACGGCTGTATGTCACACGACGGGACCAACGCGATCACGGCGATGCAGGCGCTTCTCGCCCGTGTCGACGAGTACGAGAGCGAACTCCACGACCGGACGACGGAGCTCCCGGTCACGCCGCCGCAGTCGAGGCGTGCGGACGTCTCGGCGACGATGATCGACGCCGGCTACTCCGAGAACGTCGTCCCCGACCGGTGTCGGGCGACGTTCTACCGCGTGCTCGTGCCGGACGAGACCGTCGAGGAGGCGCGGGCGGAGATCGAGGGGCTACTCGCGGACGCCGGGGCGGCGACCGGCGTCACGTTCGGGTACGACGAGATCATGGTCGCCGAGCCGACCAGCGCGTCACGGGACTGTACGGTCGCCCGAACGTACGCGCGGGAGATCGGTGCGTTCTACGACGACCCCGAGTTCGTCGTCTCCCCCGGGTCCGACGACCAGCGGTTCGTGATCAACGACGCGGGCATCGAGGAGTGTATCGTCTACGGTCCGGGTCTCTTGGAACAGGCCCACGTCGACGACGAATACGTTCCGATCGACGCGCTGGTGACCGCCACGAAGGTGATGGCGGCTTCGACTGCCGACCTGCTGATCGAGGGCGGCCTCCCGGCCTCCCGGGCCGACTGATCCCGGATCGCCGAACTCCCGTATTCAGATACGATAACTAACTACCCAAATTCGGTATTGTATTTCGTGCTATCCCAGCATAAATACGGTGTTCTTGACTTCTTTGGACGAATATTAGGACATATGTACAAAGAATTTATTATCGGGGGTAGATACGCTCCCGGTGTACCATGCCAGTGCTCGGTATGCCGACCGGGATGTTCCTCGTGTTCGTGGCGACGCTCGTCGCCGGGAGCCTCGGAACGGCCCACTACGTGATCGTTCACGTCATCATGGGACAGCCAGTCGACGAATACATCCGCGAAGAACCGCCCTCCGAGGTGGACGAGAATGTCTAGCCTCGGCGTCACGCTCCAGACGGGCGCCGGCGACGTCAACCCGGCGTATCTCGGGGTCTTCGTCGTCTACCTGCTTGGCGTCCTCGCCATCGGCGCGTGGGCGTACCTCCGAACCGACGACGTGAGCGACTACTGGGTGTACGGCAAGGAACTCGGCCCGACGCTGGCGACGTGGTCGTACGTCGCCAACTTCGTGAGCGCGGTGAGCGTGATCGGGTTCGTCGGTTCGGTCTACGGCGGTGGATACTCCATCGTCACTGGTATCGTCTTCGGACTGATGCTCGGTATCAGCGGCCTCTACTTCGTCGTTCACAAGGTCCGGGAACTCAACCACATCACGTTCCCGGACATCATCGCCGAACTCACCGGTCGGGAGGTCGCACGGCCGATCACGGGCTGTGTCCTCCTCGCCAACGCGTGGGTCTATCTCATCATGCAACTCGTCGGTGCGGGACTGCTCGTGACGACCATCACCGGCGTCCCGTATCAGTACATGATCTGGGTGATCGGCGGCGTGTTCATCCTCTACACCGTGATGGGTGGGCTCGTCAGCGTGGCGTGGACCGACCTCGCCCAGGGAACGCTGATGGTGGCGACCGTCGCGGTCGCCCTCGCGTACATGGTGTTCGATCTCGGCGGCCTCACGAGCCTGAACCAGCAGTTCATGGCGCTCGATCCCGCCAACGTCGCGCCGCTCGGCGACGGGGCCTACACCCTTCTCGGCGTCGCCGCCTCCATCGTGGCCTTCTTCGGCACCATCTTCACCTCCCAGTCAACCGTCGTCCGGATCAACGCGACCGACAGCATCAGGACGGCGAAGTTCCACCTCGCGGCGGCCGGGTTCATCCTCTCGGTGTTCTACGTCATGCTAGTCATGCTCGGCGCCGGGACGACCGTCGCGCTCAACGGCGCCGGGCTGGCCGTCGAGAATGTCGACCGCGCGTTCCCGGTGCTCATCATGGACTACGTCCCGACGACTATCGGGACGATCATCATCGTCGCCATCATGAGCGGCATCCTCTCGACGACCGACACGCGGCTCCACGCCTGCGGCGTCACCGCCGCCCACGACCTCTACGACTACTTCGTCGACGGCGAGGCCGACGACGACCGTCTCCTGTTGGTCTCCCGCGTCTCGACTGTCGGCTTCGGGGTCGTCGCCACCGCCGCCGCGGTCAACCCGCCGGGGACGATCATCAGCCTCTACAACTGGCGGGCGATCCTGCTGACGAGTGCGCTCCTCATCCCCGTGTACGTGGCACTCTACTACCGGAACACCTCCGGCAAGGCGGTGCTGGCCTCCATCGTCCTCGGGGCGGTCTGTGGTCCCGGTTGGAACGCGCTCGGCGAACCGTTCGGTGCGCCAGCGGCGTTCGTGGGCGTCGGCATGGCCGTCCTCGGCCTGGTCGTCGGACGGTACGCCTGGCAGGACACCGCCGTCGTCTCGTCCGGCGCGGCGCCGAGCGACGACTGACTCATACTGTTTACCGGTGGTTCGCCAAGACAGTCCGGCGAAGCACCGGTAACGACTTACAATATCCGTATCACAGTTCCGGCGCCGCCGACGGCGGCACTCGTGTCTCGGTGACCGATTCGTACGCCGCCGCGATGGAGAGGAGGCGCCGCTCCCGGTGTGGGGGACCCACGAGTTCGACGCCGACCGGAAGCCCGTCGTCGGTGAACCCGCCGGGCATCGACACGGCCGGACAGGACGACTGCGCGGCGATGTAGGTGTTCGTCATGTACGTCTCGGCCGACGACGCCCGGTCCCCCGTGCCGATCCGCTCCGCGGGCCGCGGGACGACCTTCACGTCGGGGAACGCCAGTGCGTCGAGGTCGTGTTCGGCGTGGACCGCCAGCACGTCCCGCCGGAGGTCGGTCTGTGCGGCGACTTTTCGCCAGTAGTCGAGTCGCGTCGTCGGCGTCGCCGGTCCCTCCGCGATCACGTCCAGCAACTCCTGCCCGTGGTTGTACGATCCCCGCTCGTACAGGTCGCCGTAGCTGTCGACCGGCGCACCCGCCAGTCCGTCGAGGAAGTCGTCGAGTGCGGCCCGCGATCGGACGCCGTAGAGCCACGTCTCGTCGAGTTTGGCGTCCAGATCGGGGATCGACACCGGGTCGACCAGCTCGGCCCCCGCCGCCGACAGCGACGCCATCGCGTCCTCGGCGACCGCGGTGACCGGCTCGGCCCGCTCGTCGTCGCTCCCGAAGGCCTGCCGTAACACGCCGATCCGGATATCCTCGAGGTCCGCTGCCCCCACCGCGTCGAGGTACGAATCTCCGCTGGAGATCCGGGTCACGCCCGTCGCCCGATCCTGGGGGTCGTAGCCGACGAGGACGTCGAGGACCCGAGCGAGGTCTTCGACCGTCCGAGCCATCGGCCCCGGCGTGTCCTGTCTGGGAACGAGCGGCGAGAATCCGGCCCGGCTGATCAGCCCCGTCGTCACCCGGATTCCGAAGAGGTTACAACACGACGCGGGGACGCGGATCGACCCGCCTGTGTCCTCGCCGATCCCGACCGCACAGAGGTTCGCCGCCACGGCAGCCCCCGTCCCCGCGCTCGATCCGCCCGGATCGCGGTCGAGCGCGTACGGGTTCTTCGTCCGCCCCAGCACCGACGAGACGCCGGCGTCGCCAGCCGCCCAGTCCGGGAGGTTGGTCTTCCCGAGGATGACCGCGCCGGCGTCCCTGAGTTTCGAGACGACCGTCGCGTCGGTCCCGGGAACGTAGTCCTCGAACGCCTCCGAACCGAAGGTCGTCCTGAGACCGGCGGTCAGTGCCTGGTCCTTGACCAGGACGGGAATCCCGTGTAACGGTCCGACCCGGCCCTCCCGTGCCAGCCGCTTGTCCAACTCTTCGGCCCGGGCTGTCGCCGCCGGATTCACCGTGACGACGCCGTTCAGTTCCGGGCCGTTCCGGTCGTAGCGGTCGATCCGTGCGGTGTACCGCTCGACCAGTTCCCGGCTCGTCAGCTCGCCGGTTCGCATCGCCTCGTGAAGCGCTCCCACCGTCGTTTCGGGTATCCGGACGTTTGCGGTCATGGACACACGGGTGCCGGCCGCCGCGACAACCGTCGGATCGCGACACCCGTCGTATCCGACTGTTCGCACGTACGGAAATACGTTGTGTATCGGACAGTACGTTACGACTGTGGGCGTCAAATCTGCGATGACTCACGGATATCGGGATAATTCGTCCGTATCTCCAATACGGATCGCCGCCTCCGTCGACGGCTACGACGGTTGGATCGGCAACTCGACGTGAGTCGGGTGGTCCGCCTCGTGGTAGACGGTGTTGGTCGCGCGATGGTACTCGCGCCCCCCGTAGAGTTCGTCGCCGGTGTTGTGGTTGACGTCGTATCGGGGGTAGTTCGACGACGAGACGTCGAGCCGGATGCGGTGGCCCGGTTCGAAGACGTTCGCCGTCGGATAGAGCTCCAGTTCGAACGCGTAGATCTCGTCGGGTTCGACGAAATCGGGCTCGCGCCGGTACCCCCGGTAGCGCGCCCGGCAGATCGAGTCGGTGAGGTTGAGCGCGAATCCGGACGGGAAGTCGGCGCTCGAGGGGTACTCGTCGACGAGTTTCGCGGTGAAATCCGTGTCGGGCGCGTCGGTCGAGGCGTAGATACGGACGCGGATCGGCCCCGCGACCTCCACGGGGTCGGTCAGTGGCGGCGTCCGGAACACGACGACGTCGTTACGTTCCTCTAGGGGGCCGTACGGTGGCTCCGCCCCGAACGTCTCCGGTCGGGTCCGCTGGTCGTAGCCGCCGCGACCGGTGAGGCTCTTCGTGGGTCGATCCGCGACCGGCAACTCCTCGATCGACTCCGGCCGCGGTTCGAACGTGTAGTACGAGGAGCAGTTTCCGCCGATGGTCGGGACGGGGTCTCGGGGATCGAACTCGTAGGTCGTGGCCGAGTCCGTCTCGGCCGGCCGTTCGGGGGCGAGGCGGCCGTCGCCGTGTGCGTAGTAACTGACGAACTCGGTGTCCGGGAGCGGCCAGTCCGTCCCGGTCGCCCACTCGCCACCGTGGCGGAGCCGTCCCGCCGTCGTCGACGTGCCGTCGCCGGTCCCCATCCGGAAGTACTGCACCCGCGGTTCGTCCCACGTTTCACGCCCTTTGAGGTAGTGATCGAAAAATCGGAGTTTCGTCTCCAGGTAGTCCCGCGTCATCGCCGCGCCGAACGCCGTCTCGCCGGCGTACGGCTTCGTCCACGTCGACTGCCCCCCGTGGGTCCAGGCCCCCATGAGCAGGAAGTGATCGCTCTCCTTGCGGTCGGCGAGCGCGGTGAAGTTGTCGCAGGTCGCCTTCGCGTAGGAGTCGTACCACGAACCGGCATACACCGTGGGGACGTCGGCGCTCTCGTCGTAGTGGGCCTCGAAGTTGATGCTCGGGTCCGTCCAGAAGTCGTCGGAGCCGGGCGTCGTCATGTAGTCGAAGACGTACGACTCGTAGTTCGGAATCCACCGGAGCGGCGACTGGCCACGCACCACCGGCTCGCTCGCGAGGACGTCCCGCGTGTCGGTCGCAGCGAGTCGACGCTGCACGTCGGGGTCGTCGAGCGCCCGCTTCGCGAAGCCGCCGCCGATGGTGAGCGCCCACGTGAGCCACCGAAGTTCGAACGCGCCGTGGTGACGAAGCGTCGCCGTCCAGGCGTTCGCGGCGCCCTGGTTGACGAACATCGCCGAAAGCGGCGCCGGGTCCCGCGTCGCCAGCGCGTTCTGCACCCACGCCATGTAGGACGTGCCCATCGTCCCGACCCGTCCGTCACAGTACGGCCGCTCGGCCAGCCACTCCACCGTGTCGGCGCCGTCCTCGGCCTCGTTTTTCAGGAGGTAGAACTCGCCCTCGCTCGCGAACCGACCGCGGACGTCCTGGATGGCGACCACGTACCCCCGCTCGGCGTACCAGTTCCCCTGCCGTTCGACGCGCTCACGCTCGCGTTTGTCGTACGGGGTTCGGACGAGCAGCGCCGGCTTCGGCTCGGCTATCGGCTCCCCGCTTTCCGGTCCGGCCGGCCGGTAGATGTCGGTCGCGAGCTCCGTTCCGTCGCGTGTCTCCACCGTCGCGTCGTGACGGACCACGACGTCGTAGTCGGGGTCGGACGTCATCCGTCGGTCCGCCGAGACCGGTCGACACGACCGTGTGGTCGGTACCGGCGTCGTGTCGGCACTCGCCGGACGTCCCTGCGTGCTCCGTCGTGACTCCGCGACCAAGATTGTCTCATAATAGTCCAAATAATACGACGAATTACATATAGATGCGGATAAGAACAAAATATAGCGGATCGAAAACGAATATAAGAGAAGAAATCTACATGCTGTGTCGGGCGTCTATGGCGGATCCATTCGGAACGCCGTCGCTGCGTACACCGACATCGGGGACGGCGGACGCATCGTCTTCGAGGGCAGCGACGACGAGGTCGACGCGAACGCCGAGGAGGTACGGCGGTATCTGGGCGTCCGGGAAACCGCCTGACTCATACGGATTATTGTAACTGGTTACCGGTGGTTCGCCGAGACGGTCCGGCGAACCACCGGTAATGACTTAGGATAAACAGTATCACTCGGCGTGCCTGACGATGTGGACGTCGTACCGCGCGTCCGACGAGAGGGGGTCGCCGACGCTGGTCAGCGGCGACGACACCCGGCCCGCGTTCTCGCTGCCCACGAAGAGGACGGAGACGTCGAGTTCCGCCGCCACCTCCCGGACCGTCCGGGTCACGTCGTCGGTCGTCGTCGCCGTCGCGTCCTCGCTCTCGCCGGGCCGTTCACACCGAAACGTCACCGCGTCGTCGACAGCCTTCACACGGCGCTCGAACTGCCGACAGAGGTCGTCCGGCCGGTAGGCCTCGTCGGCGCCGATCCAGCCGCGTTCCTCCGCGAACGACCGGTCGTCGGGGACGACAGTCAGTGCCACGACCGCCTCGTCCCGGCACGCGCCGAACTCGCACGCTCGCTTCAGCGCCGCCGCCGCGAGCGCCGAGTCGTCGAACGGAACCAGTAGCGTCATACCGGCGCTTCGACCCCCTCGGTCTTATATGTCCGCCAACCGAGGAATTCGGCACGGGACCGATCCCACCGGAACCGGTGGTGAGTGGCCCCTCACGCCCCATCGCTGCCGGTCCGGGCGAGGAATACTAGTGGCTGGGGTCCTTACCGCGTGCGATGGCCGAACCCACGGTTCCGGGCGACCTCCCCGATCCGGGGTCGTTCACCGAGGCGTTTCTCGTCTACGATGTCGACGTCGCCGACGAGCAGGTCCGGTACTACGGCGAGCCGATGGACGAGCGGGAGTCGGTGATCCGGCGGATCGCCCCCCTGTTCCGTCGACGGGGCTACCGCGTCGACATCCGTTACGAGATGGGCGAACACGTCCTCGTCGCGACGGAGCGGTCGACGGGGATCGACGGCGTGCCGTGGACCAACGTCGCGCTGTTCGTGATCACGGTGCTGACGACGCTGTTCGCCGGCTCGCAGTGGTACGGCATCGACGCGCTCGCGGATCCCCGCGCCCTCGTCCGTGCCTGGCCCTTCGCGCTGTCCGTCCTCGGGGTCCTCGCGGTCCACGAACTCGGGCACTACGCCCTCAGCCGGTATCACGAGGTGGAGGCGACGCTCCCCTACTTCATCCCGATGCCGAACGTCCTCGGCACGCTCGGCGCGGTGATCCGCATGAAAGACACCATCCCCAGCCGACGGGCGCTGTTCGACATCGGCGTCGCCGGCCCGCTGGCCGGCCTCGTCGCCACCGTCGTCGTCACCGCCGTCGGCGTCACGCTCCCGCCGGTCGCGATGCCGGAGTCGACGCTCGTCGCCCGGATCGAACTGGGCTACCCCCTCCTCGTCAGGGGGATCGCCGCGCTCCTCGGCGAGCCCCTGCGCTACGGCGCCGGCCGGACCGTCAACCCGGTCGTCGTCGGCGGCTGGATCGGCGCCTTCGTCACCTTCCTCAACCTGCTCCCGGTCGGCCAACTCGACGGCGCCCACGTGACCCGCTCCCTGATCGGCGACCGGATCCGGTCGGTCCAGCGGCTCGTCCCCGTCGGCCTGTTCGGCCTCGGCGCCTACCTCCTCGTCGCCGAGGGTGGCCGCGGCGCACAGCTCTGGCTCTTCTGGGGGCTGCTCTCCCTGCTTTTCCTCCGTGCCGGGACCGCGACGCCCATCGACGAGTCTCCAGTCGGGCGCCCCCGGCAGGTGGTCGGGGCCGTGACGCTCCTCCTCGGCGTCCTCTGTTTCGCCCCCATGCCCATCGCGTTCGCCGGCTGACCGCTCGCACGCGACGCGAATCAAATCTGAGAACGGCCGTCCAACGTTTATATATGATCACGGGGCAGTTCGCCCCATGTCGAGAGGGCCGAGACACGCTCGGTCGGGGGGTCGCCCCCACCGCGGAGGGTGGCCGTGACCGGGGAGCGGCCGGCCGGGGACGATCCGGAACCCGACGGCGGTTCGGTCGCGGCCACGTCCCGGACGTCCGCGCGACCGACCGGTCACGACGCCACCCTCGACCGCGTCCTGTATGCCCTCTTCGCCCGCCACGCCGACGACGCTCGCCACGTCCGGGACCGCAAGCGCTACCGGGGGACCGACCTCCGACTCAGCTTCGACGTCTATCTCGCCCGGGTGTACGGCCTCTCCTGGGCGGTCGCGTTCGCGGTGACGGTTCCGACCGTCGTCCTCGGCGTCGTCGCCGCCGACGCCTCGCCGGCGGTGGCGTCGGGCGTCGTCGACGCCCTCCCTGTCTCGCGATTCGACCTCCCCGTCCCGTCGACGACCGCGCTCGTGGCCGCCGCCGGCCTCGCACTCGGGGGCCTCGCCAAGACCGCGACCGTCCGCCTCGGCGGCGGCTACCTCCGGTGGCTGGCCAACGCGCGCCGGAACGACATCGAGCGGACCCTGCCCGGTGCGGTCCGGTACCTGCACGTCCTCTCCTCGGGGAGCGACGGCCACCGGACGATGCTTCGGAAGGTGGCCGCCACCGACCCGTACGGCGAGACGGCGGTCTCGATCCGGAAGGTGCTGAACACCGCCGCCCTCACGGGGAGCCTCCACGAGGGACTGCGACGGATCGCCCGCGATACGCCCTCCCGGGAGCTGCTCGCACCCTTCCTCCTGAAGTTCAGTGAACACGCCCAGCAGGGCGAGACCGAACTCGCGAACTACCTCCGGATGGAGAGTCGGATGCTGGCCCACCGGCAGGACCGCGCCAGGGACCGGGCTGCCGGCCTGCTGGAGCTCCTCTCGGAGGTGTTCATGGTGTTGCTCGTCCTCCCGACGCTTCTAGTGATCGTCCTGACGGTCCTCGCCATCATCTCACCCGGTCTCTCGCGACCGTTCGCGACGCCGCTCGGCACGACCACGCCCCGCGCCGTCGTCGTCTACGCCAGCGCCGCGTTCGTGCTCGTCCTCGGCGTCGGCGCGAGCATCGTCGTGGGGGGCCTCCGCCCCCCCGGACAGACCGTCCACTACCGCCGACCGCCGGGGCTCCTCCCGACGCTCGCCTCCGCGACCCGGAACCCGGCGAGTGCCGCCGTCGTCGCCATCCTGCCGGCCCTCGTCGCCGTCGGCGTCCTCGTCGCCGCCGCGTATCCGCCCGCCGACGTCGCCCTTCTCGGCTACGCCGCCTACGCCCTGCCGGTCGGCGCCGTCGGGGTCCGCCGTGCCCGCCTCGACGACGCCAAGGATCGGGAGATCAAGGACTTCGTCCACGCCGTCTCCGGGCACGTCAACCTCGGCCGACCCTTCCCCCGCGCGGTCGAACTCGTCGCCCGCGACGTCGACTTCGGGCCGCTCGACCCCGACGTGGCCGACCTCGCGCTCAACCTGAGCTTCACCTCCCCCGAGACGGGCCTCGACGAGAACGTCCGTACCGCGGCGCTGGAGCGGTTCGTCGACCGCGTGGGGACGCCGCTCGCCGAGCAGACCGTCGGCCTCGTCACCGGGGCCCTCGACGCCGGTAGCGACGCCGGTACCGTCTTCGATACGCTCCAGACCGAGATCGGCCGGCTCTACCACGAGAAACGCGCCCTCCGGGCGAACCTGCTCGCCTACGTCGCCGTCGGCTGGACGACCGCGCTGCTCGTCGTCGGCATCGCCGTCGCCGTCGGCATCCACGTCTTCGACGGCTTCGAACAACTCGCCTCGGTGCGTGGCCCCGGCGGCCACGTCATCGAGGGCTCGGCCATCGACCTGGCACGGGAGCGCTACCGGCTCTACGTCGTCACCCAGGCGACGATGCTGGCGTCGGGGTGGTTCGCCGGCACCGCCAGCCGCGGGCGCTACGAGGCGCTGCTCCACTCCGGCGCCCTCGTCGCCGTCTGTCACGCCGTGTTCGCGGGGGTGGGGATGATATGAGCCGGCGCGCCCAGTCGACGCCCGTCGGGGTGGCCGTCCTGCTGGCGGTCACCGTCGTCAGCGTCGCGGCGCTGACGGTCGCGGCCGGCTCGGTCGTCGAGGAGAGTGCCTCCGCCGCGGAGGCCCGCAGCGTCTCGACGGCGATGGGGGAGGCCCTCGACGCCGAGCGGAGCGGTCCCCACGAGCGCCGACTCACGCTGCACGAGGGTCGCCTCCGGACCGTCGAGCGGTCGGTCCGACTCCTCGACGGCACGGACCCCGCGGCCGAGTACGCCGTCGGCGGCCTCGTCTACGCCGCCGGGGAGCGGCGGGTCCGTCACGTCGCCGGCACGACCGTCTCCGACACCGGCACCGGGGCCCGCGCCCGGACGGCGCCGCCGGTGTCGATCC